>CALKNI010000232.1 GCA_938091115.1 uncultured Pirellulaceae bacterium | reverse complement strand
CAATTCAGCGGGCCTCGTGTTCGTGGTTGAAAATGAGGTTATCAAAGTCACCAGCCGGAACGCAAGTTCCACCAAACTGATGACACAAACCTATTACATCGGTGACTTGGTCATGCCCGTTACGGCTCCCCAAAATCCAATGCAGATGCATTGGATGCAACCGAACATGGCTTCCGGCGGATCACCCGGATTCATGAATGTTTCAACCAATGGTGCTTCAGTCTCCGAACTTGCACTCTCTCAGCGAATGGGGCGTGAAGGATTACTTGATGGGGCTGTTGCCAATGCGATGTACGGTGGAAACAACGGACCGAATCGTGGGCAACCCACCTATGGCACCGTCGGCAACCAGCCGCTCGGTGGTGTGTCAGAACAGGATTTCCAACCTTTAATCGACTTGATTCAAAACACAATCAAGCCTGATTCATGGCAGGACACTGGTCAGGGACTGGGAACGCTTCAAGCTTTCGTACCTAACCTTAGCTTGATTGTCTCGCAATCGCAGGAAGTTCAGGATGAAATCCAGGATCTTCTCAAGAAACTTCGAGAACTCAACGACGTGCAAATCGTCGTTGAAGTTCGTTTCGTCAGTCTTCGGGATGAGTTCTTCGAAAGAGTTGGAATCGATTTCGACTTCAGTATCAACGATAACAATCCCGCTGGGAGCGATCCCACAGCTGACACAGTCAGCGGCAGTCGAGTCGTCGGACGTGAACCAACCGATACAGTTGACTTCACACCAACAAGTGACCTGGACTTGCGATTTGTTCAGAACAGTTTCTCTGCAGCGGAACCTATCTTTGGTGGATTCCAGGCAGCACAGGCAGCCAACTTCGGTTTTGCGATCCTCTCGGACATCGAAGTCTTCTTCCTGATTCAAGCCGCGAAAGGTGATACCAGAACCAACATTACGCAAGCACCGACAGTCACCATGTTTAATGGTCAAAGTGCAAGTGTAACTGATGGTGCTTCGCGACCGTTCGTGACATCAGTGGTTCCAGTTGTCGGCGATTTCGCCGTCGCTCACCAACCAGTGATCACGATTTTACCAGATGGCACGAACCTGAATGTTACGGCCGTTGTTTCTGACGATCGTCGATTCGTTCGCCTGCAATTGGTTCCATTCTTTACGCAAGTTACTGATGTCGATACATTCACTTTCGACGGAAGTACAACGACAGAACAATCGAGTACTTCGGTACTCGACAACCTGCTCGAAGCGGTTGATGGCGGATCAAGAAGCGAAGAAGACGAAACTGAGCGTACTACCACGCAGGGTATTACCGTTCAGTTA
Organism: uncultured Pirellulaceae bacterium; assembly: GCA_938091115.1. Taxonomy (GTDB): domain Bacteria; phylum Planctomycetota; class Planctomycetia; order Pirellulales; family Pirellulaceae; genus Mariniblastus. Next base: position 9,125 of record CALKNI010000232.1, on the reverse strand, counting down.
CCGGTTCTAGCTCAAACCTCAGTTAACACAGTCGTCAGTGTTCCTGACGGCGGTACAGTCCTGATGGGTGGAATTAAAAGAATGAATGAAAGTCGTACCGAGCGAGGCGTTCCATTCTTGAGCAATGTGCCTTACGTCAACCGACTGTTTAAAAACGTCGGTATTGGACACGAGACACAGAACCTCATGATGATGGTGACTCCACGAATTATCATTCAGGATGAAATCGAAGAAGACCAAGTCGGTAAAATTGAAACCGATTAATCATCTTTCGGGAATCACGCTTCCCCAAGTTTTAAACGAGAAAGGTCACCGTTTTACGGTGGCCTTTTTTCGTTGACTGAAAGATGCCCCCCTCAATCCTATTCGAGAGGGCCCTAGACTCTCTCCCAACGAGCTAATCCAAACTAATACGCAAGCGCTTGCCGTACCGCCGTTTGTGGTTTATTCTGACCAAGAAGCGGCATAGCAAATAAATCAAAGAGGACCTGTACGTTGTCAGACTGGAAAATTGGTGTATTCACAAGTGTAGATGCGGGTTTAGGCGTCGACCTCGAAGTGGCCCACGAACTCGGCATTCCAACGATTCAAATCCACGCCCCTCATCAAGGGAATCGCACTCAGGGTACTGCGGACGAAATTTTAGCACGACTTGGCCAATACAATATTTCCGTGACCGCGGTTTTCGGCGGGTTCGAAGGTGAGAGTTATGCTGATATCCCAACCGTTGTGAAAACCGTCGGATTAATGCCTCAGGAAACGCGGGCCGCTCGCCTCGCAGAAATGAAAGAGATATCTGATTTCGCCAAAATGCTCGGCTGTAATGTCATTGCCCTTCATCTTGGCTTCGTACCTCATGATAAACAGGATCCGAGTTACGCTGAGATCCTGGGGGTGACTCAAGACCTTTGCGACTATGCGAAGAACAATGGACAGGCCTTGCATCTCGAAACAGGCCAGGAAACAGCACCCGCTCTTCTGGATTTCATTGCCGACACTCAACGGGATAATCTATTCGTCAATTTTGACCCTGCCAACATGATTCTATATGGGGCGGGAAATCCGATTGAAGCGGTCAACTTACTCGGTGACAAAATTCGTAGTGTTCACTGCAAAGATGCCCGCTGGGCTGCCAACCCTGGTAAAGAGTGGGGAGAAGAAACAATGCTGGGCGAAGGCGAGGTTGGCATGGATCTCTATTTGCATGCCCTGAAGTCCATCGGCTACCGGGGGCCACTTACAATTGAACGGGAGATTCCACAGGAGCCGACGCGACAAAAAGACGAAATTGGTCACGCAGTACGACTTCTCAACCGCCTAAAACAGGAAATTCTATAATTCGAATTTGAATTCATTTCCCGAATCATGAAAATTCTATGATCCGATTATTACTTGGTTTAATTGCGACTGCCCTGCTGATCTGTGGAGCCAGCTTTTATGTCCTTCAAGTAGAAGTGAATGAACTATTACATGGGCTATGCATTCGAGTCGGGGCACTTCTGACCGTGATTTGCTTGGCTTTCCCACAATTGATGGTTCTTAAAAACAAATTACCAGCCGCTTTGGTAATTGGTGTGATGAGCTGTTTAATCATTATCGCAGCCCGTCCGAATCTTGGCAGAGTTGTGATCACGTTGGCAACGTTTTCAATTACACTAGGCGGAATATTGAAGTGGTTGTCAAAGATTAACAACCCTCCTCCATCACGCCCCAGTTAGCGATTGGATTTTTAGCCGTCAATCATCTGATACGCCATGAAAAACGGGTCCAACCGAAAACAAAAAAAAACGGCAGAACCAAACGTAACGCCCGCATCGACCGACTGGCGCGAACGACTTGAACTATGTCTTGGATTTCTCCGTTTCCATTCGAAACAAATTGTTGGATTTATTTTGGTCTGCGCCGTCGCCGCGTTGGTTTACAAACTGAGCAATTCATCGCAAGAAGCTCTAGCCAGCGACAACGGCAAGAAACCGAAGAGCGCTCTGAATTCGGAACTTTCAGATCCCAGAGCCTCGCTTGGTTCTTCTCAATCGCATCGCGATGCCCCCCCCGGTAAAATCTAATGAAAACATTCCCCGTCAATCTCGTGGCTCGGAAGCAGATTCCGAATTCGCGAACCAATCCACGGACCAACTGGTTGAGCGTTCGATTAAAATCCACCAAACATGGGGGCAAGAAGCTCCGGGTATCGGTGTCGCGCTCTGCCAAGAACGTGCTCGAATATCACAGCATTTACTAACCCGCTCACTTTCTGAAGCCCAGCAAATTTTTGCGACCACTTCCTACATTGATGCAATCAGCCTCATCGATTCGTTAAATGTTTCAAGCAAAATGAAGATTCAAGACACTCGAAAATCACTTCTCGAAATCGACCAAAAATATTGCTCGCACAACAACCGCGATATCGCAGCCAAGGCCAATCTGGCCATAGTGTTAGCCCCGTTATACGATTTCATGGCGACCGGAACACCTGAACAGGCTGCTCAATTTGAATCTGAATATCGCCTTCGTCTCATGAAAATTGCCCAAAACAGTTCCCCCTGACTCGACTTGCCAACCTCTCAATTGCCGCTCACAACAAAATTAAAACCGATTCTCCCTCGGCGACAACATTTACTCAGCTTGCTGAACTATTACTTGAACTCCTAGGGAAACAGTCTCGCAGAATCGCCCTCCAGTACCGCGAGCATCTACTTTACGACCGCTTTGATCCAAAAACCATTGCTCTTTTGGGCAGTGAAAATGACCCCGTTGCTCGACAACAGGTGAAAGGCCTTTTTCAAACACTGACAGAGCACCCCGATAGTACCCCCCAAACCTATCGCAAAGCGGTTGAGATCATCAAAAACTACCAACGACTAGGAAGAATCGAAGACTCGGTTCGCCTAACTCAATGGCTGGAACGAATCACTGATCAAATCCCATTGGATCAAAATCAGCAAACCATTAAAAAGGCTATTCAGGATTCGATCCACGATACTAAACGCTCTCCATAACTGGCCGGAAATTGGTGCGCGGGTCTGCCCACGATCCATGGTGACGTTATAATTTGTTGTCGGGAATTGGATTTAACCAACGCCCTGATACGCCCGACCGATCAATTGGTCGATCTGAACTCTCGCCTTTAAAAGCGGAGCGATGGCAGAATTACCTCACAGCCAAGGGCTTGATTTTGCCAAAATTCGCAATTTGAGTTCCACCCCCTAAACAAAGGCTGCAACGCAGCGAACCTTAAAACAAAGCGTAGAACAATTCAGCAACGGTTCGAAAGCACTCAATGGCAAAAAAGTCAATCCAAAAACCACTCCATCTGCCTTCTGATGAAACCACCGCTGACGACCTCGAGAGAATCATCAGTCACCTTGATACGCTCTACGAACAAGGTCTAGATTGCTTCCACCCCGACACAAATGAAACTGTCTCAGACAGCCACTACGATGACCTCCGGCGTCAACTCCGGGAACTGCGTCCAACTTCGAATCTATTTTCCACCGCGACTGCCTCTGAATTCGTTTCAACGAATTTAAAAGTCGTGCACGACCCACCCATGACGTCGATCGAAAAGGCGAGCCACGAAAATCTAGAGACTCAAGAAACTCAGTTATTTAAATGGATTTCTAAAACAGTCACCTCAGCTGATTTCTCTGAAGTAGAGCAAGTCTCCCGCACGATTGAAGGCAAGTCCTACAAAGATGAACCGATTTCGTATCCAGAGTCATTTTTCTACCAAACCTACAAACTGGATGGCGTAGCCATCGCAGTCTATTACAAAAATGGAAAATTGGTTCGCGCAGGTTTACGGCCAAGAGACGGAATTAACGGAGAAGACGTTACTGAACAAGTACAGTATGTTGACGGCATCCCTTCGGACTTGCCTGAACAACTCACATGCTCCATCCGTGGAGAGTTAATCTGCAAATTGTCAGATTTTAAGAAAGTTCAAAAAGCCCTCACCCTCACAGGTGACAAACTAAGAGCCAATCCGAGAAACCATACCGCGGGTGGAATTCGACAATTTAAAAACCCCGAAAAGACCAAACGCATGCGGTTGAGTTTTGTTGCGTACAGCATCGAAGGACTCGAAAATCCTCCCTACCAGACTGAAACAGGTCGGTACGAATTTTGCAAAAAGGTGCTCGGTGTACCTTACATCAAGGCTGAACTGTTTCGATTCGACGACTTGAAAAAATTGGAAGACAATATTTCGAAAATTGATTTCGAAGTCGATGGCGTCATCATTGGAGTCAATGACCTTGCACAACAAGAGCAACTGGGACGACATGGCGACCCGCTCACCGGAAACCCGAAAGGAAAAATTGCATGGAAATTCAGAGAAGAGGAAGCGAATCCAACCATCAATGCAATCGAGTGGCAGACTGGTCGAACTGGAAAATTGACAAGCGTTGCAGTTTTTGACGCGGTCCGGTTAGCAGGAACCAACGTCTCCCGCGCGACTCTTCACAATGCTGGATTTATGGAGCGTAACCAAATCACCATTGGCTCAAGAATCGCAGTCAGAAAAGCTGGCAAAATCATTCCGAAGGTGATCAAGGTAATTGATGGTCAAGGAAAGCCAAATTTCCCTAAAGACTGTCCCTCATGCACTAACCCGACCAAACTTCAAAAAGGCGGAACGGATGAAATGTTGGAACTCATCTGCACCAACCCGAACTGCCCCGCACAAAACATCAGCACCCTTTGTTATTTCCTTGCGACGTTTGGCGTCCTTGGCCTTGGTGAAAGTCGGGTCACTCAATTGTTTGAGAGTGGCCTGGTCACCAAGCCGGCGGATTTTTATCAATTAGATATCGACAGCACCATGAGTTCGGGATTGACCCGCCGGCAGGCAACCCTCGCGGTTGCGGCCATTCAGATGATTCCTGCACCGGACAAATTAACCAACGAGGTTCTCGAAGAGGCAATTCATTCAGCAATTCAAACAAAAAAGGAAGTGCCCCTCTGGCAACTATTTGCTTCATTTGGAATAGAATCGGCAAGTAAATCCGCTGGCAAAGCCCTTGCCGACCATTTCGGAACCTTCCAAAAGATACGCACCGCCACGACTGAAGAACTCGAACTCGTAGACGACATCGGTTCCATTACGGCCACGGCAATCACTGATTTTTTCGCAGCTCACCAAAAGGAAATCGACGCACTTTTACAGTTCGTAGAACCGACAACTTGCGCATCCGAAGGAAAGCTGTCCGGAAAGACATTCTGTTTTAGTGGTGCATTTCCAGAGGGAAAGAAACACTGGGAAAAAGAAGTTGAATCGCGTGGGGGAAAGTGCGTTAGCAGCGTATCCAAAAAGGCGAACTATCTCGTGGCTGGACCCGGGTCCGGTTCCAAAAGTGAAAAAGCGAATCGATTGGAAATCCCAATTCTCACGACCCAGCAGTTGAGTGAAATGTTTTAGAACACTTTTCCCCACTCATACTGCGTGAATTCATAAGCAAACTCGACGGAAAAACTTCGTGTTTAAAATTCGATATCGAATTCCAGATCTTCCAGTCCCTCAAGCATTTCTTGATCTGCCAACCATTGAGGATCATTTTCCATCGCATCGAGGCTGCCATCTCTTAGAATTTCAATTCCCACCCAAGCGGTACACAAAAACAAACTAAAAGTAAGAAGAGAACAAACCAGCCCCTTCGATCTCTTACTCTTTTGAAATAGCCTGATTCCAACAATCAAGCTTACCGAAAATGCAATGAATGCGATTCCAAAACCAATCCACAAAATTGGATCATCACCTAGTTCCATCGTTTGAATCCTTCCAAATTAATCCGCCAATTAAGCCGGGCGATTCCCATGCCCTGCACATATTATCGGCAATCAAAACAGGCTTACCGTCGCCTTTCTCCAGAAACCTGATCGCCTGCTGCGTCGTCGTGTTAAACAATAACGCTGGCCTGCCCTAACAATCGGCACACAACCAACAAATTGACATTTCAGGGTTCTAAGGGGAACAAAACGACTCACCCGGCAACCTCCCTAGTAGTACCTAGTGTGCCTCGTATTCGGGAATTAAGTGATTCCCAGCATCACGATGATTTTCTGGACCTGCCGTCGGTGAATGACTTGGTGTAGTGCTGCAAAGGCAAGCCAACTCTTCGCGTTCATACTTCCGAAGCAGGGATGTGAAAACTGTGCTGGTCCTAAAAGGGTTGTCTCTCCTTTCATCGCTGATTGTATGTCGCGGCAGAAACAGCTCGTTAAATGTTCGAAATGGCCGATCACCTCAAGCCCAACGTCTTCATTAGGCGCGTAAAAAGAGAGATCGATTTCGCCCCGAGGCTCAACCCCGTCGCTTAACGCGACAATTGCCTTTTTGCAGTCCTCAATGACAAGGCAAAGGTGATCGAGCACCATCAGCACAGACCAGTTTCGATTTGACTCAGAGACACCAAACACTCGGGGAATATTAATTACTTGCGAAACGTCGAATGAATCATCGGCTTCCAATAATCGACTTAGCTTTCTCGTTTCCCAGCGAAACAAACGTACCAGATTTCGTTCACTTAAAAAAATTGAAGAAGTGCTCAAGATTGCGCGGAGGGCAGATTGCTCAATACGAGGTAAAACGCGTTTTAAAGACCGAGAATCGTGACTCTCTTTTCGAAATGACATTTCCCGGATTCCAATCAACTGGCTGAGCACAGCGGTCTAGCCTATCCCCTTTAAATTGAATCGAACAGCCCATGCTTCCATGGTTAAACAAATCAAGGATTTCTGCAGTCTAATACTGAGGTCGACGAATATTGCAAGTTAAGTAATAATCTCAGCAGGCAAACGAGAACCATTCACGCCATATTAGGCCATCTCAATCCTCCCCAAATTCGTTTGACAAAACAACACCCCCCCGCTACCGAGTTAAAAAAATGAATCAGGAATCGAACTGGGCAAATTTTCGAATGCCTACCTGGGAAGGTGACATTTCACTAAACCACGATTCGACATCACCGTTTAATAATGCTCAGCCGCCTGCAGAAATGCCATTGGAGGAATTCCAAGCCAAGGACGTCCTTACCGCGGATTTGCTGGGAGACACGCCGCTAGAGGATTATATCAAGCGCGATACCTTCCCTATTCCCGACGCCAGTGATCGCGAAGGTTACAACCCAAATTATAATGCGAGATTTTTCATGACTGGCCTTGCGGATTTTTTGAAAATCAAGCAGGTCGCCCAGCAGTACGAGCTAAATCTAAATTCTTATCTCGATTTCGGTTGTGCTTCCGGGAGAGTTCTTCGACATTTCTGCGCCCAATCCGAAATCCCAAACTTGTGGGGCTCCGATATTAATGGTCGTCACATCCGGTGGCTTAATGACTACATGCCGCCCCGCCTAAAACTTGTTCACAATAACTGCATCCCTCAATTACCTATCGCTGATCATTCATTTGACCTCGTTAGCGCATTTTCCGTTTTCACACACATCGACACATTCGAAACTGCTTGGCTTGCGGAGTTATATCGAGTACTAAAACCGGGAGGGCTCTGTTATCTCACAGTCCATAATGAAGATACTTGGAAGCTACTTCAGGACGCGGATGACAACAACGGTTTGCTCAAACGATTCCGCGATGTGGACTCGGAGTTTGACGAATTGTTGAAACACGACATCCCTCAAGAACGCAAGTGTTTTAGATACACTGATGTTGGTCCCTACCGTGCACTCGTGGTCCACAGCAACGCCTATTTGCAAAAAACATGGGGGCGCTTCTTTGATATTTTAGAGATTCGCGGTAAGTATCATGGCTATATGCAAAGTGTGTTGATCGGCAGAAAAAAATCATAAACGCGGAATGGACTGCGTAGATTTATCTGCAGTAGGTCCTAGCCAATCGGTGCTGCGCTCGCAACTCAATCGTAATAAGCGTTGATTGCAGTTGCATCACTAGCGGCAATAAAATTGAGCGATTTTCCGACCGCATTCAAATATGTTATCATCGGTCAGCGTGTAACGAACCGTAACGGTAACGATCCAGACCGCGCTATTCTAATTCTCCCGTCGATTTGAGGTCAACATGTCCACCCAGCCCCGCTTTCCATCTATCTTAATTGCGATCGCTTGTTTTCTAATTGCAAATCCCAGTGCCGCACAACATTCATTGGTAACACAGGGAAACGGCAAGCTGGCAATTGTTAATAAACTTGGGGATGTAGAATGGGAAATGAAATGGGGCGGAATACACGATATACATATGCTTGAGTCCGGTAACATTCTTACTCGAAAAGGACGGAATCAGGTCGTCGAAATCGATCGCCAGACTAAGAAGATCGTCTGGAGTTATGATTCCGGAAATCAAAATGGCAACACCGGAAAAAGTGTTGAAGTCCATGCATTCCAGCCGCTAGACAATGGAAATATCATGATCGCGGAATCGGGTGTTGCTCGGATCATCGAAGTAGACCGAGAAGGCAAACTCTTAAAAGAAGTTAAACTAATAGTCGATAACCCCCATCCGCATATGGATACTCGACTCGCGAGAAAAATAGCCAATGGTAACTATCTTGTTTGCCACGAAGGCGATGGGAAACTGCGGGAATACGACGGTGCGGGCAAAGTACTTTGGGAGTATAAAGTTCCCATGTTCGGTAAGCAAGCAAAGAACGGACATGGCTCAGAATCGTGGGGGAACAAGCTCTTTGCTGCAGTGCGACTGACAAACGGAAACACGCTTATCGCTACCGGGAACGGCCACTCAGTAATCGAAGTCACCCACGATAAAAAAGTCGCGTGGCACTTAAAGCAAAATGAGCTTCCTGGAATCACCCTTGCCTGGGTAACCACTCTCGAAGTTCTGCCCAATGGAAACTATGTGATCGGGAACTGCCACGCCGGTCCCAACCAGCCTTTGCTGGTCGAAATTGATCCCAAAACCAAACAAGTGGTTTGGCAATTCGACCAATTTGAGCGATTTGGCAACTCTGTATCGAATTCACAAATTCTCGATGTTAAAAATAGCATTCGCTAAAATTCATAACGTCAGCGAGATTCAAATCAGCATTCAGCGAAAATGAGTTTGCTGGTTCGCAGCCCTATTGCAGTACTCGGATCGGTCAGTTTCTCTCGATTTGATCGAGCAAATTCTTTGCTGAAACCGATCGCAACTGCTGA
>CALKNI010000231.1 GCA_938091115.1 uncultured Pirellulaceae bacterium | reverse complement strand
CGGCGAAGGTCAGAACGGCGAAGGTCAGAATGGCGAAGGTCAGAATGGCGAAGGTCAGAACGGCGAAGGTCAGAACGGCGAAGGTCAGAATGGCGAAGGTCAGAACGGCGAGGGTCAGAATGGCGAAGGTCAGAATGGCGAGGGTGATCAGCCGGGGTCGAGTGGGAGTGAGATGTCCGGTAGTAATTCGGAAGGGTCTCCGGCGGGCGAGTCTAATCCATCTGCCCCCGGTGGCGGTGGTAAGAATTCAAATGCGATGGGGACTGGTGCTGGAGCCGGGACGCCTCAGGGCGAGTTGCTTGATCGCGACAAGACGAACTTTGACCATGCTAAGAAGGCAACTGACATGGTGCTAAAAAAGCTGTCTGAGCAGCGCTACGATCCAGATCCTGAATTGCTGGATAAAATGAATTGGACCAAAGCAGATTTAGAGAATTTCCTGCGTCGCTGGGAAGAGATGAAGGATGCAGCTGAAATGGGAACGCCTGAATCGAAAAAGAAGTATGAGAAATCGCTTCGAAGTCTTGGGCTCCGTCCAAAAAGTGGGAGTAGAAAAACGAAGACGGTGGAAGAATCTGCAGAGGGTCTAGGCCAAGACAGTGCGGTGAACCGGCCACCGGCCGAGCGAGTACCTGACTTCAATTCGTTCATGCGAGACCTAAATCGGGCTAATGATAATTAGTTTGTTCTGAATTTCATGCGATCTGAGAATTGCGGTGATTTGATTTTTAGGTCTTCTAATGTCGATGCCTTGCGAGCTACTTTTGGAAAAGGCTCAATGAAAATAAAAGAGCAGTTGTTTTCCGCTCATCGAGATAAAGCGGAAGTCTCGTCTGTATTGGAAGTTCCTCAGGGGGCTACGGAACTGCTCGTTTTGGCTCATGGAGCGGGCGCTGGGATGCGCCATCGAAATATACAGCGAATTGCTGAGGCGATGCATCGTGAGAAGATTGCCACATTTCGTTACCAGTTCCCCTTTGGGGAACGAGGGGGAGGGCGTGACTCGCTCGAAGTCACATTGTCGACAGTTCAATGTGCAGTGGAATTGGCTGGGTTGCTTGAACCTGAACTCCCATTGATTGCTGGAGGTCACTCGTTCGGGGGCAGGATGACTTCAATCGCAGCATCGAATGGCCAGTTGAGTAACATCAAAGGATACGTTTTTTTTGCGTTTCCTCTGCATCCGCGCGGGAAACCTAGCAACGAGCGAGCTCAGCATCTGCCGAAGATTCGCTCCCCACTTCTCTTTTTCACTGGCTCCAAGGATCCATTGTTTACCCCTGACTTGTTCGAGCCCATTCATCAGCAGATTCGCAAATCGGCGACAATTCACACTTTAGATTCTGTCGATCACGGTTACCGAGTCTCAAAGCGATCACGTCAATCTGACGAGGATGTTTTTGGGGAAATGGGGCGTTTGACACGGCAGTGGTTAGTTGGGCTCTAATTTTGAATCGGTCGGCTTGATCTTTGATTGTTTCTGTTTACTAGAGATAGCCAGGATGAACCGTTTATTTGCCGAAAGCGTAGCAACAAAGCAGTTGGTGTCCTTTCAGTTAGGTTTCGAGGGCGTTACGTTCGCTACAACCCAACGAAACGTGGTCGGAATTGAACGGTTGTTCAAAGGTGTCCGGAGACGCTCGACAAGCCCCATTGTTCGAACCAAAATAGCCGATTGTAAACTGGGACCGGTGATACGGTGTGAGGCATGCCTCTGCCGAAGTTGGCGTTGGTAAATCGCCCGAGGGTTGTCTCACTAGACAACTGAATCTTAAGACTATGCGAATTAAACAGTAGAGCAAAACGATGGCAACTGAAACCGAAACGGTGGTGGAAGAATCTGAAGAATCCACTGAGCAGACCCCCATGATTGAAGCAGACGGACTGTCTAAGTTTTATGGGATTTTTGCTGCGACTCGCGAGGTCTCTTTTAAAGTTTACAAGGGAGAGGTGGTTGCGTTTTTGGGACCCAATGGTGCGGGGAAAAGTACCACGATGAAAATCCTGACTGGTTATCTGTCACCGTCTCAAGGTGTTGCCAGAATAGCTGGTTTCGATATGAATACAGATCGCCTTGCAGGTTCTCGAAAGCTGGGTTACTTGCCTGAGACCGGCCCCTTGTATCCAGAGATGACGCCCTACAGTTTGCTTGATTTTTTTGCCGAAGCTCGCGGGATGAACAAGGCAACCAAGCGTTACCGAATTGAAAAAGCGGTTGATCTTTGTGCTCTCAGTAGTGTGATTTATAAGCCGATTAACAAACTGTCCAAAGGTTATCGACAACGAGTTGGGATGGCTCAGGCGTTAATTCATGAACCCGATGTTTTGATTCTTGACGAACCTACTTCAGGATTGGACCCGAATCAGATACGAGGTGTCCGTCAGACCATGAAGCGACTGGGCCAGGAAAAAACAATTTTACTGTCCACGCACATCCTGCAAGAGGTCGAAGCGATGGCGGATCGCGTTGTCATGATTAATGAAGGGCGAAAAGTCTACGACGGAAAGTTAGAAGATATTGATCCGACTCATCAGGGGTTGGATGCTGTTTTTGCGAACCTAACTGGTCACGATGCGGAGACGGGTGTGAAACTTGACAATGAGATTGATGAAGATTGAAACGTGCACGCGTTGAATTTTTGATTACAAATTATTGAAGAAATATAAATAGCGGATTTTTTATGGACACGAGCCTTCAGATCGCACAGTCGAGCCTTCAGCTGACTCAAATCACTGAGTTTGTATTCATGTTAATTGTTGACATGTTGTTTTTGGTGGTCCTGGTGCTGCTGATGCTGCCACTTGGGATTTGGCGACAGGCGGCCTTTGCCGTTATGAAACGAAATTTTATTGGTTATTTTAGTAATCCAACCGGCTACGTATTCTTGTGTTTATTTGTCCTATTGACGTCCTTTGCGGCATTCTGGCCCCATGAATTTTTCACGACCAATCTGGCTAATTTCGATCAGCTAAATACTTATCTCCCCTACATTATGCTGATCTTTATTCCGGCAATCACCATGAGTATCTGGGCTGAGGAGAAACGTCATGGCACCGATGAACTGCTGTTGACGCTGCCCGCCAAAGATTTCGATATTGTGATTGGTAAGTACTTCGCGGCAGTGCTGGTTTTTACGGTATCTCTATTGTTTTCCCAGCTATCAAATTACGCAGTCCTGTTGGCGATGACCGGAGGGCAGTTGGACAACCTGTTATTGTTCTCAACCTACCTCGGATACTGGTTCATGGGGGTATCGATGATTGCCCTTGGAATGGTGGCGTCGTTTCTGACCAGCAACCTAACAGTCGGTTTCATTTTTGGAGCCGCACTGAATGCTCCGCTGGCGTTTTTTTCTAACGCTGATGTGATTTTTTCAAATTCAGCGTGGATTCAACGGTTGTTTGAGTGGTCTTTATTGCAGCGGTTTGAGCCTTTTGGCCGCGGTTTAATTAGTGCTCCATCGATTTGTTATTTTATTGGCATCATAGTTGTCGGTGTTTACCTTAGTTTGATTTTGATTGGTAGGCGCCATTGGCTCGGTGGCCGTGACGGTACGTCTTATTTGTGGCACTATCTTGTGCGAGCAGGTTGTTTGGCAGTGACGATGGTCGCAGCGGTTTTGATCGTCCAGTACAGTCCGCTTAATCGACTGCGCATCGATATTTCTGATGCCAAGGTAAGCACGCTTGCCCCCGTAACAACTGAACTCCTGGAAGCGTTGTCGTCTGAAGAAAATGAGGATAAGCCTCCGATTAAGATCGAGGCGTATGTAGGGGCGAGTGTGCCGAGTGAGTACGTGAAAATCAAATATGACCTCGTGAATTTATTGAGGGAATTTGATGTTCTCGGCGGAAGTCGTATTCAGGTGAACTTGCATCAAGGCGTTGAGCCATTCAGTGAAGAAGCAATCCTGGCTGAAAAGAAATACGGGATTCGTCCGGTCAAGGTAATGAGTCAGTCCAGAGGGGCACTGCGAGAAGAAGACGTCATTCTTGGGGTGGCTTTTTCCAGTGGTCTCGAGCGCATCGTGCTTCCTTTTATGCCCTACGGTATTCCAGTTGAATACGAGTTGATGCGTTCGATAAATACTGTTTCGCAAACTGAGCGAAAGACGATTGGCGTGGTTCAGACAGATGCGATGATCATGGGTGCGACCATCAACACTGGACAAGAATTGGCACGCATCCCGCGCTTGCGATTGCTGACAGAAATTGAAAAGCAATACAATGTTGAGCAGGTTGACGCATCCACACCAATTTCGATGTGGATTGAAGACGGAGATGGCAATCCAATTAAGCGGCGTTACGACGTCTTGCTCCTGGTTCAACCGTCTCAAACTACGCCCGCAGAAATGGATAACATAATTAATGCTATTCAGCTTGGTCAGCCAATCGCGATTTTTGAAGACCCCCTGCCCTTTCCCGAAAACTTTAATTACATCCCTCCCACGTACATGCCGCGACTTTTTCAGCGCAATGGTCAGGAGAAGGCAGTGATTCAAGAACTTTGGGATGCAATCGATCTCGATGTGGATCACAAGCCAATTGCGAGACCGTCGACCGTAAATCCCAATCAAAGAGTGGCAGAAAAAGACGCGTTTATCGTTTGGCAGATGTCATCAAATAACCCCTACCCGAGAAATAGCATTCTCAATCAAAAAGAGCGACTGATCGTCTCTGATGGGCAAGGTTATTTTTCTCCGGAGCACCCGGCAACGAGTGGTGTTAATGAGTTGTATTTTCAATATTCCGGCTACATTCAGCCGACTCCTTCGGCCAGCTTAGAATTCGAAAAACTTGTTGAAACTAATCTTGCCGGAAAAGTGAAGGTTTCGAATATCATTCAGCGACAGAATGATCAATATGGTTCTGCGAATCGCCAGTTCACGCTGGCGGCTTACATACATGGAAACGAAGTGGACAAAGGCGTTCCGGCCAAGGAGGCAGCCAGTGTCGCTTCCAAGCAAAAAACAGATGTGATTTACGTTGCCGATATTGACACACTCAGTGATTTCTATGTTTCAATGAGAGAGACGCCAATTGTGGATGGCGTAGAATATCGGTACCAAAATATGAGTTTTGTTTTGAATGTGATCGATGCCCTTGCTGACGAGCAAATTTACCTCGGGCTAAGAAATCGCAAGGTCGATCATGTAACGCTTGCAGTTGTCGAAAAAACTTACGAATCTGCGATGCAACGTGTGTTTGATTTGGACCAGCAACTGCAAATTGAATACACGACGAACATGGCAAAAGCTGAGAATGATATTAAGGCAAAGCTCAAGCCAACGGAGGACGAAATACAAAAGGAGCTTCGTAAAAAGAATAGCAATCAGTATTATGACGCGGAAAAATTGGCTGCAAAGCAACGTCTACTTGAACAGCAGGTTCGTGATTTGCAAGAAAAGTATAAGAACAAGCAGTTAGAGTTCGAGAATGAACGAAGTGATAAGAAACGTCGAATTGACCTTGATGCTGAGCTGGAGATTCAAGAAATTCAGCGTCAATTTAAATTAGCTGCTGTGATTCTCCCGCCGATCCCGCCTATGTTAGTTGGTTTGATTGTGTTTACTCGGCGGCGTCTGCGAGAGCGAGAAGGAATTTCCAAAGCTCGTCGCCTCAAGTAGTTCCGCGGACGTAGAGCGAATTGTTTTTTGATTTTTTGTGTCAAGTTTTCATTTGAATTTTTCCTATGAACAAACCCAGTTTTAAAACGCTATTTATGGTTCTTCTCGCGGTTGTCACTTCGGGCATCGCGGCTTCCTTTTACCCTTGGCCTGAGCGAGTGGTCGAGAGTGAAATGGTGGGGGAGCCATTATTCGAGTCGTATGATACGACTGCAGTTCGGTCGATTGAAATTGAGAAATTCAATGCCGATAAGAATGAGATCGAAAAAATCCAACTCGAACGGGATGGTGAAAAATGGGTTTTGCTCCAAAATCGAAAATATGTCGCGTCCAATGCGAGCCAGGTTTCAGCCGCAGCGAATTCACTGACTGGAATCCTTGTTCTCGAGGAAAAGACGGAGGACCAACAGGACCATTTTGAATACGGAGTCGTCGATCCTGAGGATCACACGACGCAACCCAATCGCTCCGGACTTGGAACTAAAATCGTCTTGGGGGATCGCAACGGAAAGCCACTGGGCAAGTTGATCGTTGGTGCAAAGCTGAAAGATGATCCAAGTGGAAAAAAGCGGTTCGTGCGAGTGCCGGGTCAACCAAGTGTTTATGTCGTCGATTTTGATCCAAATGCGCTGGCCACAGAATTTGACAGGTGGGTTGACCCTAATCTGTTTCAGTTGAGTAGTAACATTCCGATTGAAAAAATTCAGGTGACAGATTATCGCCTGACGGCTAATCAAGGTGTTGAGTCTGAGTCATTAAAATACCGGGCAACCTTAAACGTTGGCCAGGCCGGAGTTAATTTGTTGAAGCTTGATCTCGCAAATGGGAAGGAATGGCGGGCCAGTCAGATTTCTACGAAGATGCGAGAGCAAGCCCAGTCCATTTATCGACAACTGCTCAACATTAGTTTTTCTGGAGTCCTTAGGAAAAATAGCGAGATGCAGAAGCTGTTTGAAGCGCCTGCTGTGGAGTTGGACACGACTGTACTTAAGTCGCTAGAAAATTTTGGATTTTATAAAGTCGGTTTTGCAAATGGCGTTTACCGATTCAAGTCGTCTGGCGGAGAGGTTTCGGTAACGACGAGAGACGGACTTAAGATGACAATGTACATTGGGGGACTTGCCAGTCGGTCATCGGAAGAGGACTTGCAGCTAAGCTATTACGTATTGTTCAGCGCAGAGGTAGATGGCTCAATCTTTCCAATTCTTGAAAAGCCCAAGGTTGATGATGGTGCGGAAGTTGATGCACAGACCAATAAGGAATACCTGAAAAGGGTCGCGGACCGTACGAACGCACTCAAGGCCGCAAATTTACGAGCTTCTGCGTTCAATCGGTTGCGAGCAGAATGGGTTTATATCGTTCCGGAGACTGTGATCAATGGCGTTCGTCCAGATCTTGATTTCTCGTCATTGAGCCCTTCGAATCCAGCAAGTTCGATTGGTGATTTGTTGAAAGTTAAGCCGCCAACTCCTCAAAAGTAGGCCACGCCATTGTGGCCAGCTTCTGTCCTGCTGGTTGGGTTTTATATTTGCTCGAACAGGTTTGTTCTGAGAAGCCTGACTGCAATCGAGAGTAAAACAATGCCAAAGACTTTTCTTAATACCGATAGGCCACCGTGTCCCAGTCGACGCTCGATCCAACCGCAGGATCTGAGGACGCCGTAAACGATTGCTAAGTTGATGACGATGCCGACAGTTATGCTCCATTGACTAAATTCTGATTTCAGGGAGAGGATGGTCGTAAGGGTTCCCGCTCCAGCGATTAAAGGGAATGCCAGAGGGACAATGGATGTAGTGTCTGTCTCATCCGGGTTTTGTTTGAATAAATGGACGCCAAGTACCATCTCAAGCCCAATCAAAAGAATCACGATTGCGCCCGCTACCGCAAACGAATTCACGTCGGTCCCGAGTAAATGGAGAATAGAATCTCCAATTACGAGAAACAGGAGCATCAGCAGACCAGCGGCGAGTGTTGTTTTAACGACTTGCAAATTGCCGGCTCGATTTTTGATATCGACGACGACAGGAAGCGATCCCAGGATGTCGATAACCGAAAATAGAACGAGTGAAACGGAGAGTATTTCTTTGAACATGATCGTTGAATCCGCAAAATGGCAATGAATTGCCGGCCTAAAAAAAAAGCCCATGCTGATGAGCACGGGCTTAAGAATCGTTTGATTGAGTCGATCTCTAACGCAGTGCGCTCTTGAATTGTTGATTTCGTCCAATAGGCGAAATGTCGCAAATCGACTGGCTTACATGAAGCATGTGTGCGCAATAGGTCTCCACCTTGAAGCGGTTTTGACCGCTCTCCAAGCCTGTTGAGAATTTCGATATGTGGGACCAATGTGAGTTCATGACGAGGCCAGTTTACGGACAAAGTCTCGATGGTCAACACCAAAAATTTTAGTTTTCTGAATTTGTAAAATGAAGTTAAGAATAATCCAGAGTTGCCTGTTGTTTGTTGATTAGCTGAAGGCTTCCGTTTAGAGGTTAGGTTTGTCAGATGTTGGGTGTGCGGCTTGGTTTTGTTAGACTCGACGTATGATTCATGAAACAAATTACTCGATTCGAACCTTTCACACGGACGGATTCGGTCACGTCAATAATAGTCGGCACTTGGAACTCCTGGAGGAGGCTCGGTGGCAATACGCGGAGTCAATTGGCCTTGTCACAAAGCTCGCTGAACGGAAACTCGGCTTTATCATTGTAGACCTGAGAATTCGATTTCGGATTCCTGTTTTTGAAGGTGAGCAGATTAAGATAACGACCTGTTTGAAAACACTGGGTTCGGCCAGTGGTGAGGTCGAACAATTGGTGTACAAGAACGGGGAATCTAAGGTAGCTCTGAAATCGCTTTTTCATTTTGTGCTGATCAATCGAGACACCGGCGATTCCATCCCAATCGACGGCGGGATTAGAGAGCTATTGACTGGAGTGATTGAGTCTTGATTTGGATGTTGATTGCGGGACTGGCTCGGTTGGAGCAGCAGGCTACATCAGAGAAATTCACGCCAGAGAGGAAGTTTAGGTTACTTTAGCGATTTAAGTTCGACCATGTGAATCCAGATTTCACTTAAGGATGTTCTGGACTGGTTCTTTTGATCGTTTTTTGGTGGACCAGTGGTAAGCATTCTAATCTGTGAAGACTTTGGTCGCTTCCATTTTTGAAAGGCAGGTCTGAGGTTTTGTTTTGTGGCGATGAGTTGTGCAGGTACTTGACCATCTTTGAGCGAATAAACATTGAATGTGCAATTGGCTTGCCTCGGGGGGCATTTCAATTCAATTCTTACGTACTGGTGGGGATCAATTATGGTGATCTGTGATTTCTCATTTCCTGCGACAGAGATTTTTGTTTTCTTATCTAGTGATTTATTTAAGTGAATTGAATAGGTCCCATAAGGACTTTCAGGGGTGTCACGCAACCAATAGCTTGCATCCAAATTGGGCATCAATTGAAAGCGATAGGAGCCTGCGACCAATTTCGCGATGACCTTTAGCTGCCAGCCGTTCTCGTACAGCCGGTCAAAATCATCCGCCGAAATGACTTGGTGAAAGTCAACTCCATCAAATTCTTTATCTCCAGTCTTCCAAGCGGCGATTTTTGAGTTTTCCGCAGGCACCGGTTCGCTAAAGTCGGTGGGATTCCCTTTGTAAGTCCACTTTTGTTCTTCCGGGTCGAGTGCCTTTAGTGACTCGGAGTTGATGCCACCAACCATTGATGGGTTGGCATAAAAACTTGCGATAACTTTGCCGCCGTTCCCCGTTGGCAATAAGATTTTTTTCGGCGAAGATTTTTTTTGTTTTGGATTTTTGGTTGATTTCTCTATCGTTGTCGATTTTTTGGTTGCGTTTGGTTGAGGTTTAAAGGGTCTCCCAGTGATCTTTCCTCATGGATTGTCTCAATGACATTAGTACGTCCGTA
>CALKNI010000230.1 GCA_938091115.1 uncultured Pirellulaceae bacterium | reverse complement strand
GTAGACGCTCGGCTTCAGCAACAAGACTTGGAAACACCCTCTCAGCTGGAATCCAGCCATCCCAATCGCCACGCCAAACAAGCGATCCGATCGTGACCTCCCCCGCATCGAGACGCTTTTGCATCAGCCTTCCCCTGAGTGGACCGATCTCTCCTAGTTGCTTGTTCCGCAAGTACCAAATCTGTTTAGGGGCCTGAAGGATAGGATCAACTTTCCCCATGCTTGGTGGCAATTGCGGCTTGTCCAGCATAAACGCCTCAACGGACCGCGCGATATCCTCGGCACCAATATCCGGGGGACGGTGCTTGAGAAGTTGATCTTTGGGACGTCTCATGGGCTGTCGGATTCGATGGGGCAACGTCTCCTGAACAACGATACTGTCTGTCGTATTAATTTCCACGGCCCCCCCGATCATACTTACCTGTCGGGAAGCAGCCTTCTTAGGGCGGGGCATGGCTTCAGCGTGCGGGCTCGACGTAGAAACAGCCACCGGAACGATTACCTCAGACGAGCAATGGGCGCACTTTCGTTTACAGCCGGCCTGCGACACTTTCACGTTCAGTCGATTCAGACAGTTTTTACAAGTAAACCGAATGCCCATGCTTGCTTTTGAATCTCGATGTGTACGATTAAATAACCAGTATGCTATATTGTAACCGGAAAAAAACCGGAATCCAAACTCCTATTGGGTGATTTCAAATTCAGCTTAACTTCATCGAGTCCTGTACGATTTCGCGATCAAAATAGTTAATCGACATTGCAGCATCGATGATCACCGCTTGCGCATTGATTCCGGATGAACGTGGGCTCAACAGAAAACACGCTGCATTAGCGACTTCTTGAGTTGAAACCGCTCGTTTTCTTGGAATAACCTTTTCTGCAAACATATAGCTATCCACAAAACCTGGAATACCTGCCGATGCAGATGTCTTCAGTAAACCTGCCGCCACTGCATTAAAACGGACTTCAGAGAATTGACTAAAACTCTTTGAAAGGAAGACGAGCGAACTATCGAGAGCCGCTTTGACCGGCGCCATGAATCCATAATTTTCGGATGCCATTCTGGTTGTCGAAATGGAAATCGTGATGACTGATGCATCTTTGGCGAGCAGGTCTTTGAACTCATTCGCTAAAGAAATAAACGAAAAACAGGAAATATCGATTGTCCGTAAAAATTGTGATTTTGTCGTCTCATGAAATGGCTTAACTCCGGACTCGTCATAGTCGGCAAATCCAATCGAATGAACCAGACCATCGACGACAGGAAACTCGGCTTCAACCTCAGTCCTCAGACGCTTAATTTGATCCTCAAACTCGACGTCACAAATGAAACATGGCCGATCCCCCATTAGCTTAGACACTGACTCTCTACGAGCGGGACTACGGACGACATAAACCACGGTAGCACCAACCTCTTCAAGCGTCTTGCCGATATGCCAAGCAACACTCTTTTTGTTTGCGACTCCAAATACAAGAATCGTTTTCCCAACCAATTGAAGAAAGTCCATACCTATTACCCGATATAAAATAATTCTCGCTACTACGACTCATTCGCTTCACTCATACTACCCGGGATGGCAATGTTTACATCCAGCTTTTCAGTTTTAACTCTTCTGCGTTAACGATCAGAAGGAGCAATCGTACATGTAAACGACAATCGAGCGACCACTTTACCATTGCATTTAATCTGTGCGGTCAGGTAGTAGGCCGAAGACACGACCTCATCGAGTTTGACGTGATTCTCGATTGTATCTCCTGGATGCACCATTCGCTTGAATTTGACATCGCCCATACGCGTCAAAACAGGCACACCGCTGACTCCGTCCAAGACCTCTGATAATAAAACCGCCCCCGATTGAACGGCCGATTCGCACAGAATGACGCCCGGCGTCAACGGATGCCCAGGATAGTGTCCCTGAAAAAAGTATTCATCAGAATGAAACGTCTTCCTACAGACAATCGATTCCTGATCCTGCATAACAATTTCATCAACCAACAACATCGGAGCTCGATGAGGAATGGCAGCATGGATTTTTTCTAAACTCGGGTGAGGATTCATAAGATCTCAGTTCGCTGCAACGGGAGAAGTGGCGGGCATTTTGCTCAAGTGATTAATGACATCGTTAGCTACAATCACACCGTAGTTAATAGTGCCCAGCCAACCGGACATAATGATTCCGCAGCTGCCCGCGTGGTACAGCCCCCGAATTTGATCAGGCAGTGCGCGGCTTACCATCAACCCTTCAAATTTCGTCCCAAAACTCGCTCCGGAAATATGTTTCGTGTAATGCTGGAATGTCACGGGAGTCGCAGCTTCCGCGTGAACGACTCTTTCCCGACTGTTAGGAACATATTTTTCGAGCGCATCGAGAGTCGTATCAACGAGATCCTGTTTACTGGCTTCGTATTCTTCTTTCGACATCCCAACCCAATCACAATAGTTCGCATTTGTGCTGGAAACAATTAACGTTCTTCCTTTTCCCTCTGGTCGCGTGTCCGGATAGTAGAATGAGAACGTCCGACTCGTCACGTTTCTATCAAGCAACAAATCTGTTTGGAATCTGTCCGCCGTACTCGAGAACAGCAAATCACCAGTTTCACGTGGCACTGTGTCGTCGTTCCCCAACGCCATGTAGACCTGCGTGCTACTGTTATTGAGCCGAACCTCTTTCGCTTCGTCAACGAACGAACGGTCAAACTTATCCTCTCCTATGAGATTAAAAATTGTTGCCCGAAGGTTTGCATTTGAAACGACCGCTGATGTTTTAATCGTCTTTCCATTTACGACGACCGACTTAACACCGCCCGCACCTACATTAATTTTCTCTACGTCGCAATTAATCCGAACATCAACGCCACTGGCAACCAATTCCTGTTCCATTGACTTAACTAGTTTGTCAGTGCCACCCTGAAATACGAAAACACCTTTAGACATGAAATTTGAAAACACGATGCCATAAGTCAGCGCTGGATCCTCCAGCGTCGAACCGTTGGCATAAGTAATCGGCTCCATCAACAAGCGAATCACATCCTCGCGACCAGGGAAAAACTCTTCAAATAGCTCGCGTGTTGTTTTCGACTGGTCATCGTAAAAATTCATTCCCCGCGCAGAATCAAAAAATCGATCAACATTCTCATGAGCAATTCCAAAATCAGTGGTCAGCAGACGTGTAAAATCTTTCCTGTCGAATGAGGTCGTCAGAGAAAACATTGGATTGTCGAACCGAACACCTTCCAACTGAACAATCGAGTCGGCAATTTCTTTGGACCAGTATCTTCGGCAACTTTTCACCATTCCATAAGGGAAGCCGTGCAACGAAATATCAAAAATGTGACCACCTGGCCTCTTAAACCAAGTTGCTAATCCACCTAACTTATAATGCTGCTCCACCAACAGCACAGAGAGGCCATTGCGAGCCAGGATATTTGCGGAAGTAAGTCCGCCGAGACCACTGCCGATCACAACGACGTCGTAACGGTCAGCGGTACCTTTAAGGAAATCTTTTGGCATAAAAAGTTCAAAAATTTGGATCGTTCAGATGTCTAACAACAACCGTTAGATTAAAAGATTAGTTACCATTGTTCAATGGTAGGAAATCATTTCAAGCCGTTTGGTAAACCGATTCTTCTGTCTCACCCTTTAATCTAATGCCAAAAACCAATGCCTGAACAAGACACATACACTCGTGATTCAAGTGGCATTCTGCCCCCCCCAGAGACATTCGTGGCAAGTCTTAGGCATTTGGGGCCCGGCTTTATTCTTTCAGCGTCCATTGTCGGTTCCGGCGAATTGATCGCAACAACTCTCATGGGCGCTAAGGCTGGATTCACGCTTCTGTGGTTTATCATTTTCAGTTGCATTATCAAAGTTGTGGTTCAGCTGGAATTCGGCAAGCATGCGATTTCCTCAGGCGAGACGACAATGGAGGCGCTGAATTCACTACCAGGCCCGAAACTCGGATCAGCCAACTGGTCGATTTGGCTTTGGCTGGTTCTCATGCTTACCAAGACCCTACAGCTCGGCGGGATCATTGGCGCAGTCGTACTGGGCGTCGAACAATTATTCCCTGCTCTGGGACCCGGCCTATCTGAAGGATTCTTTCCAAGCCGAATTCTGACGACTGTCGTCGTCGCTCTCTCAGTCTCTATGCTTGTCTTCAAAGGTTATTACACCATCCTGGAAAAAGCATCCCTGTTCATGATCGCTGTTTTTTTGGTTTTTACTTTAGCTTCTTTAGCCATGCTGCAGACCACTCCCTCAGCAATCACCGGAGCTGAATTCACCAGCGGCCTGATTCCTAACTGGCCAGATCAAGCTACCTTGTTAATCGCTATCGGCGCCTTTGGAATAACAGGCGTAGGGGGAGATGAAATACTCGCCTACAACTATTGGTTAATTGAAAAAGGTTATGCGGCCAATGCTGGACCTCGAGAAGACACCCCAGCTTGGGAAAAACGCGCTAAGGGTTGGATTCGAGTTATGTACTGGGACGCAATTCTAGCGATGGTCTGCTACACGCTGATGACCTCGATGTTTTACTTACTTGGCGCGGCCATTTTGCACCGGGCCGGAACGCTTCCGGCCAAAGGGAACCTGATTGAAGTTCTAGGAACGATGTACACTCAAACGCTTGGTACAGGTGCAAAATTAATTTTCGTAATTGGTGCCGTGGTTGTCCTGTATTCAACGATGTTTGCTGCCTTAGCCGCTTGGACTCGACTGTATGCCGACGCGTTTGGCCAAATTGGTTGGATTGATTTTCACAATCCAAAATCCCGGAAAAAGACAATCGGTATCATCGCTTGCTTTTTCCCTCTCGCGTGGGCGGCACTCTACCTATTCTTTGAAGCCCCCGGACAATTAGTAATTATCGGCGGAGTTATCACTGGCATCATATTGCTGCTTGTAGTATTTGCCGCCATGTACTTTCGATACCGACGGCTAGACCCCAGATTAAGCCCATCCAAATTCTACGACGCGGCTTTATGGATAAGCGCTACTGCAATTCTGGCGGTAGCCATCTTGACGTTAAAAGATGCCGTTCCCTGGAATACAGTCTTCACATCTCTTGCCCAATAACGGTCACAACTGATCCTCCAGTCTCGCCTCCGACACCGAGCCAGCTATTCCATTGCAGAACATTAGGAAAACCAAAAATTAATGAGTTCAGAACAACCCAACAATCCGTTACACGGCGTGAAACTTAAAGACATGCTCGAGACCCTCGTTGACTCCTTAGGCTGGGAAGCATTGGGTTTGCGAATAAATATCCGTTGCTTCAACCATGAACCATCCATTAATTCGAGCCTGAAATTCCTGCGGAGAACGCCTTGGGCACGCCAGAAAGTAGAAAATCTTTACCTAAGTACCATTTCTAAAAACAGCTAAGCAGATCTGGCTATTAAATTCTCTAATTGTACAAAACCAAAGATGTTTAATTTAATTGAATCATCAAAATAAAATCATCAACGCAAGCGAATTTGCTGGACCATCGATTCAACCATCTCGTACAACAGCTCGGATCCACCAAACTCCATGCCAAGTTCCTTTATCTTGGTAGTGTCGATTTCGTGCTTGGGTCGTTTCTGTCCCCCAGCGATCAAACTTGAGCTGCCGCATATTTGTTTCGCGACATTTGCCACATCAAATTCAGAAATATAACGGTCGTAGCACGAATAAGACTGCCCCTCGATTCCATCGCTCATCAAGAGCAACTCGATCGTTCGTGCAACATCATCGACGTGGACTTCCTTACCACCGCTTTTCACCTCGACATCGACTCCGCGAACAATATTCTTAATTAGCCTGAACCACTTGGATTCCTCCAAAGGATTTGCAATCCCGTAGATACCCGTTGGACGAACCGAACAGATCGGGAAGCCGCAACCGAGGCCATAGCTGTGAACGAATTTCTCAATTGCTGCCTTATGTGCGCCGTAATGCGTATTGGCCCATAGCGGATGCGCTTCGTCGAGCGGGCGATCTGATAAAATATGATCATGTACGGCACACGAGGACACAAACACAAATCGCTTGACTCCCGCCGACAAGGCAGTCTCAATCAACTCAAGGGTCCCCAAAACATTTACTCGCGCGTATTCGACAACATCGAGTTCACTGGCTTGAAACGAGCGTCCCGATCTGGACAAACCTGCGTGGACGACGGCATCACACTCCTGCACAAGCAGTTCCATTGACTTCTTGTCAGATAGTTGCCCGGACAACCACTCAACACCCTCGTTGTGCTCCTGCGATTCTGGCAAACTGCTGCGCGTCCAGCATCTCGACTGAATGCCAGAGGCTTGAAAACGTCTTAACAGGGCTGTACCAACAAATCCTGTCGCACCAGTCAAAGCAACTTTCATAACTCAAATCTCAACTATCACATTCATACACAAATCATAAAAAAATCTCACGACCAAAACGGCCGCGAGATAAAATTTATACATAACAAATTTAATATCTAAAATCTGCTCAGTTGAGCGACTATCAGACGGCGATCATTTAACGATCTCTAGCAATGAAATCTCAAAAATCAACGCTTGGTTCGGACCGATCAATCCGCCGCCGCCACCTTGAACCCCGTACCCTTGATCGCCTGGAATTACGACTCGCCACTTTCCACCTACCTTCATGTTCTGAAGAGCAGCAGAAAACCCCGGAACGACCCCATTAACGCGGAACGTCGCTGGTTGCGCAGGACGCCCATTTGGAGGAGCAGTCGAGGAATCAAATACGGTTCCATCCAAAAACGTTCCGTGATAATCTACCTTAACTTCGTCACTTGCGGTTGGCTTGGGACCAGTACCTTCAGTCAAAATTTCATACTGAACTCCGCTTGGCAACATTTTCACTTTGGGATTAGTCGCGGCATTTTTCTTCATATAAGCTTCGGCAACGGCAACGTTTTCAGTCGCAACCTTTTTCATTTTCTCAATCTCTCGCTGTTGGACGAGCTTTTGAAATGCCTGCATCAGTGCCTCTTGATCTTGGTTTGACATTCCAACCGGTTTACCGCCAACCGACGCCGCGCAGCCTTCAATAATCTTCTCAAGCTTCAAACCAAAACTGCGGTTCTTAAAATTAGTCATCACCTGATAGCCAGCAATAAAACTATCGAAGTCTTCACCAGCATCGGCAGCTTTCATGCCCTTGATTAACTCATCCATGTTAATATCAGCACCAGACTGGCTCTTCATGTTAGCCATCATTTGATAGCCAATTAGAAAACTTGCCTTTTCGGTTAAAGAGCCTTCGTCTTGAACCGTCGCTGTGGGCGCGAACCCAGGAACAGCAGTCGCATCCTGAGCCAATACCGCGCAGGACATGCAGAGAACCAACGCGAAGGAAGTAAGCATCGTGTACGATACTCTTGCTACGCTGTTATTATTACGAACCATCACAGTCTCCCTTTTTAATTCGCAAGCAGACCGACGACATCGAAAGAATGACCGCGAAGTTTTGACATTTAATGAGCGTAGATTATATAGCCAAACATCTGTCGGTCTATGAGTCACGTTGATATTTCAAGCGTTTTGGCGAGGGTTAAGGTCAACCCAATTTGGTTAAATCAAACACATTGCCTAACCGGCGGTTTAAATTACATACCGGCGGTTTTATTTCTTGGCGACATTCGTCTGAAGATAAATCGCGAAAGTCGCAAGCCAGTGATCTCCTTCGTAGTTACCGCTAAAAACATATTTATAGCCCATCGTTGCGTGGTCTGCTGCTGAACGTTTGAGCAGGACTCCGCGTGAATCGCCCACCGGGAGACTTGAAGATATACCTTGCATGCACCAACCTCGACTGAGATTTAATCCGGCGAGGTGCACGATATAGCCGTCCTTTGTATCGCTGACTTCAACCGGGACTAGAAGGTTGCCTCCATCGCCATCCTTCAGCGCAGGCAGAAATTTGTCGAACCACTCTGAAAACTCTTCAGGAGACAGTACCCGACGCATTAAGTCTGCCTCGTTCAAACACGAAGAGAAAAAATCTTGTCCAGAAGGCTCATACATGGTGGGATAATTTACATCGCTTAGGTAATAATCCCGCGATCGCTGGACGATCAGCGTCTCTAATTCAGTATTTTTGAGCTTCCGCGCGTAATCGAGAATCTGCGCCAACGCAAAACCAGTATCGCCGTGTAATCCCGTACGAATTGGAAATGATAATTTTGGTAAATAGTCCAGTGTTCGTTTTACTAGAAGCTCCTCGAGACCGCGTAGATTCTGACGCCACCGTTTACCATCTTCATCATCCCAGCCTTCAAGTTCGTCAACCATCCGAAGATACCAAGCCCAGCCATACGTACGCTCAAACGACTTGTGTTGCTTTTCTTCAAAATACCGGAGCTCACCTGTTAAATTTTCAGCACTCAGGTTTTGATTCAATTTTTCTCGAATTACCGTTTCTAATTTTTGATTGGGATACTGACGGAGCAACCGAATCAACATCCAATGACCATGAACA
>CALKNI010000229.1 GCA_938091115.1 uncultured Pirellulaceae bacterium | reverse complement strand
TTTGAATGCAAAATCGATGCAACGAGGGTCACTCTTGCACGCTTGTTTTGAAAAAGTTGGTTGGCTCGACGAAAAGGTTCCAACTCGCGATGAGCTAGAAAAACATCTCAATCAAATTTCACCTGAGTCTATCGATGTCGGGAGTGTGATTGATGAATTCTTTGAGGTATTGAAGAGTGACAACGTTTCTAAATTACTATCCCGTGGAACCTATCAAGAGTCTTATTTGATGGAGTTTGCGGGGGCGGGAGAAGTAATTTTAGAAGCCAATCGGCTAGAGGTAGAATGCGAGCGTCGATTTGCAACTACTCTTGATGGAAATCTGGTTCAAGGAACAATGGATCGCATCGTTTGGGTGTATCAAGGTAGTCAATTGGTCGCAGCGGACATTATTGATTTTAAATCGAATGTCGTCGATGCTGAGAATTTGCAAAGTCGGATAGAGTTTTACCAACCGCAAATGGAAGTCTATCGTCGAGCGGTTAGCCAATTTGCAAAAATTCCAATGAAGCGTATTGCCACGAGGTTAGTGTTTAGTCATCCGCGGCAAGTCATTAATCTGGAATTGATTGATTCGAAGGTTGGCTATTCACCGACCCCAAAAATGCGAGAGACTAAATTGCCTGAGACGCCCACCGAAAAAATGGACTCGCCACCTCAAACTGGCAAACAAAAGACGCTTTGGGATTAGTGTGCTCAATGGAACCAATCGATTGAAAAGATACCGAATTAGTTTAGATCTTCGTCGATATTCCAATTGTCGGGAATGACCGCTTTCTTAATAAGAATGGGAATGCCGTCTCGGATGACACAGGTGTCATGTTCGAGATCAGTTTGTTCGCGTTGGGTCATATTGACGATTTTTGCGTTTTTCCCAATACATACATTTTTGTCAATGATGGCTCCATCGATTACGGTCCCTTCACCGATTTCAAGGAGCGGGCTTTGGCGTTCGGCGGCTCTTTCTTCACTATCATAAAAATCATTGCCCATCACGATAGAATTCAGGATGGTAACGTTAGGGCCAATGACGGTTCTTAGCCCAATCACACTGTTTTTAATAATCGCACCATTGCCAATTTTACATCCATTAGAAATTAAACTGTTGTGTACTGTCGCTCCACTCATGCGTGTTGGAGGCAGGAATCGAGCGCGGGTGTAAATGGGGGAACCCGGTTCCATCAGTTCGAACTCGGGTGCTTCAGTAGTCAGGTTTAAGTTGGATTCGTAAAACGAGCGAATGGTGCCAATATCTTCCCAGTAGCCGTCAAATAAATGCATCTGGACATGATGGCTATGAATGGTTGCCGGAAATACCTCTTTTCCAAAATCAGTGTGTTCGGTGCCTGACAATACTTGAGTTAGAAGTTTTCGATCGAATACATAGATGCCCATACTGGCGATGCAATCGCGTCCTTTTGAGTCAACGCCGTGGCTGTCAATCCAATCGGTATCGGTGCTGACGGCTTCGATTTCAGCATCGGTTTGCGGTTTTTCAACAAAGTCATTGACTCTGCCATTGTCATCAACTTTAACGACTCCAAATCCTTTCGCATCTTCTCGAGAAACGGGCATGCAGGAAATGGTGACGTCGGCGCCACTTTTTATGTGGGTGTCTATCAGGTCCCCATAGTCCATGCGGTAGAGTTGGTCACCCGAGAGTATGACGACGTAGTCAATGCCTGATTGATTGAAGTAGACGAGGTTTTTACGGACGGCATCGGCAGTACCTTGATACCAATCACTTCCGTCTTCCAATGTTTCTTGAGCTGCGAGCAATTCGACAAAACCGCCGCTAAAATTGTCAAACGAATAGGCTCTTCGAATGTGTCCATGGAGACTTACCGACATGAACTGAGTCAAAACAAAGACACGGTTGATTCCACTATTGAGACAATTTGAGATGGGGATGTCGATGAGACGGTACATGCCGGCTAGGGGGACTGCAGGCTTACTGCGAATTGACGTAAGCGGAGCCAATCTTGATCCACGTCCGCCGCCAAGTACTAAAGCAACCGCATTTCGCATTTTAAATCCTGCGTGTTTTTGGAACAGTATCTGTTGGGTTTCATTACTCCTCCTCAGAAGTTAACGCGTAGAACATGAATTCACAAGGTATCGAACTGCTAAGATGTGCAAGCAGAGTTTCCAGTCAGAGATCGGCAGTTGTGCAATCCAAAAGGATTTTGGTTGGCCCGATTCCAGTGGACGATGGGAATGGCAATTCACCGAGGTGATTCAATATGGGGGGAGACAGTCACCGTATCGTGAAAAGCACTGGATTTTGAAAAGTTCAAGTGGTTGGAATACTCGTCAGCTTGGGACTTTGTATTGCTGAAAAAGTTCTTCATATTTAAAAAAATAAATGCAGTGTCCTACAGAATGAAGGGCTCTTCACATTGGCGGGAAAATTTGCGTTGAAAGCTGAGAGTTCATCGGACGCAAAACTTAAAACTGCCATCAGCCAAAAATCGATACGCCGGCCACAATTTACGATCAGAATAGCCGGAAATCCAAGAGACATTGTCGGTGACTGTTTCGTTCGTTGAGATAGGGCAAGGAATACTGTCGGAACTGGAGAAAAAAATCTGTTCTTGAAGCTCTTAATCTGCTAATTCGTCCATGTCTGATACATCGTGGCTTTGAGGCAGGTCGGCAAGTTCTTCGAGTTGGAACAGATCGAGGAAGCGATCCGTGGTTGAGTAATATTTGATTTTGGAGTTAGATTCGCCCGCTTCAACGGCCAGTAGTTCCCTTTTAACCAATTGAGCTAGAACCCCGCCGCTTGGTTTGAGCCTGATCTTTTCAACCAAATCCTTGGTGGCAGGTTGGTTGTAGGCAACAATCGCCATGACATCGATCGCGGCTTGGCTAAGTCGGACTTGACGATTGCGACCAAAGAAATCTTGTTGAAACTCTACTAATTTGGGATCAAGTTTCATTTTGAAAACACCACCATCGGAATCGATCCGGAAGGCGGCGTTCTCTTTTTCATATTTGGCGTTAAGTGCGCGGACGGTTTGGGTGACTTCCTTCGGGCTGACGTCGCGAAGCACTGCGGCGATCTTTCGACTGTTGAGCGTTACATCTTTGGGCGCACCAACGAATAAGATTGACTCGATAATTGACTCGGGTGAAATTGAACAGCAAGCGTTATCATCAATTTCCGGAACTTCTTCTAACTCTTCGGATTTTGATTGATTGTCTGCCGGTGATTCGATGTCAGGCGATTGGACTGATTCTTGGATTTCATCGGGAGTATCGCCTCGTGTTTTCAACGCATCTGCGTAAGCTTGGCTGAGTTGAGCCAGAGAAAACTCTTCTTCCTCGTCGCCCTCTTCTTCCTCGTTAAACTCTGTATCGTATTCATCGCTGTCTTGATCCGAGTCCTGTATTTCTGGATCGTCCGAGGGGTCCAGTTCTTCTGAATCTAATGATTCATAGTCGGAGTTGTCTACAGGTTGATCAGTCATAGCTTTAGCTTAAGGGAGACTTTGGTTGCCTCGCAAGCCAGACTCTCTCCTACTAGCTAAAAGTAGTAATATTTCAATTTTTGTTCACTCTGAGAGACTCAAATTTCTTAGCGTCGTTACCTATTTTTACTGGTCGATTGGTTTTAGAATTGAAATCGCTGACATAGTTGAAATTCGCTAACTTGTGGGGATTGATCGTGTTGAAATTCTGGTTGATGAAGTTGGTAGTTGGTGTTCTTTGTTTTTCGGCTACTACCTCAGTCTGGGCGGTTCAGTCTGACTTGGTGAACCTAGCGCGGCCGGCCGCAATGTCGGATGCTCAGATTGAAAAACCGGAACCGACCTCTCGCAAGAATATGGTTGCTTCCGTTCACCCATTGGCAACCCAGGCGGGAATAGATGCGTTTGCCAATGGTGGCAATGCGATTGATGCCGCGATAGCAACAGCTTTGACGCTTGGTGTGGTTGATAATTTCAATTCCGGAATTGGTGGCGGATGTTTTATTTTAATCCGCACAGCGACCGGGGATGTATACGCAATTGATGGGCGAGAGATGGCGCCGGCAGCGGCGACGCAGGACCTTTTTCGAGATGCAAAAACTCGTTTTTCTAATCCAAGTCAGACCGGTCCCCTGGCGAGCGGTGTGCCGGGAGCGTTAAAGGCTTACGCTCAGGCGGTTGCTCAACATGGAAGATTAGATCTGCGAGCTTCTTTGGATAAGGGAATTGACGCCGCAGAGAACGGTTTTCAAGTGACCGAGGCTTACGCTGCGAAACTAAGGATTGCGAAAAAGGCGATGTTGCAGTTTCCCGGTGCTGTGAACATTTTTTTTCGACCTGATCAAAAGACTGGTCTTCTCGAACCTTATCGTGCTGGCGAAGTGCTGAAGCAATCTGATTTGGCAGATACCTACCGTAAGATTTCACAGGAGGGTACAGCTTGGTTTTATCGAGGAGCCTTTGCTGAGTTAACGGAGCAATGGATGAAGGCCAATGGTGGAATCATGACTGCCGCGGATTTTGCCAAATATAAAACGGTCAATCGCAAGCCCGTTCGATCGGAGTATCGAGACTTCGAAATTTATGGGTTTCCACCCCCGAGTTCAGGTGGAGTTCATGTTGCTCAGGTGCTAAATATACTCGAACAGTTTAAGTTGGCTGATTTGTATCAAAGCGATCGAGCGGCGTTCTATCATGTTATTGCCGAGGCGATGAAATTGGCTTTTGCCGATCGAGCTTTTTGGTTAGGGGATCCAGATTTTGTAGAAGTCCCGTTAGGCTTAATTGATAAGGGCTATGCGAAGGAACTTGCTGGAAAGATTAAGATGAATTCTGTTTTAACGACAGATCACGGTCTGCCTCCTAATGCCGCGACTGAGTTTTTTGAGCGGCATACAACCCATGTAGCGGCTGCCGATAGTGAAGGCAATTGGGTGGCTTTGACGACCACCGTTAACACAACATTCGGTGCTAAGTACGTCGTGCCCGGAACGGGTGTAATTATGAATAATCAGATGGACGACTTCGTTGCTTTTCCCGGGAAGCCGAATGCATTTGGTCTAGTTGGTGGTGAAAATAACGCGGTTGCTGCGGGTAAGCGACCACTTTCCAGCATGAGTCCAACGATTGTCTTAAAAGATGGTAAGCCAATTTTAACCGTGGGGGCTGCAGGTGGGCCAAAAATTATTACAGAAGTTTTATGGGCTATTATTAACCATCTTGATTTGGAAATGCCGATCGGGGAAGCCATTGCGGCGCCCCGCTTGCATCACCAATGGGCTCCTAAACAATTATTACTTGAGGCGAGTTTTGATAACGAGATTGCGGAGCAATTGACCGCAAAGCAACATTTGATCAAGCGCTCTCGATCGATGGGGATCTGTCAGGGAATTACATTTGATGCCAAAACCGGACTTTTCACCGGGGCCTTTGATCCACGTACCACGGGCAGCGCTGCCGGAGAGAAATAATCTCCTCTCACGGAAATTCATGTTGTGATTGAGGCGTTGTCTCCAACTGAAATTGATTTTGCGCGAGTAAGATGAAGTCAATTAGTTTTCTTAGCTGGAATCTGAATTTGATGGAGAACTCGCAGGCGGCTCCGGTCGGTTGGAGGATGGACCAAGCTGAATCGCTCATTCGTGAACGGGTGCTCTCGGTCGACCCAGACTTTGTTTGTTTTCAGGAATTGCCCGGTTTGGTGCCCTACGTGGAAACGCATGAATTAATTCCAGCAAATACTGTAAGCCACTGTGGAAATTTAGCGACGCTCGTACGACGGAGGCTGTTGGATCGGGTCGAAAGCAGAGCCATTGGACGGTGCGCGGTTTTGTCAGCCATTGAATCTGCCGGGATAAGCATTGCGAATGTTCATTTGCCATCGGGCAGTCATGGAAAAGCGGCGCGATTAGCAGCAATTGAGCGAATTATTTCCATTTGTCCGACGCCACGCTTATTGGTGGTTGGTGATACCAACACTCGGATCGGTGAAACTTCAGCGATTGAAGCGCTGGGTATTCGGGGGAAGCTGCCTCCAGCTCCAACCTGGGATAGTCGACGTAATCAGTTTCGTTACGACGGAAAAAAATATACGGCCTATTTTACTCGCTATTTTCATGGCGATGGGGTTATCGTGAAAGACGTTAAGGTTTTCGATCAGTATTGGAATATAGAGGGAGCCCGTTTTTTTCTGTCAGATCATTTCGCTTTAGCAGGGCGTGCGGAATTGCAATAGTCGTTGTAAAAAGCAGGGATAAAAGAAAGGCTCCCAGTTGAAGATCACGGAAACCCTAGGGAATGAACAGGACCTAGGCAAACACAGCAATCCCTTCAATAATCATGGGATTGATTAAACAACTCGTTATTCGTTCAGTAATAATTTGGGATACAAGTATGAGCGCAGATGCAAGACTCGAGGAATTAGGATTTGAATTGCCCCCTGCTCCCTCAGCAGTTGGAGTTTATCGGCCAGCGATGATTGTTGGCAATCTGTGTTACACATCAGGGCATCTTCCTGTCCAAATGGATGGCTCTCTAATGACTGGGTGTACGGGACGAGATGTTGACCAACAGGGCGCATACTTGGCCGCTCGCCAATCTGGATTGACGATGCTCTCCACGTTACGCGTAGAACTTGGCTCACTTGACCGGATCAAGCGAGTTGTGAAATTATTTGGCATGGTTTGTTGTACCGATGACTTCACACAACAGCCTGCGGTTATCAACGGTTGCAGTGAGTTGATGTCTGCTGTGTTTGGTGAGGATGCTGGAGTTGGCACTCGCAGTGCCGTCGGAGTTAATGCATTGCCGCTTGGAGTGACGGTTGAAATCGAAGGAATCTTTGAACTTTCGGACTAATCTGTAATCCGATATTAGTCGTTGATCAAAATTCGAATTATCTGAAATATACAATTATGTTTGAACATCAGTATCCAAGTGCGGATGGCGTTTCTGAAAAATTGGCCATCGCGATTCGACATATCGAATTCGCAAGAAATTACAGTCGGTCGCTATTAGATGGTCTTGAAGATGAAGATTGGTTTTGGAGCCCCGATCAATTCACGACTCACATTGCTTGGCAAGTTGGCCACCTTGCGATGTCTGAATACGGGCTTACGTTGTTTCGTCAGCGTGGTCGTGATCTGAGCGTGGATCAACAACTTATGTCTAGCAAATTTCGAAAGCTATTTATGCGTGGTACGCGACCAATTGCGGATCGCAGTGCGTACCCTGAGCCGGCCGAGATCCTCGCCGTTCTCGATCGGGTTCACGCGCAAATGCAAATTGAGATAGTTAGGTTTGATGGTCCAGAATTAGACGAACCGCTCGATCCTCCACACGCTGCCTATGCCACTCGTTACGGGGCGCTTTTATTTGCGGGTGACCACGAGATGATCCATTCCGGTCAAATTGGGATGCTTCGCCGCTTGATGGGAAAAGACCCAATCCGATAACTACGGGCGTCACAATGTCAGCAAAACTGATTCAAGCAAGATCCCTCACCAAAAAGTTCGGTGGCTTTACCGCTTTGGATCGGTGTTCAATTGAGATAGATGAAGGTGAGGTGTTTGGGTTGCTTGGCCCCAATGGGGCGGGCAAATCCACGTTTCTCCGGTTGCTACTTGGATTTCTGAAACCGACATCGGGATCGGCTGAAATTGGGGGTTTGGATTGTCTTCAGCAGCGGGTCGAGGTGCACCGAATGGTTTCCTATCTACCTGGCGACGCGCGATTATTTCGGATGATGCGAGCTCGCAAGATGCTGGCGATTTTTTGTGGATTTCGTGAAGACGCGAGTTTCGAAAAAGCGGTAGAGATCGCTGATCGATTGGAGTTGGATTTGTCTCGTTGGGTAGGATTGATGTCGACGGGGATGCGTCAGAAATTGGCGCTGGCGATTACGCTTTGCAGTCAGACACCGTTGGTAATTTTGGACGAACCAACTGCCAATCTCGACCCAACGGTCCGCGGGCGTGTGATGGAATTGGTTAACGAAGCGAAAGCATCGGGCCGAACCGTGATTTTTTCCTCGCACGTCCTTCCTGAAATTGAGGATACGTGCGATCGGGTTGGGATTTTGCGAGCCGGGCAATTGGTTCACCTTGAGTCAATGAGTCGTTTGAAAAAGCAGCATCGAATTCTCGCAAATCTGAAGGGAGACCTTCCTGAGCTTCCTGAAGGCTTACGTGAGTCTCTTGTGATCAAACAGAACGGTAGTTCCGTCCAAATCGAAACCCCCGGAGAGCTGTCTGCTGTTTTAAGATGGCTTTCGGCTGCTCCCATTTCTGATGTTTACATTCAGCCTGTGGGTTTGCAGGCGGTCTACGATCGTTTTCACCATCAGCCGACGGTCGCGCCTCAGAGGGAGGCAGCCGTATGAACCGTTCTCTCGTAAACAAATATGTAGCCGAAGGCTTATTGCTGTTCGTTGGCTTGGCGCTGGGCGTTTTCGCGTTTTGCTGGTTTCGTGTTTGGGTCGTTGGAGAGTTGGATACCGCTCAATTTCGACAAATCATAGATCTTCTTCCAAAAGACTGGCGGAAATTTGCGACGGTCGACTTTGATTGGTTAGTTTCATATCTGGGTAGAACTTCGTTAACCCTCAATGAGCCGATGTTGATTTCATTGATCTGTGCTTGGGGCTTGGTCAGAGGCTCGGACGTTGTTAGCGGAGAGTTAAGCCGTGGGACAATGGAGTTATTACTGGCTCAGCCCGTCAGCAGGCAAAAAATATACCTACAACATGCTGGACTGACGCTGGTGACGATGTTCATCATAATTTTAGTGTGCTGGCTGGGTATGGCACTGGGGATTTGGACAACAAGTGTTGAAGAGACAACCTATCCCTCCGTTCAGATTCCCCTCGTCGACTATGCTATTCCATTGAGTTTTCTACCACCCAAGACAACGGTGGTTGCGATGAGTTCCGAAGTAAATCCACTTCTCTTTTTCCCGGGGCTGTTTAATTTGTTTTGCCTTGGTTTTTGTATGAGTGGGTTCGCAGCCTTTTGTTCCTCACTAGATCGGTACC
The DNA here is from genome assembly GCA_938091115.1 of uncultured Pirellulaceae bacterium. Lineage (GTDB taxonomy): Bacteria > Planctomycetota > Planctomycetia > Pirellulales > Pirellulaceae > Mariniblastus. The sequence continues at coordinate 4,727 of CALKNI010000229.1, read as the reverse complement.
GCTGGCGAACGCTTGGGATTGTGGCAGCATTCTATTTTTGCAATGCAGGAATCCGAATGCTTGGAATGGGTTCTGAGAAATACTCGTGGGCAAAGCACTGCGGTTTGTTTGGGCTCTATCATCCTGCAGCTGTTATTAAGCAGACTGACGCCGACGCGGCAAACTACTATGCAATCCTAAGATATGATCCTGATGGGACGTTGGCTGGATTGGCATTTTTACCGAATTGTCTGCTTTTAGTGTTGATCGGGATTTGCTTTTATTGGGTTGGTTTGATGATTTTTCAGAAGCGTGACATTCCTGCGCCGATGTAAAGCCAAGCATGCGTTTACGAAGAGACAGGCGTTAGGGAAGAGGCTTGAAGATTGGCAAAATATAATTGACCGTGACCGCTGGCTACCACCCGTGTCTGTTTTTCAGCCACTCAATTTGGCCAACGTGATGGCGGATGTGCCAAAGAGCACGGGAGAGAGCTTGGCGGAGGGAGAGAATTTCTCCCACTTCAGGGTGAAAAAAAGTGCGGTCCAGCTCTTCGTTATTTAGGTTCTCGATGAGAACAGACCATCTTGTATGAAGTCCATCCATCAATATCAATGACGGCTCAATTTCAGATTCTCTGGCATCAAACGTTTCCGACCACTTGGTTTCGTTGAACGTTTTGATCAACGGCGAGGCTTCTGTTAACGCCCATTTAAAGCGGATGTAGGTGTTGAGTTGACTATCGGCGAGGTGATGTACAATTTGTCGAACCGACCAATTTCGATAGCGTACCTTTAGTTGTTCCGGGCCGAGGGACTCAATGGCACTACGGATTTCCGAGGGGCAGCGTCTCAGTTCTTCAAGCTGAAGAGTAAGTACTTCGGGAGAGTCTGGCTCGACGTAAGCCCCGATCGGGAATTCTGGCGGTTCATTGTTTGTAATCATAGGATTGTTTTGCGTTGTTGATTGGAAATGCAATGGGGCGACGGATTATGAATTTTCTAACCGAAGGTAATTTTTTGCATTCGTATAGCAGATGTTCTCGACCATGGATCCAATGAATCGGAAATCATTCGGGAGGATTCCCGTTTCCATGTCACTTCCCAGCATGTTGCAGAGGATGCGACGAAAGTATTCATGTCTTGTGAATGACATGAAGCTTCTTGAATCAGTAAGCATGCCCACAAACCTCGACAAAAGCCCCGTATTGGAAAGTGTGTTAAGCTGCATTTCAATTCCCTCTTTTTGATCAAGATACCACCAGCCTGAGCCAAATTGCATTTTTCCCGGTCCGGACTCGTCTTGGAAATTACCAAGCATTGTGCTGATGAGGTAGTTGTCGGAAGGGTTAAGGTTGTAAACGATCGTTTGCGGAAGTGCGTTTTCTTGATCAAGTTGATTTAAGAAAGCACCGAGTGAGCGTCCTTGAGAGGTATCACCCATGGAGTCACAACCAATATCACGTCCAATCGAGTTGAAAAGTCGGGTGTTATTGTTTCGCCAGACGCCTGTGTGGAACTGATTCGTCCAGTTTTTTTCCGCGTCCATTCGCGCTAGTTCCAGAAGCATGAAGGTTGAGAACGCTTCATGCTGTTTGGGGCCTGCAGCAATTCCCTTGATCGCAGCATCAAAAATGCTGGACGCAGTTGTTTTGTCGCAGAATGCTGAGGGGACGGACTCGCAACCATGGTCGGAAAGGCGCGCTCCCTGGGTATGGAAAAAGTCGTGGCGGTTACGCAAGGCGGACAAGAGTTCGTCTAAAGAATTAATGTCGATGCCCGACGCGAATTCAAGCTTTGAGATCCAGGGTTGAAATTCGTCAGGACGGTGTACGAACAACGCCCAATCGGGGCGAAAGCAAGGATAAACTTTTGTTTCGAAATTCGAGTCAGCAATCTGTTTGTGGAATTCTAAAGAGTCAGTTGGGTCATCTGTGGTGCACAAAGCAGTTACATTAAATCGCTCAAGTATTCTCTGTGTTCTCAGCTCGTCCCGCTCCGCAATCTGTTCATTACATTGATTCCAAATCTCCTCTGCATTCTCTTCACAAAGCAATTCGTCGATGTCAAAAAAACGTTTTAATTCGAGGTGAGTCCAGTGGTAGAGCGGGTTCCGAAGTGTGTGTGGAACCGTTTTCGCATATGCCAGGAATTTGTCTTTGGGGGTTGCATCCCCCGTGATCAAGTTTTCGGAAATTCCGTTGGCCCGCATCGCTCGCCATTTGTAATGGTCGTGGTTGATCCACATTTCGAAGAGGTTTTCAAATTGTCGATTTTCAGCAATGTCACGCGGCGAGAGGTGGTTGTGATAATCAATTATCGGTTGGTCGCGAGCGTATTCGTGGTAAAGTCGGCGACTCGCCTGGGTAGCCAGCAAAAAGTTTTCGTCGATAAATGTCATTGGAGTGGTTCTCTGGAAAACAAGTCAATCTTCGGGTTTTTGATAAAATTATTGGGGCTCACTGAGCGTTTTGTATCGGGAGTTTTCGAGGATAATGTTTTCGATATATTGGCGACGATTGGGTGGGCACGGGTGTGTGCTCAAAAACTCAATGGGTTGGGATCCAGTGGCTGATAATTCGAGGATGTCGATGACCTCGATCATATGGATTGGATCATATCCGGCTGTGACCATCAATTTAACGCCCCAGCTATCAGATGCGAGTTCATCTGCACGGCTGTACTGAAGGCTAATAAACCAATCGGTAACATCGGCAGCCAATTGGGTTCTTCTGGTTTGTGAATTTACCTGATTCGTCGCCTGAGTTTCATTGAAAACTTCAAGTCCAGAAAAAACACCTTGGATAAAATTACTCTTCGCAAGGCGTTGAGCGGCATGTCGTTCGATTACATGGCCAATTTCGTGACCAAGGACTCCGGCAAGTCGACCGTCAAAATCTTGTTGGGTATTGTTCATGTAGCGATTGTGTTCAAGGTGTCGGTAAAGCCCAGTGGTGAGGAAGATCTGACCTCCAGGAAGGGCAAACGCGTTGACGGTTTGGGGGGCATCTAGAAGGTGAAACTGAAAGGGGTAGGGTACGGGTCGGAATGCACTCTTATTCATTTCATTCAGTTTGGCGACCAGCCGAATTCCAATTCGTTTGACGTGATTTGTTGCTTGTCGATTATTGGAAAGCTGACCCATGGAAGTCGCAGATTGTATGCCCAGAGCAATTTCTTCCTCGATCGTCATGTCAACGCGTTGTGTTTTTCCCGTCACTGGGTTGATTTGGCCTTTTCCATAAAATGAAATGGCAGACAGGGTGAACACCCCAAAGCAGATCAGCAGACGAAGCCGAAATCGCTGAGCGTTGACTTGTGATCTGTTTGATGAGAATTGGTTGGCAAGACGGTTGATTCGAGAGTATCTCATTGAATGTCTTTGAGAGATCAAAATAACTCAATGCGGCAGCCCTGTACGTAACCGCAACGGAGCAATCACAACGGTGTTTGCAGAAGGCATTTTAGGGCAAACGAGTCGGGATTCAATCAGTCGTCTAGTAATACTCGAAAGTAGAAAGTGTCTCAAACAGTAATTAACGATCGCAGTTAATCAGCGAGTCACGAGGTGGATTTGTTGTTGAATAAATAATGGGCGACATACCATTCGTTTCCATTATTATATCCAAATAGCTCGCTGCAGGAGAGATAAAACATTCGCCAGCGATTGAACCAGTGCACCCCCTCTTTTTTCCCATAAGCTGCTTCGAGTATGGGCATGATTTGAACTCGATTTTTAATCATGTTGGTATGCCATGCTTCACACGTTTTTTGGTAGTGCCTGCCATTCCATGTCCACTTGTTCGCTAATTCCAGATCTTCGTCGTAGCGGGTCAGGAGGTCCTCGGCAGGCATGATTCCGCCAGAAAAGAAATACCGACTCATCCAGTCGGACTCGCCTTCATCTTGAAATTTGTAAGTCAAATCGCGGTGGCAAAAAATATGAACAAATAGTTTTCCTTGCGGCTTTAGCCAGTTTGAAATTCGCTTCATTAATTTACGGTGATTTCGAACATGTTCGAACATCTCAACCGAAACGACACGATCGAATTCTTGATCGGTATTGAAATTGTTGATGTCACAGGTGATGACCTTTAAGTTTTTTTCAATTCCCAGACTGAGTGCGGTGCTTTCGATGTGCTCCCGCTGTGAATTAGAGTTGGAAACAACTGTGATGTTTGCAGTGGGGTAATGTTTAGCCATCCAAAGTGAGAGGGAGCCCCAGCCACAGCCGAGTTCTAAAATGTTCATTCCGTCTTGTAGTTCGGCTCGTTTACAAGTTTCGGTTAGGGCGGCCTTTTCAGATTCCTCTAGAGTTACGACCCCATTGGGCCAAAAACAGCTCGAATACTTGCGGTGAGGACCAAGTGTCAATCTGAATAAATCAGGAGGTACTTCGTAGTGTTGTTCATTGGCAAGTTCGGGGACCAACGCGATGGGGCCTTCGTCGAATTCAGCGACCAGTGAATCGGTTTGCGATGAGTTAGCCTCAGGCGATCCAGCATCGGCTTGAGCGAGTCGTTTTTTTAATAAACGGCGAATCCCCATTCTAAGCAAGCTATCGGGGACGTAGCCACGTTCGGTCCAGTCAATGAATTGATTAATCATGTCGTTACAAACTTATTGATTTGATTAAATGATTGTGAAGATTCGACTTCCGGGCGAATGAGGAATCTGAACTCAGATTTCCAAAACTAATCTTGCGAGTTAGGCTTGGGGAACCAAGGGAAAAATGCATTGGTTGATTTT
>CALKNI010000228.1 GCA_938091115.1 uncultured Pirellulaceae bacterium | reverse complement strand
AATTCACGATTCAAGCATTCGTAGTAAGTGATTCCGTCAGACCAAATCTTGTGCAGGCGGTGGTCGGTGGCTCGCATGAGCAGCGGTTGAATCATGAATTCAATTGAAAGACGCAACAACTTGTCGTTGCTCCACTTGTCGTCGTAGTGTCCGTCAGGGTCCGTCAACCAGCGGCGAAACACTCTGGCAGTTTGCTCTTCAATGGAGCGACAGTCTTCCCAAAGAAACCGGCGGTTAGTTTCGTTCATTAGCTAGTCGGATAACAATTATTATAAAGGAACCTTCATAATAACGGCCCAATGATTGGCTCGCAAATGCGTTTGCTTCGCTAAAAACCGAGGGGTTTGAAGTAGGGCGTGAAATTAAGGTGTTTTAAGTCTGCTTGCACCATAATAACAAAGTACAAAAACACCGATGGAAGCTTTTAGCCGATAAAACGCGGGGCGATTACTGAACTGCGTTCATCTCGTGATGGGATTATCCGGCAAGCGCCATAATAACACTAAAACCCCGTACTCTTTTCGCCGCCCAAATGAAACAAGCAAGAACCAGCTTCCCTCAAACAAGAGCTAGCTTTCACGGCAGACTGCCAAAATGGCTTACGCGTTTTTGAGTAAAATTTCAAAATTTAATTTGCACATAGGCTTGTTGCCGCTAGAATCAAAGTAGTGTACTTAAGAACACTATCAAGGAGTCGGCATGCCAACCTCTCAAAAGCAAGGGAAACTGTTAGAAAGAGTGCGAGAACGGATCAGAACCAAGCACATGGCAAAATCCACCGAGGATGCCTACATTTTCTGGATCTACCGCTTTTTGCATTTCCACCGACTACAAAACGGGGAATGGGTTCACCCTAACCTGTTGGGGAACCTTCAAGTGAACGCGTTTCTTTCCCACCTCGCCATTGAACGCAAGGTTTCAGCAAGCACTCAGAACCAAGCACTCTCTGCCCTGCTGTTCCTCTATCGCATGGTGCTTAAAAAAGAGATCGATTTTAATGCTGTCCGCGCCAAGCCATCCAAAACCATTCCAACAGTGCTTAGTCGCGAGGAACTCAAGTCAATCATTCCGAATATCAACAATCGTGTGCACCAATTAATGGCATCGGTGATGTACGGCAGTGGCCTCCGCGTAATGGAATGTTGCCGCTTACGCGTCAAAGATATCGATTTCTCCAGATCTCAAATCCTGGTACGGCAAGGAAAAGGGGGGAAAGACCGCGCAGCGCCTATGCCGGAGCTAACCTCCCAAGGTCTAAAATTCCAACTCGATCTGGTTGCAGCGCAACACCTCAAAGATATCGAGGCAGGTGCCGGCTGGGTACACTTGCCAAACGCTTTCGCAAAAAAGTCGCCGTCTGCCGGACGAAGCTTGTCATGGCAATATATTTTTCCGTCACATCGACTTAGCCGAGACCCTCGATCGGTCACCCACCATCATCCAGCAGGATTAGATCCCCTACAGATCAGACGACACCATTTGCACGCGGACGGAATCCAAAAATCACTCCGAAAGGCCACCCAAAAAGCAGGAATACAGAAACGTGTCACCTGCCATACCCTCAGACATTCTTTCGCAACGCATTTGCTGGAAGACGGCTATGACATTCGCACTATTCAGGAACTACTAGGTCACAAGGATGTACGGACGACGATGATCTACACACACGTGGCCTCCACGGGGGCAACTGGAGTCAAAAGTCCCTTCGATCGCCTCTAAATTTATCAACCGTTGCCTGCAATGCGTCGTCCATTTCGCTTGCCCGTTGATCAACCGAGAGGTGACTCATTAATTGCTTCGAAAATTTTAGCTGTCCAGCGACCCCTTTACGAGATCGTGACCAATGCTCAATGGAATCAGCCAGCGGCTCCGCATTATTATCATATAAATAATCTTTCGCCTCCTCGCGAGTCATGGCATGTTCCAACAATTCTGGGTAAGCCAATCGGTCGGGAAACAAAGGCAACAGACCCGCAGCAATTCCCTCCGCCGCAGCCAGCCCAAAGAATTCATGTTTTGCCGTCGAAACAAATAAGTCCGCTTCCGCCAAAGCCTGCCAATAGTCAGCTCTCGACTCCTGAAATCCGATGCGAAAAATTTCCGTTTGAAACTCCGTTTTTATTTCCTGAAAGACATCGGGAGAATACTGAAACGATTGCCCCAGCAAACTCAATCGGAACGAAACTTTACGCTCTCGCAACAGCTTTAATGCCGTCAACAGGTCATCCGCGTTTTTATCATGCTCCCATCTCGCTGCCCAAACGAGATGAACAGGATCTCCGTTTGCGGCTCGCTGCTTTCTGGCCTGCTGATAAGGCGATAAATCAAACGCCGGAAATTCAATCCCAAGTGGCTCAATTGACAATTTACCCGCCAAGGATTCGATCGCCTCTCGCGGCTGAAAATCCGGCCAGCGTTTAAGGCGACGAGTGAGGCCTGCCACCATTGATTCAAAATTATATTTTGAATTGAACCAGATACGATCAGCGGCCAACGCCGAGGTAAAATTGGTGAACGCAAGGTGCTCATCCCGCTGATAGCCTTCCCGCACCGGATAAGCAAATTGATTTTCATGAAAAAACAGGACGATTGGAATACCGCCGATCTGCCGCGGCATCAATCCACGAAACTCAGCCAGATTAAGCATGTCAGTACAAACGATCACG
>CALKNI010000227.1 GCA_938091115.1 uncultured Pirellulaceae bacterium | reverse complement strand
AAAACGATGATTGATCCATCCTGCGTTGGAATATTTTCTTCGGTAGTCTTTTAGCCACTCCAGCTGGAGTGTCTTGTCACGTTTTATCGTGGGGTCGACAGACTCCGAGCAGATTACCATTCCTTGAAATTCTGTGTTGTTGGCTATGTCCTCTAAAACAACGAAACTGGAGCTCCATCTGACCGGAAGCATTACTACTTCTGAGCCTGGTACCTCTTTCTCAAACGTAGAGGACCAGAATCCCAACTCCATACGAGAGTCACCCAGCGTGACGACTTGTTGGGATGTGTCTTCACGATCGATTCGTGCCCGGTGATACCCCCAAAGCTCTGAATTCCCAATTCCCTTTAGCGAATATTGGTATCCGAGGTGCCGCACATACCATTCGAGCGAGCCTAGGCCCAATAGGAAGAGAAGGGCCGTGAGCGACAGCAGTTTGCCGTACGGCAGGCAGGGAGGTTCTATTTTAAAACTGGAAGTAGATGAAGGCACGATCCTCTCCTCCCCAGCAAAGCATGGTCAAAAATATTAGAGACGCCAGGATTATCGACGTCAGCCACCAAGGCATTTGAGTAGCCACGGTCTCCAAGGTTGTGTTTCGAAGACACCAATGGAGGGCAACCGTTCCCATGGAGACGGCAATTATAATGTATACGAAAAAAGGCCCATGAGGCGACGCTATCTCCTGTCCCTCTGTCGTGTACCAACCTCGAATGCCACTCATCCCTAGCACAATGTTCCACGCATCGGTAAAGTTTTTCGCCCGGAAGAATACCCAGGCGTAGCAGACGCTCACATAAGTCGCGACTCCCAGCAAAAACTGTATTGGTCCAAAACTCCACAACCGGCTCTTTGGCATGTACTGGTCGAGAAGCCGCTCAATGACAAGGTAGATCCCGTGCAGGCCGCCCCAAACGAGAAACGTCCACGATGCCCCGTGCCAGAGCCCGCCTAGAAGCATTGTCGTTGCCAAGTTCCGGTAGCGAAGCGCTTCGCCACCTCGGTTGCCGCCTAGGGGGATGTATAGGTAATCACGCAACCATGTCGAAAGCGATATGTGCCAACGTCTCCAGAAATCGGAAAACCCGATCGCCGCATACGGAAACAGGAAGTTGCGTGGCAAAGCAAATCCCAAACAGAGAGCAACTCCAATCGCACAAGTGGAATAGCCCGAGAAATCGCAGAAGATCTGCGTCGAGAAGGCTAATGTACCAACCCAGGCATCCAAAAATCCTGGCATCACTCCCGTCCGAAAGTGTTCCTCCACAACTGGAGCCATCAAGACATCCGCGATAACCACTTTGTTGAAGAAGCCAATCACAAACAGCGACAAACCCCAACCAAGTTGTTTGGAGGTCGCCCGTTTTGGCTCTTCGCACTGTGGAAGAAATTCAGTTGCTCGAACGATCGGTCCAGCAACCAACTGCGGAAAAAACGTCACAAACAGGGCATAATCCAAGAAGCTATGACATGGTTTCGCTTGACGCCGATAGATATCGATCGTGTAGCTCAGCGTTTGGAAAGTATAGAACGAAATGCCGACCGGAAGTATAATATTGGGCGCTGCCGGCGACCAGTCCACACCTAATGACTGTACCAGGATAGTGAAATTTTCCAGAACAAACGTCCCGTACTTGAAGTAAGCCAGCAGGCCCAAATTCAGCACTAACGAAGCAAATAAACAGGTGCGCCGAGTCAACCGATTTTCGGTTCGGTACATCCATCGTGCGAAGAACCAGTCACCAAGCGTCGAAATCCAGAGGAGCACTACGAACGGCGGGTTCCAGGCCGCGTAGAACAGGTAGCTCATCAGGAGCAAAAACGCCTTTTTCCCTCGCCACGACCATTTCAGCCGTGTGACCGATACCACGATTAGCAAGAATAAAAGAAATGTAAATGAGTTGAATGTCATTGCTTAAGAAAAGAACCGAGCGCGTCGTTGTCGATTTCTTTTATGAGAAGATGTTTTCAGAAATGAATTTGCGTTTGTGTTCTGGAAGAGCAGAAATCTTTACCACAGTCTGTTCTACAGTCAGACACTCACACACAATGGCTTTGTTGCAGTTAAAGCGGGCTAACGGCGAATGATGTGTTCGTGCTCAAGATAGAAAGGATTCGTATCAGTTTGTGGATTCGATTGTCGAATCTCGGCAATCGCAAACGGCATAAACATGAAAACTGCCAAAGTGGAGCCAGCAGCCAGCCTGTTCAATCCGGCATGGAGGAACAAGCAGATCGCAACCGCCGCAACCAGTTTCTTGTTTGCGGGCTCGACGGCTTGGTAAATTTGATACAACGGTAAGAAAAGAGCAATCATCATTGCCAAGCCGCCAAACACCCCGAATTGCGCGAACGAGTCAAGCATCGTTGAGTGTTTTCCTGTCCCCACAGTTGACAGTGTTCCAACCAACGGCGAGTCCAAGAACGAGTTGAGACTACGGGTGTATCGTTCGATGCGGCCTTCAGCGGATGAGTTGCCAAAACCGGCGAAGTTGGACATTTTTTCTATCGACTGTACTTTGCTGTAAAGCGGCCCACCTTTCGTCATTGATTTTGCCTGATCAAAAATCGGTTCTTTCATAACGAACAGAATCGACACTGAAACAATTAACGCCAACCAGTACTGTGGCCTGTTGAATCTTCCAGGTATCGCCAACACTAGACAAGCAAACAGCGAGGCGACGACCGCAATTCCGTAGCCAGCCCGATATACTAACTGTACGCTGATCAAAAACGTCGAGGCTGCAATGATTCGCAACAACCTGTTCTTAAACCCGGTAAACGGGAGTTTTAAAGACAGAAAAAGCAGGGTGGGGCATATTGCGCTGGCGAAATATGTCAGAGTGTACCCTCCTACGTTTTCATTCATTAGTTCACTAGCGCGTTCGCTGTTTCGAACAACGGCCCTGGCGGCCAAATTGTCCTCGGCAAGCTTGTTGGTTGTGGTGATCGCGACAAATACAAACAGTCCGAGTATCGCAATCGCGGTCCAATAAAAGTCATATTTGGGGCGCATTGCCATTTGGCAACCAATAAAAGACACTGCCATGGCGATAATCACTCCGATTGAATATCGCACCCCCTGCCAACCGTTGTCGACGTATCCTCCCATGATCAGCAATACAAGGACCGCCCCTAGTGAGATCCTCGTCCAGTTGGCTGAAACAAATTCACGAGGGTTCTTCGCTACCTCAGTAAACACCCATATCGCCGCAGCAACCACCACCACGTAACGAAAATCTCGGTTAATGTATAGTATTGGCAAAAGGAACCAGACGGCGATTGCTAAGACGCACAAATCCTGGATCATTTGGTATTGTTTTGGTGGCGGTTGCACGATTTTATTTGAGTTTGTTGGGTTGGGCGTCAATCATTTTCTGAAGTTTGGCGATCTTGCTTTATCGTTTGTCATAGATCTGGGGAGCAGTTATTGGTAATCGAATCTCGTACTTAGTTGTCGCAGCTTGAAAATTTTCGGGCTATCCACGATAGCCGATAAATGAAATCCACAAACCGGCCGTTGACGCCTGACTTCAAATGTTCCGCGGCTTCTGAGAATCTGGTCGCAACACCGGCTTTAGCCTCGTTGATGTTGCTCCTGACGGTACCCGTTCAGGATGAACAAAATTACCCGGAAACGCTCCACGTATCCAGTTCTGCTTGCACCTCTGGCAACGCTACGATTAGCTCTCTTGTTTGTTCTACGCTCAATCGTTGGGTGTTGTGGGAGGTGTAATCTTCGATTTTAACCTCCTTCACATCACCTTCGGTAAAGTACTTTTTGAACGACTGGTAATTGAGGTCACGGCCATCGTTTCGGATGCGATAGTAATCCCCCATGTCTTCCGATCGAACCAGTTCTTCACGCGTCGCCAGTGTTTCGAATATTTTTTCACCATGTCGGATTCCGATCGTCTGGATCTCCGTCTCTGTTGCGCCAAATAGTTCTTTAACCGCTTGTGCAAGATCTTGGATGGTAGAGGCGGGTGCTTTCTTGATGAACAGGTCTCCTTGGTCAGCATTCTGAAATGCGAACAAGACCAGTTCAACCGCTTCGCTTAACGCCAGCAAAAACCGCGTCATGTAGGGCACGGTGACCGTCAATGGTAACCCTTCTCTGATTTGCTTAATAAATAGCGGGATGACCGAGCCGCGAGAACACATGACATTCCCGTACCGAACCAACGCAACAGTTGTCGCACTTTCCGGCAACATTAATGTCGATGCGATCGCGATTTTTTCCATCATGGCTTTGGAAATCCCCATCGCATTGACTGGATAGGCTGCCTTGTCTGTACTGAGACAAATCACGCGTTCAATGTCATGATGGATAGCTGACATGATAACGTTGTGACTTCCAATCACATTGGTTTTCACCGCCTGCATTGGAAAAAACTCACAGGAGGGAACTTGTTTTAATGCGGCTGCATGAAAAACGAGGTTGGCACCGAGCATTGCAGAATCAACGCTATCCTTGTCGCGAACGTCACCGATGAAGAATCGCAGGCGAGGATTCGCGTACGCAATTCGCATCTCTTCCTGTTTCAACTCGTCACGACTAAAGATTCGGATTTCTTCGCATCCGCTTGCCAACAGGCGGTGCACGACCGCCTTGCCGAACGATCCCGTACCTCCGGTGATTAGAACCTTTTTGCCTTTTAATTCATTTTCATTCATGAGATTGCCGTTGATTAAGTCTTGGATTATTTGCTGATGGGTGGTGCGAGCCGATGGTACATGCTCTTAAAGAGACTTTTTCCAGACGATTCGATTGACATAATCTGTATAGCTCAAAATGATACGAACTACTTTTTCCGAAACGTTGGGTACCTCGTAGTCGGCAACCATGGGAAACAGCCGCTGTTCGCCTCGCGGTTGTGTTTCCAACACACCGATCGCATTCTCAACACGGGGCCATTCCAGTCCAGTCATCATGACGACGGCCTCTTCCATTCCTTCGGGCCGTTCGTGGGCATTACGAAGATTGACTGCCGGAAAGTTCAGTATCGAAGACTCTTCGGAAATCGTACCGCTATCGCTCAATACGACGCGAGCGCTCATCTGAAGGTGGTTGTAGTCAAAAAAACCGAACGGTTTCAAGAACTTTACTCTCGAATCGACAGTCACGTCGGTCGCCTCGATTTTTTTTCGTGTACGCGGATGCGTCGAAACCACGACGGGAATATTAAATGTTTCGGCCAGCCGATTAAGCACCTGGAACAACTTGGTAAATTGTTCTTGAGGATCGATGTTTTCCTCTCGGTGAACACTAATGAGAAAGTAGCCGTTTTCATCAAGGCCAAGCCGCTGAAGGATGTCGCTTTGAAGGATTTTTGGCAGGTAGTAATTGAGTACTTCGCACATCGGACTGCCTGTCTTAATGACCCGATCCGGTGGAATTCCTTCACGCAAAAGGTAGTCCCTTGAGATTTGACTGTAGGGCATGTTGATGTCTGCAATATGGTCAACAATCTTGCGATTGATCTCCTCAGGAACGCGCTGGTCGAAACATCGATTGCCTGCTTCCATGTGGAACACGGGAATTTTTCGACGTTTTGCAGAGATGGCTGCCAGACAGGAATTTGTGTCGCCGAGTATCAAGACCGCGTCTGGGGCCAATTCGGCAAGCGCCGCATCCGTGCGGGAGATAACCTGCCCGATTGTCTCCGCAGCAGTTTCCGCAGCCGCCTCCAGAAAGTAATCTGGCTTGCGAATCTCCAAGTCTTCGAAAAAGACTTGATTCAACTCATAATCGTAATTCTGCCCCGTATGGATAATTACGTGCTCGAAATGGTGATCGAGCGCTGCCATCACGCGCGATAAGCGGATGATCTCTGGACGCGTTCCAACAATCGTTGCAATTTTCATTTCTATTGCACATTCTCTTTCAACTCTACGGGCAGATAGTACGTGTCGGCGCGATCAGGGTCGAACCGTTCACTTGCCCAGAACAAGGTGATCATTTCGGATTGGCCCGTATTCATAATGGAATGCGTATACCCGGGCGGGATATCGACGATACGATAGTCTTCGCCACGGACAGGAATCTCCAGAATTTCCGATTCGTTGATCTGTCGAAAACGAATCAAGCCTTCTCCTGCGATCACCATGAATTTTTCAGTTTTGGTGTGATGGTAATGATTGCCCCGCGTAATGCCTGGCTTGGTTCGCGATACGAATATCTGTCCGAACGATGTCGACTTGATCAACTCCGCGAGATTGCCCCGCTCGTCGCTACGAATTTCTGGGCCGTACTCCCAGCGTTCATTCGGAACATAGGACAGATAGGTCGCATAAAGCTGTTGGTCGAAGCGATTCGAGAAATCCGGAATTTCCAATGTCTGTTGGGCGTTTCGGAAAACCTGAATCCGACCAGCCAAATCCCCCAACGTTATTTCGCGGGAAGGGATTGGGTCAGGATCAACGAATACACTGTCCGGCGTTGGCTTTATATTCATTCTGTCAATGAACGCATCGACGACATCGTCGATGCATACCAGATCGAGTTCGTGGTCAGGATCTGAAATATGGATGGGCAGGTCGTTCGCGATATTGTGGCAAAATGTTGCAGTTACCGAATTATAATTAGGCCGGCACCACTTTCCAAAGATGTTCTTGAGCCGGAATACCGAAACTGGCGTCCCAGTCTCTTGGGCAAACGCTGTTAAAATCTCTTCGCTGTGGCGTTTGCTGACTCCATAGGGATTGTCGAACGCCGCTTGAATCGATGAACTAACGATCACGTGTGGCTTGCTGCCGGATTCACGAATAGCGTCGATAAGGACTGTCGTGAAGCCAGCGTTACCCTCCTCAAACTGACCAACGTCCTCGGGGCGATTGACGCCCGCCAGATGAAACACAACGTCTGCCGACTCAATCCATGCCAACAATTCCTCCGGCGAATTGTCGGTGCCGTATTCCAGCAACTTGATATTGTCATTCGTAGCGAGGTGTGAAGAGAGATTTTTTCCGACAAACCCGTTCGCGCCCGTAATTAAAACCGTAGTCATGTTGTTAGATCGTAAGAGGGGAATTTGTACCATTCAAGAGTTTTCGAGTAAGCGTACAATCAAGTTGCTGAATGCAAAGCTGTGTAGGAGCGAATTGGGAAAAGCGATTTCCATGTGTTCTGAATTACTCTCAATTTCAAACAAGTCATGGATGTCGGCTGGATGGTCAACTGTTTTGAAGAAGAGAGCGTGAGCTTAAGGCACATAAGCACAAGAGCTGCCAAGTTCACGGACTCCGCTCCTGTGGGTGACACTTTGTCCTCCATTGTGGTGCGAAATTTGAGCTGATGAATTGATTTCACAATAGATAAGGCTAGGCAGGGAAGCAATATCATTAGTTGATTCGGAAATTGAAAATCGAGGCGCACTCCGTTCCTTTGGGTGACGCGGTAACGCCACTTAGGCTTTCGCAATGGTCGGTCGTTGCCTGTCCCAGATTAGCTCAAGGACAGGGAAATGTTACGGATCTGAACGACAAACGCTAGGTTAATAAGAAAGGGGAAACTTTAAAGCGGATATTTATGACAAGCAGTTCAAACCAGTCAGGCGAGACAACCCGTATCTTTGATAACGTGGCAAGGGGGTTCTTTTCGAAAGTTGCGTTTGCGGTGCCTAAAAAAGCTAAATCCCCCGCAGCCGGATTATACTTGGGGAAGGAGACGTACTATAGCACTTCCATTTAGCACTGCCTTCTCAACCAACTCGATTCGATTTTTCAATCATACTTAAGCTAACCCAAAGGGCTAATCCAAGGCGTTTCGTGGAACACCTTCCGCTTGGTACTGCCATTACCTGCTTGCACACACAGCCTAACTTTTAGAATCAAACATAATCATATGTTCACCAATCTCCTGCTCATCATTGCAGCTCTCGCCCAACTGCCCATTCTGTTGATGTACTCGCGGGTGATGTGGAATAAAGGTCATTATCAGTTCTTTCCACTATTGTTCTGCGCCGTTGGCTGGCTGCTGTACAGCCGACTATCGAAACGCGATCGAAACGAAAATGGAACCTGGTTGGCGGTGGCTCTTTTGCTGCTCAATCTGATTTTTGTTTTCTTGTCGATTGCGGTTTATACGCCCGTTTCAGTTATCCCGACCCTAATTATTTTTCTTTGCGCTGTTGTTCTAGACAGATACGGATTTCCTGGTTTATGGATCGCCCTTCCGGTAATTGCGATACTCTTATTCGTCACTAAACTTCCCACCGGGCGAGATCTATTTGTAATCAATGAACTCCAGTTTCTTGCAAGTCAATTAGCCAGCTGGATTCTGGATTCCTTTGGCATAATTCACTTTAGAGAAGGAGTGATTTTAGTCACCGAGAAAAATCAATTCTTTACCGAGGAAGCTTGCAGTGGAATTCGCTCACTATTTTCAACCCTAGCGGTGGTCAGCATTTATGGCCTCTCTCGAACGTACAGTGCCTCACGACAAATTTTCAATCTGCTCCAGTCAATTGTCTGGGTGATTGCGGGAAATGCAATTCGCGTCGCGTCGGTCGTCTATCTCGCCGACAATGGATTCGAACAATTCAGTCAAGGGACACTGCACCAGATGTTTGGGCTGGCAACTTTCATCGGAATTTTTGGGGTAACGCTAAGCGTCGATCGCGTCATTGACATTTTCTCTCGAGGATTCAAACAATCGGCTTACGGTGAGTACGGTAGCGACAAGGCTTACGGTGATATTGTCGAAAGTGAAAAATCAGAATCAGAATTGCAAAAGGCTGAGATTAAACCCGAGATCCCTAAACCAAAACTTGTCAATTTCGCGCTCATCAGCCTCTACGTTCTCGTCATTTTGTTTTCCACCAGGTTGACCTATGCCAAATGGAATAATTTTGACCGCGTGCGCTTGGATATATCGGAACTAGCCCCGATCGAAGAATCCCAACTGCCACCTGTTATAAACCAGTGGAAACTTACAAATTTTGAACTGAAGGTACGTGGAGATGACAATCTTTTCGCACCCGAGTCTTATCTTTGGATTTACCAGTGGAAAAACCTCACAGCGACAGTTTCCTTCGACGCCCCCTATCCCGAATTCCACGACCTTTCATTTTGCTATCGGGGTGTCGGGTGGGAGGCAGACCTAATACACACTTACCCAGAAAATTCCGAAGCCGGAAGGAGTTTGCTTGAACTGTCAAAGCCCAGTCAACACGGTGTCGTTTATTTTGCTGGCTACTCCAAAGATGGCAAGTTAGTTCGCCCAGCTAATGAGTTTTCTCCGATCACTCGGTTTATTAGAAATATTGAAATGGCTACAGGTCGTTTAGCCATTCCTAGCGGAGATGTGAACCGCAATGGCGAGGCACTACCAATTTCCCAAATACAAATTTTGGTCCAGAGTGCCGCGCCTATTACCGACGACGCAACACTAGAAATTGAAAACTTATTTGACATCGTCAGAAATCGAATTCTATCAAGCCCGCGATTCTCAAATTAAAATTCCGTTTTGCCAATCAAATTTTCATTCCAATACCTACAAAAATTCGTCATGAGTTTCATTAAGTCAATCAAATCCAAAATTCGCCGTTGGAACCTAAAACGCCGTGGGTTGATCGATGATTGTGATGCGGACCGCTCAATAGGCAGCAAAACTCTATGGAATTCTATAAAGAATGTCGCAACCCTTCCGATAAAATTGCTTCTTTATCCTCTGCGACTGATTGGCTTAATTCAAACTCAGGACGCGACCACTGAGAACGAGAACGAAGAACTGGGCCTTTCCTCCCGTCTCCTCGATGTCTTAAAACGCATCCTATCACTCCCCTTTGCGCTTCTACGCGAGCCAATTCAAATTTTCAAATCTCTTCGTCAGGCGCAGCTGAGAGACTTAGCATTTGCGCTCCCCGCCATTTCTATTCTTGGGCTCTTTGGGTTCGTTTTTGTCCAGATTTTTGTCTATGGAGACTCAATTGATAATCGCTACGTTCGAGGCGCACAAGTAGCAACCGATCGACAAGATTTTGAACTCGCAAAAACTTATTACCAGCGAATTCTGGCCGACAACAACATTACCCCACGACAGCAGTATGACTGGGCGCTGATCCTCGCTCAAACCGGGGAAGACGGACAGGCATTTAGCTTGTTAAAAAAAATCGCCCCTGATGACGCCATGGGATTTGGGCCGGCACACAAATTAGTTGCCGTCTCGATTGCAAGGCAAATGAACTCAGCAGACGATCCATCCCTCTTAAATAAACTAAAACACCACTTAATTGCATCTCGTGATTTAAGTCCCGAAATTGAACAAGTCTGGGCTGCCTATTATGTTGCGACGGAACAAACAGACCGTGCAATCGTCTCATTGAGAAAAGCCGCTGAGAAAAATCCTACGTTTTATATTTCAATCTCAAAGCTATACAAACAAAACGGCCAAAATGCCGAATCCAGAAACGCACTGAAAAAAGCAGAGATCGCGTTTCGAAGGACATTTCGAAGCGACCAACTCGACCACAATGGTCGTGTTGCCTTCGCAAATGTATTGGCGCTTCTCGAGAAATACGATGAAGCAGAAAAGTACCTCTTGCAAGGAAGGCGTATTCAACCGGATCAATTCATTACTCGATCTTTGGCCGATTTTTATGCGATGCGATATGACGTTGCGCGTCGAAAACAAGCTGACGCCCAAACCCAAATGGACTTTTTGACGCAGGCCATTGAAACAGACCCCGACTACAGCGCTGTTTATACCAGAATGATCGAGCTATTTATGGAAGCTCGAGAGTCACCGGAACAGGCGAAGAAAATTCGGAATCTCTTTGAACAAATTGTTACTGGAAACAACCCGACCGCCCTAGCTCATTTTGCGCTCGCCAATATTTTATGGACTGAGGGTGACCGTGATTCGGCCAAATTTCATCTCGAGCAGGC
Organism: uncultured Pirellulaceae bacterium; assembly: GCA_938091115.1. Taxonomy (GTDB): domain Bacteria; phylum Planctomycetota; class Planctomycetia; order Pirellulales; family Pirellulaceae; genus Mariniblastus. The sequence goes on along the minus strand of CALKNI010000227.1, from coordinate 1,200 downwards.
TTACCTGATCAACAATAATTTCGTCGTCATCATCAATAATCTGGCATGGATACTGGCGCACAGTGAAAACCCTGACCTCGAGAGAGCCCTTGAATTAGCCGAGACAGCGGTGCAACGTGCTCCCGAAAATCCCCGGTTTCGAGATACGCTGGGAACCGTCTTATTAAAATTGGATGAACATAGGAAAGCCGTTTCCGAACTCCAACTGGCACTGAAGGGAGTCCCCGACAAGAACGCAGTCCATCAAAAACTCGCCATTTGCTATAAGTCACTCGGAATGAATGACTTAGCCCTTATGCATCTCGAGAGAATTAAAGCACCGCCGTCTGAGAATTAGTCGACTCCTTCGAAAGTTCAGTTTAGCGGATGCGTCCCCACCGTTGACGAAAATACCTATTATTTTGACAATTTAGGTTGACTTGCAGGGTTTGGGGTATTTAAATAGCTTTTTGTCAACAGCTGCTACTTGATTTTAAAAAGACTCAAAACATGTCGACCAGATTAGTATTTTCATCAGCACTAGCGATTTTGCTATGCTTCACAACGCAATCAAAAGCAGACTGGGTGATGGACTTTGGGCCTGGATTGTCCGGTGACATAACGACTTTCAGTTTTACAGAAGATCCCCCCACCGGCCCAGGAATGACCCCAGGCGTATTGACAGAAAATCACACTTCTGGTCACCAATGGGTAGTGGACGGAAAGCCGGGAGACCCAGTCAGAACGGCCAACATCCGTTACGAATTCTCAAGCTTGTTCAACAAAATAAAAGGGGTTGCTGGCGCTGATCCGAACACTTTAGTCCAATTTTCTGTTCCCCTTGCTTCAAACGCCAATGAGGGAACATTTTTTATCGTCGGAACTGCCGAGAGAGCTTCTGGGCAAACCTACACATTTACGGATGATTCGGGAGGTACCCCTGGCGACCCAAACGGTGATTTCGAATGGATAACAAGTTTATCTATGGCCGACATAGCCTCAGACGATATCATTGCTCTGAATTTTGATATTAGTTTCGACTACACGGGTGTTGTCCTAGCCGGTTTAGACCAGACTTTTACTTTCGGAGGTCCCGGTGGACTAGTCGCTGCTCCAGAGCCAACTTCTGCCGCAATGATTGGCTGTGCGCTGGTTGGATTGATTGCCAGACGGCGAAGAAGAGCGTAGCGTATAGAACCATAAATTTTTAAAGAGCCAGCC
>CALKNI010000226.1 GCA_938091115.1 uncultured Pirellulaceae bacterium | reverse complement strand
AGTTCGGAAACTAGAGTTGGATGTCCTCGGTGGAGTAGACATGTGCTCGTCAGACCCCGATAAAACCCAAACCGCCGCGACACGTTGCCGGCCGTCTTACCAACCAATGCTACTCGTGGCTGCTGCATTTGGCACTGGTATCTTTATCGATCGAGTGTGGGACGTTAGCTGGCACTTCTCTTTTTGTGCTTCTTGGTTGTGTTTGGCAGGCTGGTTGCTCGTTGCGAGACGGCTAGCTTTGAATCGAAAGGTTGGGCTTCACTCTCAATTCGATTCTAGGTTCCAACGCGAAAGAGTTGCCTCTACCCTTCTTCTTATTGGATTCTTATTGGGTGGCTCTTTTTGGCATCATGGCCGTTGGAACTGGTTCCCGCACAATGACATTGGCCGCTATGCCAATGTTGTATCAAGCCCTTGTTGTATCGAAGCGACGGTGATTTCAGAGCCATTGTGGGTGGTCTCAGAGGCGGAGTTCGAAAATCAGCCCGAGGCGGAAATAAAGACGCGTTTGGTTTTGAAGGTGAATCGGCTAAGAGACGGTTTGAACTGGGTGAGCGTGGGTGGTATTTGTGATCTTGTTGTCCACCAATCCGTGAGTGGGATTGATTCAGGTGATCAGATAGAAGTATTTGGTTATTTGGTCAAAAGTTCGCCGCCTAGTAATCCTGGCGGTTTCGATTTTCAGAAATTCTATCGGGGTAAATCCAAGCGTGCATTTGTCCATGTCTATCAAGCACGGAGTGTCAGGTTATTGGACTCAGGTAATTGGTTTACAGGCCGGTGGATCTCGAGTCTGAGACGCAGACTAAACGAATTAACTTGGCAGTATGTTCCAAGTCCAGAGTCGGGGTTTGCCTCTGCGATTTTACTTGGCAATCGAGAGCAGTTATCACGAGTTCGCCGTCAACGATTTCTAGAAACAGGCACTGCTCATCTGTTGGCAATCTCCGGGCTGCATGTGGGAATCTTAGCAGGGGCATTTTTCAGTTTTTTTCGTGTTGGAGTTCTGAGCCGACGCAAGAGTCTATGGTTAACGATCGTGTTCGTGCTGTTTTATGCGTGGCTTGTTGAATTTCGGCCACCAGTGCTTAGGGCGTCCATTCTGGTGACTTTATATTGTCTTGGCAGACTCTTGGGTGAGGGGAATTTTTCTTTTAACTTACTTGCGATTGCTGGCGTGGTCGTTTTGATTTTTAACCCAAGTGATCTTTTTGGAATTGGTCCACAACTTTCGTTTCTAGCGGTCGCTTCATTAATCGTCAGCGCTGACTGGATTTTTGGAAAGCCTGAGCTTGATCCAATTCAAAGATTGATTTCAGGCACCCGTTCGCCTTTGATTCGAATTAGTAACTGGACGCTTCGACAGTGTTGGGTGGCTATTTTGGTCAGTTTCGTGATTTGGTTGGTTGCTTTACCAATGGTTGCCTACCATTTTCATTTAATCGCCCCAATAGCTCTGGTAGCCAATCCTCTTCTGCTTATTCCAATCGCACTCAGTCTTTACGGTGGGTTGGCAGTCTTAGTTTTGGGGGCGTATTTGCCGTCAGCGGCAACCGTGTTCGGAGGGTTTTGTAAATTAAGTTTAGAACTGATCGAATGGTTGGTTGCGATTTTTCAATTGGTGCCTTGGGGGCACTTCTGGACTGCGGGACCGCCAGGCTGGTCGGTAGCACTTTTTTATATCAGTTTGTTTCTCTTGGTTATTTACCCTGAAACAAGAATCAAGGGAAAGTGGCTACCGATTTGCCTGATGGTTTGGCTGGTCTTCGCGTGGGTCATTCCAGCTAGATGTGGTAGCAAGGGAAAATCTCCAGCCTGCGACGAACTCGTTTGCACTTTCCTTGATGTCGGACATGGTTCCAGTGTTTTGCTCCAACTGCCAAATGGGAAAAACATACTTTATGACGCTGGTTCACTTGGTTCACCCAATTATGGCGCTAGGAGCATTGCCGGTGCTTTATGGTCTGAGGGAATTGAGCATGTAGATGCGGTGGTGATTTCACATGCCGATGTCGATCATTTCAATGCGTTACCCCAATTAGTAAAGCAGTTTTCGATTGATCAAGCCTTTGTTTCGTATGGAATGCTAAAAGATAGAACTCCGAAAGTGAGGGAGTTATTCGCTGCTCTGGAAGAGAGGAATGTCGAGGTCGTTCCAGTTGCAACCGGGGATCAGCCGTTTGCTTCGTCACAGGTTAGGTTTGATGTTATCAGTCCTCCTGAAGAGGGGATTCCGGGAAACGATAATGCAAACAGTATTGTTTGGATGATTGAGTATTGTGGGAAACGGATTTTATTACCGGGTGATTTAGAAGAGGAAGGCTTAAGTCGGTTGTTAGCTCGCAATCCGGTTGATGTTGAAATTCTAATGGCGGCACATCATGGAAGCGCGAATAGTCTTCCTGCTAAATTTGTTAAATGGGCATCACCTAGCTACGTTGTGATTAGTTGCGGACGAAATCGCGTGAGCGAATCGATGAATCGAGATTTTTCTAACCCGCAAAGCGTTGTTTTAAGAACTGATCTCGAGGGCGCCATTCAGTTTCGGATTAGAAAAGAACGAGAGACAGTCATGAGAAGTTGGAAAACAGAGTCTTGGTAAGGGAGGTAGGGCTAATCTTCGTATACCGTGATGTATTCACGAGTTACGATCGCCGATGCGCCGAGACAGAGCGTTGCCAAAGTGACTCCGATGATAATGCAAATGTGAGCGGTAACAGAATAGCCATCGCCAAAAATTGTTCGATAGGCTTCTTCGGAACTGCTTGGGAGAAACCAGCCAAGCCATACTAATGCAATTTCTTGAAGATGATAACGAATGGAAAATTTATTCATTAAGACGCCCGGAACTGACCCTATAATAATATCTGAGCCGATTACAAAGCCAACCGAAAATGTCATGGCGCGTTTGATGAATAGAACGCCCAACAACGAAAATATTCCTCCATAAACGAGGCATGCGAGGAAAAAGATGCCGGCAAGGGAAATCCAGAACCACGCAGCATTTTCGGCTCGTAGTTGGCTGTCAATTAGAAGCGTGCATAGTGAAATAGAGACAATGCAAATTGCATAGGAAACACTGAATGCGGCTAAGAATTTTCCCAAAAAGATTGAAATTCTCCCGCGAGGCCGACTGGCAATGAACACCCAGCTTCTTCCTTCTAATTCTGCGCTAACGTTGGGAGTTGCCCATAAGATTAATGATAAGAGGCTTACCAATCCAATCAATATGATCGTAAGTAGAGAAGTGAAATCTTGAAGGATGGAGCTGGAGATTCCAGTTTCCGAAAATCTAGCACCTAGGATTAAGAGGCCCAGCATTGTTGGGGGAAATAGTGCAAGGACAAGTGAGACGGCGGTTCGCTGGACCGTAAAAGAACTTCGTATTTCATAAAGGCAGGTTGCGAGTGCATTTTGAAGGATGGTTTTCATGACGTTCCCCCTTGCATTAATTCACCTCGATGAAGTTTCATCAACATCGAAAAAAGTGTGTTGAGTGAATCGTCGGTCGACCGAATTTCTGTAATTGAAATTTGATGTTGCTGGATAACCTCCGGGATAACTTTGAAGAGTTGGGATGCCGAGCGAGTGGAGAGTAAGATTTCATTGTTGGAAATGAATTTGAGCGATTGGATCTCACAGTTTTCAATTAATAGTGTCGCCAGTTGCTTGGGGGCTGTAGTCCGTATGGTCAATTCGTAGGGTGTGTCGGCAAGAATGTTGCGAACTTCAGCAGGAGATCCTGAGGCGAGCAATCGCCCTCCGGAAATTAGTAAGAATGATGGATTGATTGCTTCGACCTCATGAAGAATATGACTTGCAAGGATTAATCCTTTTCCCTGAGATGCCCATGTCTTCAAAAAGGAGGACATCTCATGGCGACCGATTGGGTCGAGGCCGTTAAAGGGTTCGTCAAGGATTAACAGGTCGGGATTATGTGCAATTGCCTGTCCAATTTTCGCGCGCTGCCGCATGCCGAGTGAATAATTTCTCATCGGTCTATTCATAGCATGGCTAAGTCCAACGAAGTCGAGCGATTCTTTAGCTTTTTTTTCCGCCTGCATAAAACGAAAACCATGCAGCTGAACCATGTAGGTGACCCATTCCAAGCCTGTGGCTCGTGGGTAATTAATTTCTACTGACGGACAAAGTCCAACGCGACGTAATAGTTGACTTTTTTTCCATGGATTTACGCCGAAAAGTGTTACCGAGCCGATAGTCGGTTTCAGTTGACCAAGAATTAGGTTGATCAACGTGGTCTTTCCAGAACCGTTGGGCCCCAATAGACCATACGTTCCCGCCTTTAGGTTCAAACAAATGTCGTTGACCCCAATTACATCTTTGTAAAGTTTCGTAGTGTTTTTTAATTCAATCATGATTGTGTTACTGCATCACTAAACGAATCGTTTTTTCGATCGAATTGCTTATCACATTGGTGATGATACTCTTTGGTAGAGGATCGTCATGGAAAAGGCGGTGATTCCAAAAAGTGAAACGATTCCCCTCCAAGATTCAGCGAAAGTTTCAAATCCAAATATATAGGACTGCAGGCTGCCAAGGCTGTTGTATAGCGAAATTGCGGACCAGTTAGATACGACTTCACTTTGCATGACTTGGGGATCGAACAGAGGGAGTCCCATTTGGAGAGAAGTTGCTAAAACAATTGTCAGCCAAGCCCCGTGGCCAAGTCCCCAGACAACGAACCAGGAAAAGTTTGCAAACCGGCTCTCTTGGGTTAAAGATGAGAGCATCAATGCTACGGCGGACGTTGGGATTACCAAGCCGAAAGTTGCGATGATAATTCGCATTGGAATATCCCAGGTTTGAGGCAAGGTCGAAATGTCGGGGGACATTAAAATCGCAACCACATAAAGGCAAAGCGCTGGTAAAGTCGTTACCAGGATAATGAAAATAGATGGAACACAGATCTTGCCAAAGATGTATTCAATTCTTGAAATCGGACGGGAGAAGTAAAGTAAGAAAGCACGCGATCGAATGTCTTGAGAGATTAACGACGGAGCAATGAATCCGACAAGAAACAAAATGGTAATTGCTTGTGGATATCTAAAAAATATCATTAGCATCCAACGCCATGCAGTGTTGCGAATTTGAGGAATGTCGCCAGTTCTCAACACTTCTTGAAGATCATCGACACCCGGGAATATTGAAAAACGATTGGTGATTGATTCAGTAAGCGCGAGCGAGGTGACTTGGTTCAGGTCGACCCCCTGTCCCATGCCAGAAATCTGTTCGGCAAAAATCGCTTTCTCAAAGACGAAAAAACCTGCTGCCCAGTAAGTTACCGGTAGCCAGGCGGCGAGCATGATTCGTTTGACCCATTTGGATTTGAGTGCGAGTTGCACACCGATGCGGCAAATAGCCAGCCAGCGGAAAAGCGATGATTCTGTTCTGCTTTTTAAACTCCTGTATCCAACATCATTGATGGGCATTAGTCTTTCTCTCCAGTTCCAGCAGAATCGGTCACTGTTGAGAGAAAAACCTCTTCGAGTGAATTGCGAGCTGGAATTAGCGATTGAATGCTGACTCCGGCCTGGTGGGCAGCATTCCAGATGGTTTCCGGCAACTTTGGTGACGGACTGGCAACAGTTACGGTTCCGTCTGGATTTTTACTGACTTCGACATCATTTTTTTCCAGGGCTTGGGCAAAGTGATCGATGTTCTCAAGAACCCGAATGCAGAATGAGGGTTCCGCCGTACGGTTAAGTGTAGCTAAAGGTTCGCAAAGCCTTACCTTGCCGTGGGAGAGAATTACGACATCGTCACAGATGGCCTGAACATCGGGAAGGATATGGGTCGAAATCAGCACTGATTTCCCCATTTGAGAAGCCAGTAAACGAATTCGTTTTAAGAGTGTTTCGCGCTCTTCTGGATCTAAGCCAGAGGTTGGTTCATCGAGAATTAAGAATTCGGGGTCGTGCACGATTGCCGAGGCAAATTTAATTTTTTGACGCATCCCAGTGGAATAGGTGTCAACCATTCGGTAACGCTCCTGCTTCATATCACAGAAGTCTAAAATTTCGTGGGCGCGACGAAGCGATTCGACTTTTGGGATTCCCGACAGGCAACCAGAAAATTGCACCGCGCTAACGCCGGAAAGCCCGGAAATGTAACAGTCATCTTCGGGCATGTATCCGATTCGATTACGGATCTGGCGACCTTCTTTCCTCACGTCGAAACCAAGGAAAGATGCAGTGCCAGTGGTGGGCTGGACTAAACCGAGCAGCATTTTAATAAGCGTAGATTTCCCGGCTCCGTTGGGCCCAAGCAGTCCCGTAATGCCCGGCCCTACCTCCAGATCAATGCCATTCAGGGCACGTACGGATTTGAAGGATTTAGTGATCTGTTTTAATGAAATCAGGCTCGTCATGGCAGAAAATAGAGTTGAGATTTCAGTTTGGGAATTGGTTTTTCATCACCGTTCGTGAAAATGCTTGGTCCTTGCGACATTTCTTTGGGCTTTCCGGCGTGACGGTTTAAGGATTGAAGAAATGAACTGTAGAATTTAATCCTAAGCGTGCTGCGAATCTGTTTTGGAGGTTGGTTTCAAAAAGCCAGATTGTTGAATTCTTAGGTTTTAATACCCAGACGAACTCGTGATAGAATCATTTTTAGTCAATCACTTTAGCTACCAGCCCATAACCATATTAGATTCAATGGACTTGCGAGCCTGTTCGAGATCCGTTCCAGTTTCTTGCATGTACAACCGAATGGCGTGCACTTTATCCCCGGCCGCTTTGGCGAGGCAGTCGCGTGCGATTCCGCAGGGGTCGGATTCAGCGGTAATGCCAAGCACACCTTTTGAAATGACCCAGCTGTTTCGAGGACGTTTCGTAAGGCGGACTATGTTTTCGCCTGGGTAGCAATCAGCAGCTACTGTGGTTGCTGCTCCTTCGTCGTCCGCCCAGGTAATGATGATGTGTGCGTCAGTTTCAACTTCAAAAAGCGGCATGGTTGTTGTTCCTGCGTGTAATTTCAGCGTTCAATGAATGGCTCAATTGCAACCATATCAGTTTTTTACTGACGTGATTTGGTAGGGGCTTATGCTTTTCCACTGAGTCGACTCGATGCCCTGATCCATTTTGACACCGGACTGAAAAATATTCCAGTATTGGCAAGGAAATAAAAATTGTTCAATGCGAGAATAAGCCGAGATCACATTCCAAAAGAGGTATTTTTATCCTGCGGAGTCAATTTTCTGGACGGATCCACTGTGAATGATCTCAACTTGATTTTTGGTTTTTACTCTCAATCCGCCGTCCGAGCTGATTCCAAGACAAGTTCCAGTAAGGGTTGCGCCTGAGGGGGAGGTAACAAGAATCGCTCGTTCTCGCCACATTAGCACCTGATTAAACCGATTAACAATTTCCAGTGGAGAATCATTTGCAATTGAAACTTGTTTTTTAAGTTCAATTAGAATTTTTATAAGGGTTTCGGAGAGGGGGGCAGATTCTCCGGATACTTGAGCAAGACTAGTGGCCGCCGTCTTTTCTTTGGGGGCTCGGCGATCGTCCATGTCGTGAATCGCTGGCATGTTGGAATTGTTGATATTCGCACCGATCCCGATGACTAAAAATTGGTTCGTGTCGGTGGAGATCGATTCGACCAAAATGCCGGCTATTTTATGCTGGTCTAATATGACATCGTTAGGCCATTTAATTTCAAACTTCTGAGTGGGTTCGATTGACTGCAGCGCGTTAGAGACGGCCAGAGCGGAGGCTAAAGAGATGAGCCCCGATGGAGCGGTGGACTGATTCTCTGGTTTCTTTTTTGCAATAGAAGTCACGTAGGAAAACGTCAAGCTTCCGGCGCCGGACCACCATTTCCGATTTCGCTGTCCGCGTCCCTTCGTTTGTGACTCAGCAATAATTACTGCCGGGGAATTCTGGGCAGTCTGACGAAGCAGCTCAATTGCTCGGTCGTTGGTGGAGTGAATTTGAGAATGGACTTCGATGTGTGTGTCAGGGAGTGCGTTGCAGATTTTTTCTTCATCGAAGATGGCCATGCTACCCAAGGGAAAAATAATATAAGATTGTCAATCTGCGTTTTTCAATAGGATATCAGATTTCTTGGTAATATTTATTTTGGGAGTAACTTTTTTGTGCTCCCCGGAGCGTAAGAGCTTTTGCCAAACAAAATTGAGGGTGGAAGGTCGACTTCGTTACTCGTGGTACGAACATCCGATTTGTTGTTGAAGCTGTCAATGGCGGGTGGGATTGGCTGTGCTTTGGGAGGCTGAAAGGCTTGCGGCGGAGATGATGTGCCGTTGGCGCCAAGTGATTTACTCAGGGTATCCGGAGTAAGCGGTATTTGAGAATTGAGTGGTTTTTGTGCAAAGGAATCGAAATCGGTTGACGGATATCTTGGCTTGGGTGTCAATTTGGGATTGGTCGGAACCACGAATGGCTTGTTTTGACTCGCGGGGCGGAGGTTGGGTGAACCGGTGAGCTGGTTTTGAGTTAGATTTGGTTTTATTGAGTTGCTCGGGGTGGTGCGCGGAAGGTTTTTATTTTGCAAAGCTTTTAATTGTTCCTGCGCAAGTGATAATTCTGATCTCAATTGATTAGCCTCAGGTGAGTTTGACTCTGTCGCAGGAGGCTTAGTTTTGTTTTTGTCATTATCAAATTGGAACATTGAATTCTTGTTAAGTGAGCCGCCATAAGTAAGCATGTTTGGTTTTGCTGTGGGGGCCTTGAATCCCGAGTCCGACTCTGCATTGTTTTTAGGTTGGTTTTGAGTTGAAACGAAGTCATTGCTCTTGCTTTGAAATTGCCCCGGGAATCCGCCGCCTTGAATTTTGGGCAAATCGCGATTGGCAAAACTTTTTGGTGATTCATTTGAGCTGGTTGTCTGTTTAAGGGATGAATCAGGCAACCGGTATGGCTTTCTAATTGGTTTTCTAGATTTTTCAGGGGTAGAGGTTACTTCTCTATGCAAGTCATTGATATCGTCGGAGGGTTGTGGCATTCCCGCGGATGGTGATTTTAAATCCATCACGATGTCTTCCTCAGGTGAGTCGAGAGGACTTGGGGAAAAATGGCGAGCGGGTGGTGGTGGAGTTTGGTTGTTTTCACTAGCGGTGAGTTTATCTTCCGTTTCCCAGAATTTGAAATTTTTTGGTTGGAGTTTGGTAATCGAAGTCTTGCTGGAGGGAAACCCAAGTTTGCAGCCTGTTGAAATTGACAACGCACCGATAGTTATGATGCAAATTAGCAAATTGGTACTTGTAGTTTGAAGGGGATTCATATCACTCAACTCAAAATTACTTTTCAGGAACTAGCAAAGCGGGTTTGCGCGTAGCGAATCTTAGAGAGGGTGGCAAATTCCGTCAACGTCGACGCATTGGTGTAAGTCTCAAGCGTTTTTCTTAAATCGAGAGAAGCAAAATAAAGCATGAGCGCGGGTTGTTAATTGCTAGCATTAAAAAAGGGCCATGCGATTGCAGGCCCTTCGTTTTACTGGATGGCAGAAAGTTGTATGCCACACTCAAGGATGATGTCACCTGGCAGCGGTGTAACGCGCGGCGACAGCATTCCAGTCAATGACGTTGAAAAATGCACCAACGTAGTCGGGGCGGCGATTTTGATAATTGAGGTAGTAGGCGTGTTCCCAAACGTCGAGACCAAGAATAGGAGTTCGGCCTTCCATTAGTGGATTGTCTTGATTAGGCGTGCTCTCGACAACAAGCTTTCCATTGTCAACGCTCAGCCAGGCCCAGCCACTACCAAACCGAGTACCCGCAGCGGCAGCAAATTTCTCTTTGAAGCCGTCAAAACTTCCAAACTCAGAATTGATTGCGTCTGCTAATTCGCCAGTTGGCTCTCCACCGCCGTCAGCGCTCATGACTGACCAAAAGAGGGAGTGGTTGGCATGTCCGCCGCCGTTATTCCGTACTGCTCCTCTTGCTGCTTCGGGAACACTGTCGAGATCAGCGATCAAATCTTCAATAGATTTTTCGCCCAAGTCAGAGCCTTCAAGGGCCGCGTTCACTTTCGTTACGTAACCGTTGTGATGCTTGCCGTGATGGATTTCCATCGTTCGAGCGTCGATATGTGGTTCTAAAGCATCGTACGCAAATGGTAATTCCGGGAGTGAGTAAGCCATGATTTCCTCTGTGCAAATATTTGTTCGTCAAATGATTTTATGTTCTCGCGATCCGACAGAATAGCCAATGCCCTAATGGTTGACAATACACTAGGTGCAGGCCTAACCCGATCGGGGGTTGCTGAGAGTGCGGCAAAGCCAAATTTTGCCGGAACAGCAAGTATTCAAAGCGAGACGATCTCCAAGCTCCTTGTAACCGCACTGACTTGAAACTGATAACGAGAGCGAGTGTTGGGTTTCGTGGGGAGATTAAGGGGTGGCTGATGCCAATATTTTCAGCTCGATTGGCGACTGAAATTAGCTCGGACAAGGACAGAAATACGAGTTTGGTTCGCCAAATCAGGAAAATAGGGGATGAGAGGTCGTTTAAGCGGTCCCTTGGTGGTCGGTTTTCAACGCTCTTTTGAAGCAATGTTGATTGGCTTCGGTTTGAGTAACAGGTTAACTTTAGTAATCATTAAATGCCGACGAAGTTCTGCGATAACATTGGGAGCTAGTTCGTTGGCATTCGCTGAAAACCAGCCTTTTTTTTGTTCGCGAATGTTGAGCCGGATGACGGTTTGTGTCTCTCGGCGTTTTGTTTCTTTCTCGAGGTGAATGAGTTTTTCATTAAATTCGATTTCTAGGATGAAGCGTCCTTTGCACCCCAGTCTCTGTGGGTCAAACCGTTCGATGTTCGGTGAGTCAAAATCAGATTCGAAAAGCGATATAGGTTTTTTAGCTGTTGCTGGAGGTCCAGTTGGATCGACAAGTCATTTATCAAGACAACGCCTCCGTGAATTTGTCCCTGCATATCGATGGCTGGATTGAATGACATTTCAATTGCCATTGCGACCAACGAGCCGATACTGAGCTTGACTGGAGTTACCTGTTTAAAGAGCTTTGTGGAGTGGATTGTTGGAATCGAGAATTGTCGTCCCATCAGAGGCGGAAAACCTGACTAGTTACGAAGTCATCTTAAGCTCCTCTACTTTTCCCCAATCGATTCCAGTCATCAATTCGAACTTTTTATTCCAGCTAATAATGTTCAACCGGTTGTTTACAAAAATGACGCCGTCATCGAGGTTGTCGATCAAGGGCTGCTGAAATATTTTAACGATGATTTCCCCTTCGGCGGGGGGAGAATTCATCACAAGTGGTGAATGAAGCGAAGCGTTATCCGTAAATGGTGTGGTGGGCGTGGGTCAGCGAGATCGTTAGTTAAAGGGTGAAACGATAAAATACTAAGGTGAGGTTTGTCTTTATTCCTAGGTTGCCAGAGGCATGCATTGCCGATTCAAGTAATAGAATTAAAATCAAATTTTCATCAAACAAGTGGCATTCCTAGTTCTGCCGGTTATGAGCATGTTGAGGATTTTAGTGGCGTTCTAGCAGTGGAATTTGAAGGTTCAAAAATATGAAATTAGCGTCGATCACTTATCAGCGGCAGCCAAGAATTGGAATTGTTCAAGAGAACGGACACTGCCACGTACTCGATCCAGAATTTCATGGAATTCCTAAGACAATGGAGGCCTTATTGGCTTCTGATCAGGCGCAGGTAAAACTGGCAGAACTTGAGTCAAAGGGCTTTGAAGGTGCGTTTGAGGTCACGTTAAGTGATGTACATCTCAATCCGCCTCTTAAAAACATTAACAAAGTGATTTGCGTTGGAAAAAACTACGCCGACCACGCCCGCGAGATGGGAGGGGAACCGCCTGAAATCCCTGTTGTTTTCAGTATGTTTCCGTCGGCTATTATCGGTCCTAGTGACAACATCGTTTTACCTAAGATCAGTAGTCAGGTTGATTATGAAGCGGAATTAGTGGTTGTCATTGGGAAATCGGGGCGGCATATTCCCCGAGAGCAGGCAATGAATCACGTTTTCGGGTACTGTTGCGGGAACGATATTTCTGCCCGAGACTGGCAAAAGGGAAAGCCCGGGGGCCAGTGGTTATTAGGTAAAACATTTGATACTTTCGCGCCTTTGGGCCCCTTTTTGGTGACGAAAAATGAGATCGAAGACCCTCATCAACTGGAGGTTTGCTGTCGTTTGAATGGAGAAATCATGCAGTCGTCGAGCACTTCCTCGCTCATCTTTCCAATTGACTTTCTGGTTAGCCATCTTTCGAAATTCATGACGCTAGCACCCGGAGATTTGATTTTCACTGGAACGCCGCCCGGCGTGGGGGCAGGTAGAAAACCGCCGCTTTTTTTGAAGCCTGGAGATACAGTAGAGGTTGAAATAGAGAACGTTGGCGTTCTGACCAATTCCATCGTTGCAGAGGTTTGAGTATTTTGAGGATTCAGCCTGCTTGCATCGCGTTTGTTAACCCTAGCGATCAATAGCTGCCGAAAAGCGTAGGGGATAAGGAGTTTTGAGGGTTACTTTTCTATGTCATTCAGGCGAAATGATGCGCGACGACGCAGATTGGCGATCGATCCGGTTGTACCGGTCGTAGCTAGTAATGGTGTTGATTCTGATCGTGAACCGTTACAAGTTGATCGGTCATTGAACAGTCAGTCACGCCATTACTCGTTTGGCGCGAATCGGCGATGTCAGCCAAAGACGACAGATCTTATTCCTAAACGCGTCTGTTCTTACCTGCTGGTTGTTCTTGGCTTGTTGGCTGTACTCTGGTTAATTACGTTTTTGGCAGGCCAAAGTATCCAGTGGTCAACTTATCTTGGCGATTCAGGGACGCGATTACTTTCGATTCGGGGGCAAGGAAGTTTAGCGAGTTGGTTTTCTTCCTTCTTGTTAATCATTACTGGAATGGCGAGTCTTCAGATTTATGCCTTGCGCAAACACCGTTGCGATGACTACCGAGGAGCCTACCGGCTTTGGGGTTGGATGGCGGTCATTCTGATCATGGCTAGCATAAACTTTGTTTCGGATTTGACCGGAGTACTTGGGGAGTTGGCCAGCCGAATGTTCGTCGGCGAGTATGCCAATCGAGCTTGGATTCCTCTTGCACTTAAATTAGTCGCCTTGACTGTTCTTACGGTACGCGGAATCTACGAAGTGCGTGCTTCTCTCGGTTCGTTGGTTCTGGTAATTTTCGTTTGGTCAGCTTATGTGGCGGCTATTGTTCTGCAGTATCCTGCAACAACCGAAGCCCTTGCTGATTTGGGTCCCAATACCATGCTGGGTAATTGCCTTTTGTTTGGGACAGCTGGTTTATTTTTAGCTCACCTGACGTACGCGAGGTTTGTTTTCCTAGATGCCCATGGATTAATTAAACCGCGGGTGAAGGCAAAGAAAGTTTCCACAAAAGAAAAGCTCAAAGAGCAGAATTCGTCAGAATTAAAACTTAAGTGCTTGCCTGTAGGTGAGGTGAATTCTAAAGAGAAAATCGAAGAGGAGATTCAGGACGTGGCTCCAGCTGCCAGCCCATCGCCCAAAACGAAGCAGTCCCAAACAAAGAGAAAAGTAACCAGCCAGCCTGCTCCCGCTATCTCGAAATCCAATAAAAAAACAAAGGCAGTTACCGATAAAGACCAGTCTCCTTCAGAAATTTTGAAGCAAATGGCGGAGGCATCTCGCGCAAAAGAGAAGCGTAAGATCGAGGAACTCCAAGCGTCCAAGACACCTCAATCAATGGATGTGCCTGACGTGGTGGAACCGGTGAAAATGTCCAAGTCACAGCGTCGCAAGCAGAGAAAGCTAAAGAAGCAACAGCGGCGAGCGGCTTGATGCGGGGGCTGCCGCTTCTCCTTCACCTAAGCACGTTGTTCGCCTAAGATATCGCAAGAAGCCCGTGATTGAAGAGTCTATGTGGAAGATTGTATTCCTCTAGAGAGACTTGGTGGCTCAGTACTATTTCAAATTCCGCTATCGATAGACGACGATTTTATGACGATTCGCACACGCTTTGCTCCAAGTCCCACAGGCTACCTTCATATTGGAGGCGTCCGAACCGCACTTTTTAATTGGCTATTGGCGAAACAGGTTGGGGGACAATTTATTCTTCGCATTGACGATACCGATACTCGTCGAAATTTGGATGAAACTTTGCAGCCAATACTCGATGGTTTTCGCTGGTTAGGAATGGATTGGGACGAGGGGCCGGAAGTTGGTGGGCCTCACACGCCTTATTTTCAATCTCAGCGGTTGGAGCACTATCAAGCTGCGGCCAAAAAATTATTGGCTTCAGGGCATGCGTACCGGGATTACTCCAGTCCGGAAGAAATGGCAGCCGAACGCGAAGCAGCGGAGAAAGAAAAACGAGATTTTGTTTACAGCCGTAACTGGATGGCCGAGTCAGATGACCAGGCGGCAGAATTTGAATCTCAGGGACGTTCTTTTGTCGTACGTCTGAAAATGCCACGAGATGGAAAGTGTGAGTTTCACGATCTCGTTCGCGGTGACGTATCTTTTGACTGGGGACGAGAGTCGGACCATGTCATCCAAAGGGGGGATGGGACTTGCCTTTACCATCTTGCCAATGTTGTCGATGACCACGACTTTGAAGTGACTCATGTCGTGCGCGCTGTAGAGCACTTGTCGAATACGCCAAGGCAAATTTTCATTTTACAATCGCTTGGTTACGAAACGCCTCGGTACGCACATATCCCGTTTGTCGCGGAGCCGGGTAGTAAAAATAAATTGAGTAAAAGGAAGATCGACCAGTATTTAAAT
>CALKNI010000225.1 GCA_938091115.1 uncultured Pirellulaceae bacterium | reverse complement strand
TCTTTTACTTTTGTAAAACGTCCCATTTCAAATCCAAAACCACCGCCAACAAGTACCATCGGCAGATTATTGAGCGTATGTGAATTCCCATGGCCTAACTCATTGGTCCAAACAACCAGCGTATTATCGAGCATTGACTCGTTTGTTCCAGGTTCTTTCGTTGCCTCCAATTTTTTACAAAGATAGGCAAGCTGCTCGCAGTACCAAGTATTAATTCGCCGCAACTTGTCCTGAGTCACTTTTTTACCGTCCGGATCATGAGAAAGCGTATGATGTCCTTCGCTAACGTCGAGCCATTTCATTCTTGACTGCCCAACTGACTGGGTGTACTGCAGCGTTGAAATTCGGTTTAAATCGTTCTCAAAACCATTCACTAACAAATCAATTTGCATTTTGGACAACGTCGGCATGTTGTCATCAGAGTCGCCGATGTTTTTCGGTAACTCAACAGGAGCGGCAAGATACGAGGGCTCGCCTCGATTCACCAATTCCCGTTCCATCTGCCCAATGTATTTCCCATGGGCCTCCAGTAAATGCCGATCCCGCTCTGATACCTGGGCACCCGACGACTGGACGTCCTCTCGCACCATATCCAGAACACTCAGTAAATTTTCTCGATCCTTAACGTTTCCGTACATCTTTTCATACATCCGATAAGGATCGGTGATTGGAGCAACGGGCTGATTTGGTCCAGCATAAACCATTCTTGTCCAAGGGTCCGCCTTGTGGGGTACCCGAACACCAAATTCAAGCGTTCCAAACCGCGTACTGGTCGCTTCGTCGGCCTGCAAAAAACTTTTAATCTCTTGATCGATAGAAATGCCTTTTGCCCATCCGGCAGGTTTATCACTCCCTCCCTGAATGTTCCCCGGAAAAAGTTCGTTACCGGTCAGTAAACAACTCATACCTCGCATGTGATTATCGCCATCACCACGCACTTTATTACAGACACCGTGAACAACCAGCGTTTTTTCTCTCAAATCTTCCAGTGGCTTAAGGACTTGATCCATCTCAAAATCAGGACCTTCAGTTTTAGGCCAAAACCCTTCTCTAACCATTCCATTCGGCGAGAACATAATCACGAGCCGCTTTTTTTTCCCTGACTGTAAATCAGGAATCGCCCAATTGAGTCCATGCCAGCTTGAAAGACCTGGAAAAGCAAGTGCGAAAGAACCCGCGCCTCGCAAGAACTCTCGTCTCAGAATTTTTGAACTCATTTCGACCTCACTCAAAATTCAAGGAAAAACTAAATCCTTTAGTCACACAATCTTAATATGCTAACCTATTTAGCATCGGTCTCGCTTTGATAATTCATCGGCACCAACGATATTTCCACCAATAATTTTTCAATGTTAAAATTTGATTTTTTGAATTTTCGATGCAGATCATCAATTTGATTCTTTCCTAAGACATCCATCGATTGCTTGGTGTAGTAGTTGAACAATTGCCTAACAAAACTCTTTTCAACACGTTCGCTACCTGCCAAAAACAGAGCTAAACCTCGGGCTCCGTTAAATTTTACACCTTCTCCCTCCGGTGTTTGATAAACCGAACTCACGTCGATTGGTTTCGATTTCTCATGAGTCCGAAATCGCCCAACCGCATCGTAATTCTCTAAGCTGAATCCAAGTGGATTAATCACTTGGTGACAACTCATACACCCAGTTTCCTTCGTCTGATGCTCAACTCGCTCCCGCGTTGTCATCGCTGGATTAAATTCTTCCGTCAGTGGTTTCACGTCATCCGGTGGCTGCCGGAGACGAGTACCAAGAATCCGTTTCGCAATAAACACACCTCGATGAATCGGTGAACTCTCTTTGCTATACGCTAGGCCACTCATCAAAAACGGATGGGTCACGACTCCACTTCGATTCCCGGATAGCTCGCTAACTTTCTCAAAACCATCACCGGCAAACGGAATCCCGTAAAATTCACCCATTCTTTTATTCACATACAGATAATCAGCCAAAAAAAGCTGTCGATAATCCGAGTTACCGGACCACACAACATCGTTCAGATAAAGCAGTAGGCTGGTCTGCAAATCCGAAACTAATTCTCGGTCAAAATCAGGATAAACCGCCTTATCTTTTGCCGCATTGGTCGCTCGCTCGGCTTCCAGCCAGTCGAGAAAAAACATCTCTAGCTTTTGCCGAGATCGCAAGTCGCGCACCATGCGCCGCGATTCCCGCTCAACAATTTTCGGATCAACCAATTGTCCCTTGCCAGCCAGTTGATAAAGCCGTTCATCGGGAAGTGAATCCCACAGAGTCAGCGCTAAACTCCTTGCAATCTCTTCGCTGCGTCGGCGACTTTGAATAACGGGATACAAGAATCGTGGCGACTTAAGCGCCAATAAAACAACGCGTTTCACTTTATCTTTTTGACTAATTTCCTGTTCAAAATGACGATCCACGAAAAACCTCCGATCGTCTTCGTCCAGGCTGGTTACAAATGCCCGTTCAACAAACTGGTAACAAAAATCGCGCAATTTCGCTGATGCATCGTTGTCGTTTTCCCGTGCACCCGCGAGCTTCCACATCCTTTCAGAAACCCACTCCGCGGTTTCAATCGCCGCATCCGTCGTCGCTCGATCCCACTGCTCAGACACCGAAATCCCTCGTTCAAAACCATAACTCGCATCATCTGGCGGAAATACCGTAGAACAAATACAGATTTCTTTTGGCGAAACAGGGACCAAGCTTGACTCTGGGATAACCTCAACAATTCCATTGGGGCGCTTCCACAACAATCTTATCTTGGCTGGCGGTTGGGGGTATGAAAATAAATAAAGACTCAACCCAACAGGACGCCCCCCAATCAAAAAGATGGAAGCTCGATGTTCCACGACATCATCAGATCGAACCTTTCGATCAATAAGTGGATTCCTCAGATCGTTGATCGCAAGAGAGAAACCATTTTTAGACTCGACAAGTATTTCATACACCCCAGTTTCTACAGGGATCAGCCCTCCACGCCAGTAAGTGGAGAATCCTTGATTCATCAAATTGACATCTTTCTTGGGACCTTCCTCTTTTTTAAGAGAAGTATATTTCCCAGTCGGATCGAAATGAGGCACTCCGCTTCCAAAATCAATCGTCCCATCAACCTGCGAAGATAATCGTCTTTTCTCTGTCCAATTTCGCGACGCGAAATAATTTGCCTCCAACCCTCTCGCTTTAGAAACCCTTACCTCAGGGACAAAAGACCCTAATAAATCGACGACCGATTCACGCAATTGCCGAACTGTTAAACGGGACAATTCAATTCTTGATTTATTTATCCTCTGCTGAGCCTCGGGAGAATAGAACCGATCGTAAATGAACGCAGCAACCAACTTCGCTTCGTCACCAACGCACGCCTCAGGATGTTCTTCCGGCATCGTTTTAACGATGAGTTTCTCAAGCTGGGATAACGCGAGATCCCCTCGCAACGGATCAGAAAAATGCTCAGTTGTCCCTTGGCCATTTTCACCATGACACGTCGCACATTGAGCGCGGTAAATCTCGGCACCTTGGTCGTTCGCCTGAACCGGGGACCTAAGTAATAACCCAGTCGAAAAAAACAGGATCAAAACATGAGTCTGAATTTGAAACATCCTGAATACCATTCACCAACGAACTGTCATGACAGACGCTTAATGATAGTTGATTTTAACCCACCACTCAGCCCCGTTAACGTCATTCCACAATCGCAACGATTTACCAAAAATTACAGATTTTTTTCAAAACAGAAAATTTCTTGCCCGAATCGGAGCCAAAACGAATTTTCTATGATCCAAACGATTCCATCACCGTTTTCAGCTGAATTCCCTTCACTCGGAGCGAAAATCAAAATCGCAGTAAAAACTGTGTTATTTCCCAGTAGAACGGCTCAACTTGAAGGTTTCCCCGACAGCGAAATCTCACACTTCCCAATGAAGTGAGCTAACGGACAGCGACTATGTATGATATCCAACAGGGAGCACTCGGCACCGAATCGCGACGTTCGAATTCACCAGTATCTTCCCCATTTTCGTCCTCTGTTTCCCAATAGACGTGACTCTCCTTGAATCCGGCCTCAGCAAGCATCTCCCGAACTTCGACAACACTCCAAAACCTCCAGTGATATTCGAATGCCCGCTTGAGCCAGCTTCCGTCCTTAAATTTAAAACTGATCGAAAAACTGGCATCGTGATTAATTGGATTATAGCTTTCTTGCTTCCAATAATATCGAAAGCCTCGCTTCCCTTTTTTGATAACCCGTTTATCTACGTGCCCTTCAATCTGACAATCGCCACCGCCCATCATGTCCATCACCATGATGCCATCAGATTTAATATTTGCCCGCGCCATTTTAAAATAATCGACCACTTCAGATCTTGTTTTAAAAATCCAAAATGAAAAGTTTTGCGCCGCTAAAACATCGACTTGTGGCCGATTCTTTTTACGAACGTCCTGCTCTAGTAAACGCAGACGCTTCTTTTGGGATTCGGATAATTTGACAAGATTATTCGCTTTCCCCCACTCCAAAGTCTCCGAGCAAAGATCTACCCCCAACGCCGTCCGCTCTGAGTCAGACTTTACCCACTTACAGCAAACCGAAAATGTGCCGCAAAAATCTTCTCGGAGACTATACGGTTTTCTTTGAAACACATCCCGAAAGGCTTGCTCGAAAAAACCAACTTCATGGCCTGGTGATTGCACAGACTTTTGGTAACAGCGGAATTTATCTGCTTTTTCGGCAAGTGTCTTTTCGGCAACTGTCTTTTCGGCAACTGTCTTTTCGGCGAGTGCCTTTTCGACGAGTGCCTTTTTTTCATCAATTCGGGTGGACGGAGTTCCCATAGTAGAAATATCAGCCTTGTTTTTCATGTTGCTTATCGTTGATGCTGCAGAGCAGGTTCACTGCTAGAGACAGTTTAGTCCAAAAAATCAACCTTAACGATGTGGCTATTATTTTTTGGACTAAATCTGGTTTTGATTTTGGTTGCGAACAAAACGTGGGTGGTCGCCAGAATTTCGGGCAACCAACCACCCTTTAATTATTCAGTTACAAAAAAGACTAATTACCTTCAACCATTTCGAGTGTCCCCGCATTGGACATGTCAAAATAAGTATCATTGGAAGAATCGTTCCACTTCATCGCGGACATTCTGCGCCCGTCCCCGGGATCATTGTTGACCTGAACGTCAAACCCAATTTTCTTTCCAACTTTGCCTTTTAAATCAATACAAACCTCGACAATGTAGCCCTTGTCGGTCTTTGTAACGGCTGATTTATATGTCGAAAGATCATTTTCGGAGCCCGTCGACTCGTTCCCGTCAGGTTCGGTTCGATACTGCGCATCATCATCATCGTAGGTCGAGGTTCTTGCGAAATTTCGATCAACAAAAAATTCGACTCCATCACGATCCCATTCATCTCCAGCCTCAGAGCTAATGGCGTCGTCAGTCACCTCGGCCAAACAGTAAAGATGCCCCTCATCCCACAAGCAACGAACCCAGGCGGTTGACGCTTTCTGGTCCGCCGAAAGCTCATCCACTTCGTCGATAGACCGCGAAGTTAACACGCGAGGCACTCCCTCCCAAAGATCATCGATCTTACCGTCAACCTTCGGTGTTCCCATGAACGCCTTCATCTCGCGTCGTTCATTACCACTGATTTCGCGGATACGAATATTTTTCCACTGAACCTTAAAAGGTCCGGCATTTTTTTTGACACCATGAACTTGAAGGCCCAGAAACCCTTTCGTTGATTCAATCGCCGGCATCTCAATATCCTCAACGCAAGTTCCATTAATCCAAGTCTGGATTCGTGGGCCGTCGGCCAATACTCGGTATTGATTCCATTCTTCGTTTTTAAAGACGTTCTTTTGAGTCCGCGTTGGACTGACCCATCCCCGCTTAGTGCCCTCGGAGTAGATATAACCTGATTCTCCGGGATCCCATTCAATTTCAACCTGCGGACCATGGACTCGCCCCTCTTTGTAGTCAGGTTTGCTTAAAGAACGAATTTGGACTCCGGAGTTCAATCCCTTATCAACTTTAACTTCAAAGAATAATTCAAAATCACCGTATTCTTTTTCCGTACAAAGAAACGAGTTTGGGCTTCCCTTTGCAGTTCGCCCGAGGATGGTACCATCGACTACTTCGTAAGTTGCGATACCATTTTTTTGCTCCCAACCATCCAGGTTTTTCCCATTAAATAAATCAACAAACCCATCTTCCGGTGTACCCGCCAAAGACCCAGTGACACCACTTCCGCTACCAGATAACAGGGCGTTGAGAGAAGCAGGAATTGCAGTCTGAGCAATCAATGCTGAACTCAGAAACTGGCTTCCCGCAAACATGCCCCAAAAAATTGCGAACGCAGCAAGCTGTGCCGAATTCTTAAAATTGCCAATTGAAACACTCATTAATAATCCTCGTAAAATATTGATCGCCCTAAAGCGATCTGTCAAAACTGCCAAAAGTCAGCTAAATTTCAAGCCTACCGTTTACTGATAACGACCCATACACCCAATCGGAACCACTGTGAAACCGCTTATTCCACCTAATGGAAAATGCCTCCAAGGAGGTCGTGATGAATGTCCGCTCGTCTGCAAGTATAACCATTTTGACGGCGATGAGCTAACCATCGACGCTTGGGAACTAAAATGCCTTGATTGCGGCTGGCGCGATACCGTCGGCTACAGAAGCGACGAAATGGATGACGAAAAAGCTAATCCCAAAGAATGTCCGTTTTGTAAACAAACCAACCTTCCAACTGGCCAACGCCCTTGCGAGCAATGATGACACTGCACAATCCTCCGCCGCCAAAATGATGGTGAACGTTTTAACCAAATCATCGGCGGCTAGAACGTAATGTAGCGAATCAGATTCCTGAGTGGCTGCCCATCAATATATGCTGCCGGCTGTCCCACTAACCCGCGGCCGACATAGGTACCCGGCGGCATATTCTGCAATGTTACAACCGCTGGCGGATTTTTTGATTTTCCAACCACATTTTGATAGGCGCTCGGCGGCAGGCAACAAATGGTTGTCGGCAAATTGGTTGAGGAAGCCGGGGCAACCCTGGGAACCGTGCTAATCCTAGGCGGGTAAAGCCCCAGAGTCGCTTGCCGAACTGCTTTCTGCTGAACGACTGGTCCGCCGGCTGATCCTACAGCTTGAGCAGGGAGCTGACTTGCAGTGCGAGCTGGAAAGCTTGCCGAGGTAAGCTGAATCGATTTGCCGTCCTTAATATTGAGAGCGGGGATGGTCGACGCCTGATACTGCAAAACCGAACGCCGCGCGCTCGGCCGGCTCACTACCTGTGGTGGACGAACAACTGCCCGCTGAGCTGTTAATTGCGGCTGTGCAAGGAATGTCTGTCGAGGGGCGATCGGAATCGGCGTGGGCTGGAAAGCTGAAGTGGAGCCTGAATTGGCTGGAATAGTATTTGACGGAAAATTTAAATTCGAGGGAGGCGTCGATGGAATTACCGATAACGAAGGTGTTGTAAATTGAGAGAAGTTACCAGCCTCCTTACTGGACAGCGGTACAAACTTGGCCCCAAAACTACTGCTCATCTGATAGGGCTGTACTTTGTGCAGACTAAATTCACCCGCACGCACATAGGGCGGCGTATAAAACACCGAGTCCATTTGTCCGATGGCACAATTTTCAAACTGGCCGCTTAAAACCGCAGCCACTGCCATTACCAAAAAAAAGAAAATTCGGTTCATAAACTGCTCACAGAGAAACCTATCGGACTTCGCTCGCCTGATCTTAAGCCGCGCCACTCCGATATTCATCGACCTTTTCGATAACTGAATTACCAAATCGATACTGCGAGGCCAACCTCAATGCACCCGGCAGCCCATGACAGCGGGCCCGCTATAGCCGCTAGCAAACTGCGAGAGGACGGATTCGCATCAGAATCTCTGCCGTTAGCCTTCCAATTCACTTTCAGATGTTTCCCCATCCTGTTTTTTTAACTTGGCGATACCAAAGCCGGCAAAGCCAATTGCAATCGTCATCAAAGGGCTAATCCAATTAAAGAAACAGAACGGTGCGTACGCAAAGGTCGCAACCCCAAGCACCGCGCTTTGAGCGGCACCGCACGTATTCCAAGGAATCAGTACTGACGTGACTGTACCCGCATCCTCAAGTGTGCGGCTAAGATTTTGAGGTGCCAAACCACGTTTTGCGTAAGTATCCCGAAACATCTGTCCGGGGACGACGATTGCGAGATATTGATCCGACGCGGTCGCATTGACAAAAATGCAACTTCCCGCAGTCGTCGCTATGAGTGATCCAGTTGACTGGGCCATGCCAATCAACGGATCCGTAATACGTTTCAAGAGTCCACAGGCTTCCATTACACCGCCGAAACACATTGCCGTGATAATTAACCAGATGGTGTTCAGCATCCCGTCCATTCCTTTACCTTTCAGTAGCTTAACGGCCATAAGTTTTGCCTGCGCTTCAGCAACGGTTTGCTTCGCCGAAGCGATCTGGGGGTTCTCAGAGGAACCTTCAGGTACTGTCTCTACTTGCTTTAGCGCTGCTTTTGATTCCTCAAATTCTCTCTCGAACTTGGCCGCATCTGCTTTTGTGTAACGGGCTGTTTCAAATGCCATTGAATTAATAAACGCAACATACGAACGTTTGGCATAACTGGGCTGCACCATCTCTGTTTCTCCAGTGGAGGAAACAACCTCAATATCATCCAGTCCAGCAATTTCTGAAACCATTTGCGGTTGAAAAACAATTGCAAACACTCCACCCAAAACTGCTCCGACAAATAAAGCTGCAACCGCGTCGAACTTTAAAATCACCATCGCCAGCACAACCAAAGGCACGACAAACAGTACTGGGCTGAGCGTATCAAAATTAGCAAGCATTTCCTGTTTTAAAGCGGCCGTATTCCCAGAAATCTCAGTTGGCTCGCCTCCCAATCCAATCAAAAGATAAATGCCCAAGGCGATGATAAAACTTGGGACGGTCGTCCACAGCATATACTTGATGTGTGTGATTAAATCGGTCCCCGCCATTGCCGCCGCTAAATTAGTGGTATCCGAGAGCGGGGAAATTTTATCACCAAAATAGGCTCCGGAAATGATGGCACCGGCAGTAAGATATTCGTTAACACCAAGCGCCATTCCGATTCCCAATAGCGCTATTCCGACAGTCGCGACCGTCGACCATGAACTACCAGTTGCTACTGAAACAATTGCACAAACTACAGCGGTGGCCACCAGGAAACTCTGCGGATTCAACACATCTAGTCCATAATAAATCATCGCCGGGACAACGCCACTCATCATCCAGGTTCCAGCGAGCGAACCAATCAATAACAAAATCAACATAGCCACCAACGCAGATCCGATGGCTCGCTCAATACCGGCCAGCATGTTCTTAAACGAGTTAAGGTACAATCTACCTACAATCGCCGCTGCTCCCGCTGCCATCAACAACGCAATTTGGTTAGGACCGTAAGATGAATCTTCGCCGTATAGATAGACATTGAGACTCAGCAAACCGATCAAAACAGAAACAGGAACCAATGCCGCCCAAAGAGAGGGAAGCTTAGCTTGATTGGCGAGATTATTCATCGTACCCAAAAGTTGAAACAAGCGGTTGTAGAAGGAACGATTGCAGTCCAATCGCCGAACTTTATTCTTTGATGACAATTTCAGATTGTCAATCGAAGGCGTTAAGAAAAATCAAGAAACAAGACGAAACCGTACTTACGCCGCTTCACCTTCACCTGGCTCGACGCGAGAGACCTTCGAAGTAGTCAACGTCAGGGACTTTCCCCTACAAATCGCCTTGGACTCCTGAGGCAACGACAAAATAAACTGTGGACCCAGATTCCGCTCGGCTGAGTATTCAATCCTGCCACCATGCATCTCAGCGATCGTCCAAACCTTTGACAGTCCAAAACCGAGCCCCCGACCGGCCTCTCGGCCAGAAAAGAATGGATCGAACAAATGATCGATAATGTCACTCCGTATCTTAGCCCCATTGTCAGAAACCATGAACTGGATCATCCCCGACTCCGACCGTTTGATTCGTATTTCGATTTCCGCTTGCTTCTGATCCGACGCCTCAAGCGATTCCACAGAATTCCGCACCAAATTCTTAATTGCGACAGCAACCTGAGTGGCATCTATTTGCGCCCGATCCACCCCTGCACTGATAATGACTCGAAAATCACAATTGGAAATCCTGTCGACCAATGGATTCAGTTCGTCGACAACCCGAGCCATCATCAAACGAATTGAAGTTGTTTCCAGTCGTGCAACAGGAGGATGAGCAAATAACATCATATCCGAAATCATTTCATGAGCGCGCATCGCCTGCTCATAAATCACCCCCAACTTGTATTTCTTCTCTGGATTCGACTCTACAGCCAACATCGTCTGTGCTCGCGAGGCAATATTCGCAAGTGGATTGTTGATCTCGTGACTTGCACCATATGCCAATTGCTTCATCGATGCCAGTTTATCCCGTTGCAGACGTTTAGCATGGCTCTCTGACGATTCAAGCACCGCAATCCCCAATGCAAGCAACTCATCAATCGGTAGCTTACTTCCTCGTTCCTCTACCCAGCGTCGAGTCAGACGTACAGAAGTTTCCTTACGTCTGATGCCAGAGCAAACGAACTGATCCGCTCGCAAGTCTGTCCCAACCAAACTCAATATGAAGTTTTTGCTCTGCCGCTTTTTTTGAAATCCAAAAAACTGAATAAATTTCTGGAGCGTATTTCTTAGTTTTTTGTTAGAACGAGCCCGGCTAAATTCAACGAACCAGTCGTTCAACTGCTTTTCCGAACATCTCTTACCGATTCCCGAGCCGTACCCAATGCGAACGGTACTGACGGCTTCAAGTAAAGTGACTGAAACCGTTTCAACCAATTCGAAGGCGGAAGTGGGAGCTTGTTGCCGAGACTCGTAATAATGCCCCAAAGAATACAACATTAACGTCGGGTTGGAACGCAGCAAGCGATGCAACCCATCAATGGACGAGCTAGACGTGCAGATTGTCACTAAATTAACGAAATCAGCCTCGACACAGGGCAAACGAATTGCCACGCGATCATCCTGTTCGCCAAAGCCAATTGGTAACCAACGCACAGCTGCACCCGTTATTCAAGTCCATAAAAAAAAACGCACCTCAGACAAAGCCGAGGTGCGCTCGTTATGTTATTAACACGCGTTTGCGAATTCGCAATCCTCGACGAGCTCTAACCAACAGCGGTATTGTTGCTGTCCATATCCAGCATCTGGCAACCACGTTCGAGCAAAACATCAACCGAGAATGGCTTGTTCATGAAATCATCCGCACCAGCGGCACGCAAATCAGCAATCTTATCCTGCTCCACCATTCCGGAGATACAGATAATTTTCACCGTTTTCATCGAGGGATCATTACGAACCCGCTGACAAACCTCTTTGCCGTTGATATCTGGTAACATCACATCAAGAATCACAAGATCAGGCCGAAATTCTTTCACCAACATGCCCGCTCCAAATCCGTTATTAGCGGACTTGATTTCGAAACGACCATCCCGTGCGAACACGTCGACCATCAACTCAACCAATTCCACATCGTCATCGACAATCAGCAACTTTCGCTTACCGCTTTCCAATGCCTCTGTTGGAATTCCGTTCTCTTTCATAAATGAATAGAGCTGATCACGTGGAATTCGGCGAAACCGACTACCCGGTACGCGAAAGCCTTTGAGGCTTCCATTGTCAAAGCAACGAATGATCGTCTGCTGGCTAACTTTGCAGATTTTGGCTGCTTCGCCGGTGGTAAAGACTGTTTTTGTACTCATTGAACCATCCTCTCCCTAGGTGGTTGGGCGGGAAAGAATAAATCTCCACCCGACACGTCTAAGTTGATTTGGGTGCTTTGCGGCGGCGAAAGCAAACCCGGGTTTCCCCGTAGTCCACGCGGTCATCGCTCAACTCCGCATACACCACAAACTACTGAATCCTACTATTTGGAAAAATTGACCGTTCCATCCGAAATTGCCAACCTTGCCAACACGACCGGATTATATCTAACCTGTCCGGTCGGTCAAGATTGATTAGCTTAACATAATTGCGGTAAATGAGTGGTTGAGGTTGACCTATTAGTGAACAATCTTCTTTCTATTCACGCTGTTAGCCCTATACCGCCCATCCTTTCTACGCCAATACATCCGTTTCCAAGGTCGAAGATATTTTTCTTATTTGGGATAAAAAACAACCAATTGTCAAAATAGGCAAAATGGAGATCGGCCTTCCAACACAGCATTAGTTAGCAAGCTGTTGAAAACCAAGGTTCGCTTTCGCCAAACGATCGATTTCTCTATAGTCCCGCACGCACATTATAGTTTTTGCCTTATTCCTGTTTTGAAATAGAAACAGGGCGGTTAAATGCCAACACACGTGTTTCGTTCAAAATCGATCCTCAATCACTTTCAACAAGCTTGCCTTGGCCTCTGGGCGTTCGCTTTTTGCTCGATAGCATTGACTGGCTGCGGCAGCACCACTACCCGCACTGCCACAGAGCAGTTGCTTATGTCCGATGCAGTCGACCAGGCCATCAGCCAAATTGATTTTCAATCTCTACGCGGTCAAAAGGTATTTCTCGATACCCTGTACCTGCACTCTGTAAAAGGGGTGGGTTTTGTGAATTCAGAATACATCATTAGCTCGTTGAGACAACAACTTACAGCCGCCAGTTGTTTAATTCAGGACACACGGGAATTAGCAGATATCATCGTCGAACCGCGGGTAGGTGCCCTGGGAACGGATGGACACGAAGTCGTCTACGGCATTCCGCAGGCGAGTTCCCTTACCTCAGCAGCGAGCATATTTTCCAGCTCGCCACTCCCGGCGCTCCCCGAGCTTTCGTTCGGAAAAAGCAATGCGCAATCCGGAATCGCCAAAGTAATTGTCTTCGCATATGACCGCGAGTCCCGAACTCCAATTTGGCAATCAGGAATCGCCAAAGCCGAAAGTACAAGTAGTAACACTTGGTACCTCGGAGCTGGGCCGTTTCAAAAAGGAACGATTTACGAAGGCATGAGGTTTGCCGGGCAGAAATTGCCTCCCGCCCCGAACCTCGATGCAATGACGGCAGAAAATCTCTTGATCCACCGTCACAAAAACAAACCGCTGACGGCCGCCCCGCCCAAAATTGAATATGGCAATGAGTACGTTTTTGAGAATTTATCACCCGCGTCTTTAAACACCGCCTCTACCAAAGAGGACAAGCCCACCATTCAAAAAGCGAATTACGAAAACGACTTGGAACCGGCGAAGTGATTTGCCACCTGAAAAATTCAATCAAGCTTGGTGCAGAATGTCATAGCCGATCATTCACCGTCACGAAATCTAGCGTTCCGTTGGACCGCGGCACCACCAACCATCGATCCTTTAGTTACTAAACGACTAGTTCTTTTTCGGTGTGACCTTACCGTTGGCCATCGGAAGTGTACCTGCGAAAAGTCCTTGAATCACTTT
Organism: uncultured Pirellulaceae bacterium; assembly: GCA_938091115.1. Taxonomy (GTDB): domain Bacteria; phylum Planctomycetota; class Planctomycetia; order Pirellulales; family Pirellulaceae; genus Mariniblastus. The sequence continues at coordinate 1,202 of CALKNI010000225.1, read as the reverse complement.
AGTCATATGGCGAAAGTTAAGCTTCTGAGATTCGTCACCCGGCATGTGGTAATCTTCATGCAGACTGCCCGCCGAAAAACTATGGGCAATCACACCTTTCTGTGCGAATGGATAATTATCACTTGAACGATAAAGCATTTCGCCACTGAATTGAGGGTGTTGAAAAATCAAAACACCCACTTCCTTTGCACCGACGCTCATCAATTCACTCATATCTGACTCGTCCCAACCCGTCGACCAGCATTTCCCACTGGCTCCCGGTTCAGGTCGACCGATCATTTCGATATTTACATTAGCCACTGTCTTTTCAAGCGGCCAAACTGGATTACTAACATAATACTTGGACCCTAGAAGCCCTTTCTCTTCGCCCCAGAAAGTCATAAAAATCACACTTCGCTTTGGTCCATTCGGCATTGCAGCGAAGGCATCGGCAAGACTCAGAACAGCCGTTACACCAGACGCGTTGTCGTCTGCGCCGTTGCAAATCACATCGCCAACATTCCCCTTAATCCCGACATGATCAAGATGGGCCGAGATGATAATTGCCTCTTTCGCTAACTCAGGATCACTTCCCGGAATCATTCCAATCACATTCCGAACAACTGCCGTCGATTTCATCTGCCGCGGCAACGAGATTTCATAGTTTCCTTCAACGGCACCTTTTTCGACTAAGACCACATGTCCAGAATTAGATTCTCGCCCCGTTTGCATTCGCGGTGCACCGCTCGAAGAAGCCATCCCGACTAAACGATGATCCGGATCAACCTGAACCAAAATTGCCGTTGCTCCATTTTCCTTTAAACGGGCAAGTCGCCGCATAAAATTACTCTGATCGCGACGCGATTGAAACTTTTCCGCCACCATGCAAACGGGACCGTCGAATTTCTCATCATTCGCATTTTCGGCAGTTAACATTTCCACCTTGCCTTGATATGCGAATTCTTCGTCGCTGGCGGACAACAGACCATACGTAGCAACAGCGTCTCCCTCTCGTTTCACTCTCAGTGATCCGGACGACACCTTGGCTACTTTTATTTCATGATTTTGGTAATAGGACCCATCTTCCCCAAGCCCTTTTAAGCCCGCCCCAAGGAACCTAGCTGCAACGTAACTCGATGCAATCGTGAGCTCAGGGGAGGGGGTGTCGCGTCCCCTCATTTCATCAGATGCCAAAAAGGAAACAGTTGAAGTAACGATGCTCT
>CALKNI010000224.1 GCA_938091115.1 uncultured Pirellulaceae bacterium | reverse complement strand
CAATACCGAGTAAAGCCCGCATAACTGTTCCCGCCCCTGGTCGACACCAATCCAGAGAGTGCGTGGTTCTTGTGCGCTGGAAAAACCATCAACCCCTTGCAAAGAAAGTTCGAACGATTCCAACGGCTCCACTGCATTTTTAATTAGCTTGCACAGCTCCGGAACTTCGACATCGATGACTTCGCCAACGTAATTGAGTCCTACCAGTTGATTTTCATGCTCAACCCAGCGGTACTGATCACACAAAGCCGCCAATCGACCTACGACTTTAGCGACGTTGTTATTGACTCGCTCGGAGACTTTTACCGCGATAAATGTTTTAATTTTTCCCATTACCTCAGTTTAATCAAACTCACCCGCTTTGAGCGAGGGGCTCAAACTATCCCTCCAAGCTGGTTGCAGATATCCCCAAAAACCCAATAATGATAGATTATTCGCTGGACATATCTGACGGGACAAAAAAGTGACTGATAAAAACTACAATGTGTTTGGTGTTGGTAACGCAATTGTTGATACCCTCGCACAGGTAGAAGAAGAACTGATTTTAAATTTGAATCTCGGTAAAGGTGGAATGTCCTTAATGGACACCGAGAGTCAAGCCCAGATTCTTAGCCAGCTGGAAAGTAAAAACCTCCGTCTCGCATCCGGCGGATCTGCAGCCAATACGATGGTCGCTATCGCCCAAAGCGGTGGAAGTGGAGTTTATTGTGGCAAAGTTGCACATGACACGAATGGTGAATTTTATAAAAAGGACATGGAGCAGTCTGGGATCGTGTTCCCAGTTCCCCTAGCTCCAGAGACAGCGTTGCCGACCGGTACCTGCGTCGTTTTAACCACTCCGGATGCAGAGCGAACGATGTGCACTCACTTGGGAATTTCGACCACACTCACAAAGTCTGAGATCGACGTTGACTTACTTTCACAATCTAAATGCAGTTACATCGAAGGCTATCTTTGGGATGCAGAAGAACCAAGAGCGGCCTGTGTTGAGGCATTTGAGCAGTCCAAGCGGCTGGGAGTCACAACCGCATTTACATTCTCCGATGCGTTCTTAATTGATCGATTCGCCGAAGACTTCCATCGTATTGTCAAAGACTATTGCGACATCATCTTCTGTAATGCTGACGAAGCAAAGCAGTTTTTCCAAACTGCCGACATCAACGAATGCACCACCAAAATGGCAGCAATCTGCAACTTGGCATTCATTACTGACGGTGGCGACGGCGCTTATGTTGTGGAAAAAGGGAATGTCTCCAAAACCAACGGTTTCCCCGTCAACGCAATCGATACCAACGGAGCGGGTGATGCATTTGCAGGGGGAGCCCTTTATGGCATTACATCGGGAATGACGGCCAACAATGCAGCAAAATGGGGCAATTACTTTGCGTCTCGCGTTGTGGAGAATATCGGCCCTCGGATCGATGGCTCGCTTAAAGAACACGTCAGCTCGGTGATCGGATAATTCTGTAACGAACGCTCCAGGCCAAAACGTTCATCCCGCCCACTCAAATGCGTAGTGAGAACCACTTCTTCTTTGGCCGTCAACTAACTCGGAAGCTTAACTCGCGACGACCTTCCACTATCCGAAATGCAGGGGATGAAACTGCGCACCTCCTGAGTATTAAAATCGAATAGTCTGCTCAACACGTCCGCTTTCTTTAATATCAGCGGACAATTTGGCTGCCAGCAGCTGGTCAAACATTACACAAGAATTACATTTGGCAAACAAGCCAAACGCAACTCCAGAGCCGCTTTTCCCTACACTTTAAGCAATCGATCGCGCGGTCTTTTCAGGCCACTGCTTTCGGATTATCCAGTCGGACAATCCCCACTCAAATAGGAATCTTTTCATGGCATCGGTAACGGGCCCCACTCAAACAAAACCAGTCATTTCCGAACCGCCAACTCGCGCAAATCTCACAGCTACAGATTCACTTCCAAGCGAAATCTCGCCCGCTTTTTTACACCAGATTCCAATCGAATCGGATTCGGCTACGCAGGCCTCAAACGTTGCAACTCAGGCCAATGAAGACTCTATCGCGCGGCGTCTTGTCATTCTGGGAACTGTACTTTTTCCATTAGCAGGTTTAATTGCGGCCATCTTTATCGCCTCCCAATATGGAATGGTGCGCTGGCTCGACATCGTCATGCTTGTTGGAGGCTGGTACCTCACTGGCATGGGCATCACAATCGGTTACCACCGAATGTTGACGCATCGATCTTTCGAAACAGTGACACCGGTCAGGGCATTCTGGACAGCCATGGGCGCTTTTGCCGTCGAGGGTTCGCCCATAGACTGGTGTATGGTTCACCGTAAACATCATCAATTTTCGGACCATGAAGGCGACCCTCATTCACCTCATCTTCACGATGGTGGAATAGTCAACCAATTGAAAGGATTTTGGCATTCCCATACCGGTTGGCTCTTCAATTCCAATTGGTCCAAACTGGAACGTAAAAAATACGTACCCGATTTATTAGAAGACAAGATGTTGGTTGCGATTGACGACCACTACGTCACTTGGGTTACCGCCAGCCTGCTGATCCCAGCCGCGATTGGCGGAGCAGCAGCACTTCTGACGCCAGATTTCTCATTGACGAGTATCGCCGCTGGAGCTGGACTCGGCCTACTATGGGGTGGACTGGCCCGCGTCTGCGTTTCCCATCATATCACTTGGTCAATTAACTCAATTTGCCATATTTTTGGCTCTCAAGATTACAAATCATCTGACGATTCTCGAAACAATATTTTCTTTGGTTTTTTAAGCCACGGCGAGGGTTGGCATAACAACCATCACGCCTTTCCAACGTCGGCCAGACATGGACTCAAATGGTGGCAGTTTGACCTTAGCTGGGTCGTAATTCGAACACTGGAGAGAATGGGACTCGCATGGAATGTGAAACTGCCATCCCAAAAACAACTCGACAGTCGTGCACTCGATTAACTCACTTTGACGACAGTTTGCTAGAAAATCTAAGCTTCACAAGTTGCGCTGATGTGAGAGTTTAACGAACCTAATGAAAAAACTGGAACGATTTCATCAATCCTGGTTTTTCACACCAATTTGATCAACCTTTTGCTGTTCCATCACGAACACTTCGAGGTTCGGCCACCACTTCAAACACGTGGCTAGAACAATTCGTTTCGAGATTATGTTTTCACGCATGAGGGCAGGGGCAATGAACAGATCGTTTACACGCTTAGCAATAGTCGGTGGATTATTGCTTTTGATCTCTCAAGGCGGCTGCAATCTTTCGGCGAAGAAAAACCTGCCGTCCCTCTCTGGAATGCCTAGCGCCTCAAACTACTCTGCCAATTACCGCCCCTCGGGTCAAAGCATGTACGGCAGTCAAGCTTTTTCCGAAGTCGGCGACAAGGCCAACACTAGCCTCTCAGGCGGCCTTTATCCACTACCCCGCGGATACACTGGCGCCGCTTTGACCTCCAATCAACCGGTAGCTCAATCCTGCTGAGGAACATAAATCAACTCAGCACCGTGTGTGCTGAACCGGGAATCCCCACTGCACTTGCCTCCGACTCAACCCCTCCGCTGCTAGGCTTCTACGGGGTTTTGTAAGAACCGGTAACCGGCGTCCCTTATCGTCAAAAAGTGCACCGGCATCGAAGGATTAACTTCGAAAGTTTTACGCAATTGCCGCAGTACTTGATCCGGAGCACGCGTGTTCATGTTTCCGTGCATCCCCCAAACTTCTTCCAGTAGTTTTGCCCGCGGCACAACAACGCCCTCGTTCATTACAAAAAACTTTAAAACCTTTATCTGCAATTGCGTTAGCCTTACCGCTTTTCCTCTGACGGATATTTCATAGGTTTGGAAGTTGACAACAGCGTCTCCGAATTCATATTCTACGACATTTTTTGGAGGAGATTTATCACGATTCCCAACCATCGTGCTTTGAGAGAGTAAGTTCTTTATTCGAGCCAACAACTCTTCAAGCTCAAATGGCTTAACAAGGTACTGGCTTGCCCCCACTTCAAACCCGCGGGTACGGTCCTCCGAAAGCGTCCTCGCGCTCAGCATCAAAACCGGCATTCGCTTTCCCGATTGACGCACTTGCTCACAAACTTCATACCCGCTCATTCCTGGAAGCATTAGGTCAAGCACGACCAAATCAACAGGCAAATCTTCATTCTCGATCGTTTTCAATGCAGCCAAGCCATTCCCAACAGTGGTCACTCGAAACCCTTCGGCCTCGAGGTTAAACTTGATACCTACCGCCAAATGCTCTTCGTCTTCGACAACCAAAATGTGTTTTTTATTTTTCAAGTTCATCACTTTATGATTTGCATGACATCAAATGCTCAATTCGCATTTTCAATAGCTTTGATCTTCCTCGTGGAATGCAGAGATTCCACATTGGGCAGCCGGACTTCGAATACCGTCCCCAACCGTTTATCTCGATCAAGCACCGCCACTTTGCCACCAAGTCTTTTCACAAGCGTCCTGACGATATAGAGCCCCAGACCAGTCCCTGGCTTCTTTCGCTGTAATTCCGCCCCCAACCGAAAAAATCTCCCAAACACCTTTCGACGAAAACCCTTTGGAATTCCTTCGCCATTATCTGAAATCTCAACAACTACACTTTCACCTTCAATCCACGTAGCCACCTGAACCTGCGGCGGCGAACCAGCATATTTCACAGCGTTGTCGATTAAATTTCTAAAAATCATTACAGCATCAACACGGTCTGCTTTGATACGACAATTATTTAATTCCAATTTAATCACCGACTCATCAACTCGGTAACGGGCACTCACGGTCGCAGCACACCCTACCAACAGTTCGCCTAGATCAATCGTTTCAATCTCTTCACCAACGTGCTTGCGTTCAATATTTCCCGCATCCAAAAGGTGACTGATTAACCCATCAAGTCGTTCGACATCCGCCATCATAAACTGCTGAAACTTATCCCTCTGCTCTGAATCTACATCGCGCATGCTCATGGTCTGGAGATAAAGTTTCAAAGAAGCGATGGGAGACTTTAGTTCATGTGTCACACTATCGATAAAATTCGATTGCCGGCGAGTCAGGTTTATCGCTTTAATAGACAGCGACAAATACATCACCACGCCGATCAATACGACAAGGAAAAGCAAACTCCCAACCGACAGCATTGTCCAGTAATACTGAGGTTGACGATTGGTCGCACCACTGATGCTTAACAGCACCCAACCCACGGTCAAAGCTACGATAATCAAGATTAACGTAACGCCAAGGGTGATAGGAAATCGAAGGGAGCGACGTTCAAACATCGTTCAAACCCTTAAAAACTATTAAACGGTTGTGAGTCAATTGTACTTTCCTGATCCCGCAGTGGGCTAGTCTTCAATGCTACAAGATCATTTCGGTGAGCCACCTTTTTTCTGCTGTTTTGACCAGGCATCTTTCAGCGTCACCGTCCGATTTAACACGAGCTTTCCCGGTCTAGAATCTTTGGAATCGATACAGAAGTAACCGTTCCTTACAAACTGAAATGAATCTCCAGTGCCTGCTTCATTCAGGAGTGGTTCAACCTTAGCGTTTTGCATCACCACCAGAGCTTTGGGATTGATCAGATCCTTCCAGTCTTTCCCTTCAGGAACATCAGACGGATCTTCGTTTTCGAACATAACATCGTAGAGCCTGACCTCGGCATCGATCGCATGAGCGGCCGAAATCCAGTGGATTGTCCCCTTTACTTTGCGACCATCTGGGGCTTTACCGCCCGACGTTTCTGGATCGTAAGTACACCTTAACTCAACAATTTCACCTTGTTTGTCTTTGATAACTTCATTGCATTTTAGAAAAAATGCGTTTCGCAATCGGACTTCTCCGCCGACCGTCAACCGAAAGAACTTCTTAGGTGCTTCCTCCATGAAATCAGATCGCTCGATATATAATTCCCGACCGAACGGTACTTCTCTCGTCCCAGCATTTTCATCCTCCGGATTGACTCCCGTCATCCGCATCTCAAATTCATCCTCTGGATAGTTTTCTATCACGACTTTCAGCGGATCAAGAACTCCTGTCACGCGGGGAGCAATTCGATTCAAATGCTCACGAATGCATAGATTCATTACAGCAATATCAGTCGTACTGTTGTGCTTGGTAATACCAACACGTTTCGCAAAATTTCGAATGGACTCAGGAGTAAACCCCCTTCTGCGAAAACCGGAAATGGTCGGCATCCGCGGATCATCCCAACCTTCAACAAAACCACCTGCCACTAGTTCAGTCAGTTTACGCTTACTCATCATTGTGTTGGAAATAACCAGTTTTGCGAATTCGATCTGCTGTGGATGATGCACCTCTAGTTGGCCAATGTACCAGTCATAAAGAGGACGGTGCTGCTCAAACTCAAGGGTACAAACAGAATGAGTAATTCCCTCGATCGAATCGCTTTGACCATGAGCCCAATCATAATTGGGGTAGATACACCATTGATCACCGGTACGATGATGTGCCGCATGACGAATACGATACATCGCGGGGTCCCGCAAATTCATATTGTCGGAATTCATATCAATTTTGGCACGTAACGTTTTTTCACCATCTTTGAATTCACCATTTTTCATTCGTGAAAACAAGTCAAGATTCTCTTCGACAGTTCTCTCCCGGTAAGGACTGTTCTTGCCAGGTTTATCCCAACCCCCACGATATTCACGGACCTCCTCAATCGTCTGGTCACAAACGTACGCCTTACCGCGCTGAATTAATTCTATTGCCCAAATGTATAACTTCTCAAAATAGTCCGATGCAAAATATTCGGCATCCCACTCGAACCCCAACCAGCGGATATCTTCACGGATCGCATCGACAAATTCGTTGTCCTCTTTTTCCGGATTGGTATCGTCAAAACGAAGATTACATTTACCACCAAACTCTTCCGCTAATCCAAAGTTCAGGCAAATTGATTTAGCATGCCCAATATGCAGGTAACCATTAGGCTCGGGGGGAAACCTCGTCTGAACGCGTCCGTCGTTCTTGCCGTTAGCAACATCATCGGCAACCCTTTGGCGAATAAAATCTAGCGATTTGTGTTGGGACTCATTCATAACAGATCAATTCTCATTTTGTTGCAAAACTCGCGATTGAGGCCACTTCCTTTGACATCAATCTTCGCCTCGAATCGTAACGGATAAAGCAATTTTGAGCGAGGGGAAGTGCGTTTTTCGGTAGAATCAACCTGTTCTTGCAGGAATCGGAAAGCTCCCAATTCAGCCGTTACAACAAACCGGTTACAATCCCGAGAACGAGGCCCGCCGTTTCTTCGATAAGGGCCGTAAACACCGACAGCCCGAGGAACGACAAGATGCGAAACCTACTTCTAATCAGCAGCTCTCGTGTGCACGGCACCGAATTCCTGGAGCACTGTCGGGAAGCGATAGCGGAGCATCTCGAGGGCTGCCGAACGCTCCTATTTGTCCCCTATGCCCTCAAAGAGCATCAGCAATACGCAGATCTTGTCGCGTCTGCTTTGAAGCCCATCGGGATCGCAGTTAATTCGATCCACGCTTCGACCAACCCCACTGCCAGCGTACAAGAGGCGGAAGCCATTTTCATTGGCGGCGGCAATACGTTCCGGCTTCTAAAGACAATTCTTGATCTCCAATTAAGAGAGCCCCTACGAGAAGCTGTGCAGGGCAGGGGAACGCCTTATATGGGTAGTTCCGCAGGAACAAACATGGCCTGCCCAACGATTCGAACCTCGAACGACATGCCGATCGTGGAACCCCCCTCGTTCCAAGCACTGGATTTTATTCCATTTCAAATCAATCCGCACTTCATTGATGCAGATCCAAATTCAACCCACAAAGGAGAGACTCGCGAGCAACGCATTGCAGAATTTCACGAAGAGAACGAGACCCCCGTTCTGGGGCTACGTGAAGGAAGTTGGCTGAAAATTCAAGACGAGAGTTGCACTCTTCACGGCAAAACCGGCGCCAAACTATTTCTCCCCAATCGCAGCTCTGCAGAACTCCACCCCGGCGATCACAGCCGCCTCGTTTGACTTAGACAGCGTCTCGTCCACCGCAGCGAAACTTTTTCCAAACCCTATTGGTTCGCCTCCACTCGCTTTGCCAATTCGTCCAGCGCGAGTTGAATTCGATTGCAAGTCCGCTGGCGACCAAGGATTGCCATCGTGTCAAACATTCCAAACCCAGCCGCCTTTCCGGTGACAGCCACGCGCAGTGCGTGAATAACATCGCCCACGCCAACCCCCTGAGTTTCACAAAAACCATGCAGGGCAGCCTCGAGGGTGGCTGAATCAAAACCGTCAGTGACGTTCAAAATCTTGTTGAATTCAGCTAGTAAAAATCCGGCATTGGTTGGTTTGACCATTCGTTTCTGGAATGGCTTCTCTTGGAATTCCATCTGCTCATCAGCAATAAAAAAGGTATCGAATTTCAAGATATCTCCAGCCATACAAATCCGATCTCCCGCTGCTTCAACTATTCGGGAAATTAACTCTCCCAGCTCACATGCAACTGGATCGCTAACTAAATTCGCTTTCTGCAAAAAGCCAAGACACATTTTCGTTTTTTGCTTCAATGGCAAGGCGTTCATATAAGACGCTTGAAACGATAGCAATTTTTGACAATCAAAACTGGCTTCACTCCGAACAATCCGATCGGCTGAAAAATGCTTTAGCATTTCCTCACGTGAAAAATCCTCAGTTTTGTCGTCAAGTGACCAACCCAGCAGGACAAGATAATTCAGAACCGCATCGGGAAGAAATCCTATGTCGCGGTAAAAATCAACCAGCACCGGGTTAAATGAATAGGGGTCTGCTTCAACGCCAATTCGTTTCGCAATTTCAGCACCCGACTGATACAGCCGTTTAAAATC
>CALKNI010000223.1 GCA_938091115.1 uncultured Pirellulaceae bacterium | reverse complement strand
GTAGGTAATTGAATTCTTGTTGTTGTTTCTCGCAAGGTCCCCAACTAGACTCGTGAAGAGTGTCCGTTAGGTAGGCAGTTCCTATTAGCTTCCCCGAATGGTTTAAGCCTTTTACAGTGTTATTTAGTTTTTGGGAGTAAGGTCAATATGTCGGAATTTGATGTCCGATTACCGCTGCTGGATATATTCTACCAGCAATACTTGACCGACGAAAATTCGGCTTCGTTTATTGACTCGATTTCGCAGCTTTATTCCATCGGAACGATGGAGCGATTGGCTGTTTATGGTGGTCGTACGACACGACGAGCCGCTATTTTGGGTCTTGGGTTTCTGGGGGACTTTTCGGTCAACGAGATCATGGGCAACGCGCTTGTTGATGAAGATCGTGCTGTCAGACTTTTGGCTGATCATAGCATTCGAGACGTTTGGGTTCGTCAGGGAAACGTGGCCGAGCAAAATTCCATTAAGAACCTTTACCGTTTGGTAACTCAGGTGCGAATGGAAGAGGTGGTTGATGCAGCGACTGTAATCATCGAATCGAATCCAACGTTGGGAGAAGCGTGGCACCAGAGAGCCATTGCTTATTGTGCACTTGGTTATCTGGATGCTGCGGTAAGTGATTGCCGGGAGACGCTTAATTGCAATCGGTTTCATTTTCCGGCGGCAATGGGAATGGCACACTGCTTTTTAAAGCTAGACAATGCTTCCCAAGCTTTAGGGGGATTTCGAGTCGCGCTTCAAATTAATCCCGACCTTGAGGGTGTGCGCAGTCAAATCACCCATCTTGAGCGACTTCTTAAAGAGGGTTAAACACTCTTCCTTAGCAGCCCAACCATTAGAGCAAACCATTCGTTTTTTCCATCGGAAACCTTGCCCCCTAGATGGAACTCTAATTCATGGTTGGTTGTTATTAGTTTACAGATATACGTCTCGGTGGTTAAAGAAATGGCGGTCGGATTGTCCACTATAAGCGTTTGAAGCTAGTGAGAGTAGAAAATGCTGATTGCAATTCTCGGTTTCCACTTGCTGGCAAGCCTTCTATTTAATGTTGCCGTTCTAAAATTGATTTTGGACGGAAATAAGTGCCAATTTTAATCATCTCGTTGAGCGATGGTTGTGGTCTGACTATACGTCATCTGGTAGGGAGGCTTTTGTCTCTTTTCTATCGAAAAATTTATCGGCGATGGGATCTAGTTGGTGTCGGTGAAGAATTATTGCGACTAACATTATTTCCAAATAGATAGGTCAGATGGCTCCGTTTGATTGACGACTCGAGCCACTAGGATAAAAATGGGGTCTATGACAATCCTTGAACGACCGGGGCAAACAATGAGATATCGATCACAGCAATTCGTTTTTTGGCAATCCGTAATCATTGTACTGATTAGTTTTGTTTCTGTGGTGAAAGGCGACTCGGGTGATCCAAATCTGGCGTCACCCAATTTAATCGTGATCATGACCGATGAGCACAATTTTAGGACATTGGGATGCTATCGAGAGATGATGCAAAAACGGCAGGCCTATATGTGGGGGCCTGCGGTCGTTGAAACACCGAATATCGATTGGATTGCAGACCAAGGTGCGTTGTGTACGAGTTTTTATGCGACGACTCCCGTTTGCAGTCCATCCCGAGGTTCGCTTATTTCGGGGTTATATCCTCAGGCGACGCCAGTGGTCACTAACAACATTCCGTTAAACGATGAAGTAATTACGTTTGCTCACTTGCTCGGTAAAGCGGGCTACCAAACTGGCTATGCTGGCAAATGGCATCTTGACGGTTTTGGGAAGCCTCAATGGGCACCTGAGCGAAAGTTTGGTTTTCAGGACAATCGATTTATGTTCAATCGGGGCCATTGGAAGAATTTAAAAATTGACGACAACGGCCCTAAGGTGGGCTCGCTCTCTAAGAACCAACCCTCTTACGCAGTTGGGGATGCCAACGAAAAAACATTCACTACTGATTTCTTAATGGACCGGACACTGGAGTTTGTTGACGCCAATAAATCGGTTCCGTTTTGTTACATGTTGAGTCTTCCGGATCCGCATGGCCCTGATACGGTTAGGGCACCTTACGACACCATGTATGACGATCAGGTGTACGAAAAACCGACTTCTTACGATGTCGACGACCGGGCAATTCCAGAATGGGGTGAGCCTGCTAAGAAATCGGGTTTTGGCCAAAGCAAATACTATGGGATGGTTAAGTGCATTGATGACAACATCGGACGCTTAATTAAAAAGTTGACAGATGATGGAATTATCGACAACACCATGATCGTTTTCACCGCTGATCATGGAGATCTGAGAGGCGAACACCATCGCCAAAATAAAGGCGTACCTTGGGAGGGTTCAGCAAGAATTCCGTTTCTCGTTTATTATCCTTCAAAAATAAAACCAAAGACAATTGTTAATCGTGCGCTAACTAGCGTTGATTTTTGCCCAACGCTTTTTTCATTGCTTGATAAAGATGTTAACGTAGATTTCCACGGACGGGATTTTTCAAAGTTGTTGACAGAAGAGCCGGGGAATGAAGCTTGGGACGATGTGGCTTTTGCAAGAGGAACTGGTGACGTCGCAGGTTGGTTAATGGCGGTCTCGGATCGTCACAAACTAGTTATTGCCACCAATGATCAACCGTGGCTTTTCGACCTCGAGCGAGATCCAGACGAGATGGTAAATATGTTAGGTAATCCTGGCTACCGTGATACCGCTCAGGAATTAGCAAAGAAACTAGAAGAGTATGGGGTCAAGTATCAGGATCCCAGAATGGACGACCCTCGCATCAAGGCCGATCTCGACTGGTTATTAAATGGTAAGGGCTCGTACGTCGCACCCAAAGTGAGTTCAAAAGGCAAAAAAAGGAAAGACTGACCCGCGTTTAAATTTTACTCGGATCGTTTTAGCCAGATAAAGAGAATCAACCAACGGGAACAATTAGGAATTCCAATGAAGTTAAGAGCTCGGGACCGCCAGTTGAGGTTTTGTTTGACTTTCTCCTTGGGGTGGATGATTTGTTTTTCGAATTCAACCGCGCCTGCCAGTGGTCAGGGAAGTGAGGATGATGAAGTGGTTGCCCTTGAGATGCCAAAGCTCGGCGAGGCGTTAACTACAGCCCAGGTAGATTCATTTGCCCGGCTGGCACTTAAAAATATTCAAACGGAATATCCAAATAAACCGGGCAATATTGTTGTCGACGCAAAGTCTGTTCGGACTCCCCAGGAAATGCACCCAGCGT
>CALKNI010000222.1 GCA_938091115.1 uncultured Pirellulaceae bacterium | reverse complement strand
AGGGAAACATAACTCTGCACCAAGTCAAGGTTAATGAACTAACTCGAATCCTCCAGACAGATCAAAATAAAATCGCATTCCTCGGGAAAGATCTGGAGCGAGCCAAGGAAGCGTTGCTGTCGGGTAATCAAGAAATTGAAGAAATGGTATGGATCTTCAAAGAACAAAATAAAATTAAAGACGACGGCCAAAGAGAGGAGGCAAGCAACCGGGATATTTTCTTACTCGAAAACAAGATCCGCGAATTACAGGCTAATTACCGTCGTCTTGAGCAAATTTACGGCGCAGGAAACAAAGAACTTAAAGGGCTAAGTCAGGAAATCGAAACCTGGCAAATCTCCCTGAATAAGCTTGTGGCAACCGGAGATGGTGAGAATCGCACAAACATCGAACCAAGAGAAATACTCCAACGCCACATTCGATCCCTAGAGCAGCAAATATTCGATCTACAGGCCTCCATTGAAATTAATCAACGGGCGTTAATTGAACACTCCACCGAGGCAGGGAGAATTGCCTCAGTTCAACGAAAAATCGAAAACATCAACACCCAGATGGGCGATGTTCGTGACTTTCTAAAGATTGCCGAAAAGAAACTAATTGAAATAGACTCCGGTGATAGCAAGGCTGGCCAAGAAGGTTTCCGTTTTCAAAAACTTCAAAACGCAACGTACGGCAAAGAAGTCTGGCCAATACTTTTAGTCATTCTTGGAATCGGCGGCCTTCTGGGGAGCCTAACAGGATTTGGCCTCGGTTGTTTAGTAGAGCTGGCAGATAAAACGTTCCACAATCCTGACGAAGTCATGAAGAAACTGAATGTGCCGCTGATTGGACACGTCCCGGTCATTGCCCAAAACAAACGCTACCTGGTCGAAAATTCATCTATCGATCCCGTCGTTTGTACCTACCACCGTCCAAAGTCGCAGGTGGCTGAATCTTTTCGAGCCGTGCGAACCTCACTCTACTTTAATACTCAAGGCAAGAATCACTCGATCATTCAAATCACGAGCCCGACACCCGGTGACGGTAAGTCTACGCTGGCTGCCAACCTCGCTGTCTCAATCGCCCAATCCGGGAAGCGAGTTCTCCTAGTCGATGCAGACATGAGGCGGCCTCGCCAACACGTAACTTTTGGAATTGAATCCTCACTCGGATTTGCAACCGTTCTTAGTGGACAGTCTGAATGGCGAAATTCATTGACAGAAATTGTCGAAGTCGATGGATTGACGCTCATGCCCTGTGGCTCGCGCCCAAACAACCCAGCCGAACTCAGCACTTCACCACAAATCGAGGTTCTATTTGGAGAAATGCGAGAGGAATTCGATTTTGTGATCATCGACACGCCACCGTTACTGGCTGTTACCGATCCAAGCCCGATCGCGGCTCGCGTTGACGGCGTAGTACTCTGCCTGCGAATCAAGAAGAACGTGCGCGTAAGTGCCGAGCGAGCTACCGAAATTCTGACAAACCTGGGAGCGCACTGCATCGGATTGGTGGTCAACGGTGTTGGAGCCCAATCTGGTTACGGTACCCAGTACACTTACGGAGCCTATCGAGCAGGATACTCCTATAACGGTTATGGATACGGCTATGGCTACGGAACCGGCGGTGGAAAATACTACGATGAAGATAAAAAAGGCCGTCGATTTGAACCTGAATCAAATCAACTTCAACGAATTGAATCGGCAGACCAAACGAGTGTTTAAAGTTCAAACGCTTGCTTGAATCGGTGCCAATCTCGATTTCCCCCCCTAGGGATGCCTGAAACGCGTTGTCTCTAGCGGTTCGCTGATCTAGCTGCAAACCGTCCAGCTAGCACCTTGACCTGACCTGTAACGCAACGCCTCGCTTTGCTAATCTCCTCGAAAGCACGGGAATCACGCCAGTTCGGGGATACTTAAATGCCAATCAAAACGGCTTCGCAAACAAAAAACAACTTTGTGACCTTTGCGCTTCTTACTGCGTCGCTGGCAATGTGTGTGAGTTTAACCGGATGCGCCGAGGGAAGACTATGGCGAACTGGACAGTACGTTCCTTGGGCCCAAAACAAATGGATCGAGGAAGAAAAAATTGCGGATACTCTTTTTGTGAAAAAGCGGGAAATGCGTGAGCAGGTTGAGTTTGCAATCAATGGAACCCAACAAGACCAGCAAAGTGCGGCAAAGTTCTTGGCCGAAATCGTACGACGTGACTCCATTCTCTTGCACAGAATTTATGCAGTGAAACTGTTGGGGCAACTCGATTGCCCAGCCTCGCTCAAAGCGCTTCAAGAAGCCACCGAGGATTCCAATTCTGAAATCAGAATCGCAGCGATTGGGTCGCTTGAACAATTGCCTGCTGATAACTCGCTTCCTCGGTTGCAAGAGATATTAATGGATGACACAAACACCGACGTGCGACTTGCTGCTGCTCGAGCAATTGGTGAATTTTCGGGTGAGCAGGCAATAACTGCCGTTGCAGTTGCCTTAGGCGACCAAGATCCCGCCCTGCAGCGGAGAGTGATGCAGTCGTTGGCGAAGATTTCAGGCGAACCGCTGGGGATCGATCTGGTAGCTTGGGAAAAGTATGTGAAATCCACCACCAACGACAGCCTTAATTCCCGCTCCCCAATCAACGACTATCTTCAGCGGGATCCACCTACGAGATCAAGCGACAATTCGTTTCAACCAAAAGCTGAAAAAAGCTGGCAGACACCGTGACGCCACTTCCACGCGGTTTGCCCTGTCGACACGCATTTCAATAAACTTCTTTTCGGTCGACTTTATCAATTGTCCAGCCTACCTGCGCGGATTGGGCAAGAAATTCACCAACCGGTGTGCTTGCTTGAGCTGTTAAATACCGATAAAACTTAATCGTCACCTAATTATGTTTTGAAAAGTTTTGCATGGCCCCACCATCGCGTCCGGTTTCCCCGAAAGCCAGTGTTTGATGTCGTTACCTAAAAAGCACAAGTCGTTTTTCTCTTTTGTTGATGCCGGTGTTAAATTGGTGAAAGCATCAGATGCGGATGCGTTGCTTGTGTTAATGGAAAAGCAAACGGATTGGGCGAGGTTAAAACGGAAATCTGTAAATCAGGTCTTAATTATTGCGACCCACGATGAGGCGATTCATGCCGCTGCGACAGAAGCTGACATCCATTCGATTCACCTCGAAATGCCCGAAGTTTCGGTCCAAAATCAGCTCACACAGGCCGTCCTGGCGAGTGTCGCATCGGAAAAGGTAAAACCTGGGTCGACGGTGGTTGCAATCTACAGCGGCTTTGACACCGAAGATATCGACACGATTTCGGTATTAAAATTGACGGAACGCCTTGGGCGTTTAACCGCCCGTGATCTGCGGAAACTGGAGACGAAAGTCCCGCTCGATACCCTCAAAGCGGTCGTGGATCTCGCAGTCGCCATCGGCCGCGAAGGACGAGAAGGCAAGGCCGTGGGTACCATGTTCATCGTGGGCGACCATCGGAAAGTTCTCGACGAAAGTAGACCTGCAGGATTCGACCTCGTCAAAGGTTATGCACGAAAAGAACGAAATATCTTCGACGGTAAAGTCCGGGAAGGTATCAAAGAAATTGCTCAGCTAGACGGAATGTTTGTCATCTCTTCTGACGGCACCGTCGAAGGAAGCTC
>CALKNI010000221.1 GCA_938091115.1 uncultured Pirellulaceae bacterium | reverse complement strand
CTTCGTTTCCTGATAGGCTTTTTTGTTCGCTAAATTGAGCCACTCATGGGGATCGGCTTGATGGTCGTACAGTTCCTCCGATCCATCTTCATACCGAATATAACGCCATCGCTCCGTTCGAATCGCGGTATTACCATCTCCATAGGATGAAATCGCCGGTGGACGAGGCGATGTTGGCTGGGTGAGTTGCTGCTTGATAGATGTGCCATCGACCCAGTTTGGAATTTCCATTCCCGCCAAATCGACCAAGGATGGATAAACATCGATCAAACTGACCGGCTGTTTACAAACTGAACCAGGCTGGATTCCCGGGCCGCGAATGATAAATGGAACATGAGTGGTCTGTTCCCAGAGAGCGCCTTTGCACCAGTGTTTCTTTTCACCAAGGTGCCATCCGTGATCACTCACCAGCATCACAATCGTCTCCCGCCCACGGGGGTTCACTTTAAGACTTTCAATAAAATGCCCGATCTGTCGGTCAACAAATGCAATAGACGCCTGATAGGCACGTATCGTCACATCCCACTGTTTGTTCTCGATCATATATTCATGATCACTGAGACCGCGGTGGAGTGGCTTGTGTGCATGCGTTCGGGCGAGCCGTTGCGCAAACTCTGGCATATCAGCCCAATCATCTTCTCCCACGGGTTCAAGTGGACGCTGGATTGAATCGAGAGGGAATTCTTCAAACCACGACTTGGGAACCTGTAATGGGCGGTGGGGTCGAAAGAATCCGACCGACATAAAAAGCGGTTTCTCTGTTACTTGGCTCCACTCTTTACTCGCCCACTTGGAGACCTCGTAGTCTCCCATCTCTTCGTCGGTGACGTCCAGCGCATAGCCATCGTTGGGGGGACCTTGAGCATTGAAATTATCTTTGCCTTTGGGAGGCTTGGGATCTCGCGGCCGCTTGAGTAATGAATCACCAGCATTACCAGGGCCACCATGAAACACCTTCCCCCCGCTCACAACGCGATATCCATTCTCCGAAAAGAATTGTTGCATCGTGGGAGTCTTAGTTTTGTCTTCGTCTTTAAATTTTGCATTAAAGTACGTCCCAGTCTTAAATGGATAAACACCATAGTTAAGACTGGTACGCGAAGGACGACACTGCGGAGAATTGCAGTACGCTTGTGAAAACAACATCCCGCTTGATGCTAGAGCGTCGATGTTAGGCGACTTTGCATCGGGATGACCACCAAGACAACCAATCCAATCATTGAGATCATCCACAATGATAAAAACGATATCGGGCCGTGACTCTTTCTCAGATTGAGCAGAAGCAGCAGAAGAATCCACCCCACTACAAATGAGAAAACAAAGAACACCGAGAACGTTATTTTTCATACTTAAATCCACTGCAATTTTAATAATCCCGAACCGGGCTTGATCGTAACGAATGCTACGCCTGCCCTAGTCCGCTTACGCTAAACGACCATCGTAATGAATAAACGTCAGCGAGTGAAATAGTATTTCTAATCACACCGTTAGCGACGTCCAAATTCAAAAGCAACTCAGCAGTAAAAACAGGGGCAGGGCGAAGCTAGGCCAGGCATCAACAAAAAGATTGAACGCGGTGCTGAGCCACCCTCATTCATCAATCAGCAATGAGTAGTAAACTGGACGCTATTATTTCGTCAGAAAACGTTTCATTGCGGCGAGGGTTTTCGCACTGACATGATGCTCAATCCCTTCACTGTCAATTTCGGCAGTTTGAGTATCAACTCCAATGGCAACCAAAAAATCGAGGACAATCTCATGACGCTGTTTAGCATACCTTGCCATTTTCGCACCCTGCTTGGTAAGCGAAATCGGGCGATAAGGACGCGTCACCAGTAACTCCTCTCCCTGCAGTCGTTTGACAATCCGCGAAACGGTCACGTGACTCACGTCAAAATATTTTGCTAAATCCAGAACTCGACATTCTCCAGACGCATCAATGATCTCCGCGACCGCTTCCACGTAGTCTTCCGCCGTTTCATTGGCGTGATGCTTTCTCGTTCGACTAAAACGATTCGAATTCTGTTTTTTATCTTCTTGCATGCGTGGCTCTTTTGAGATTTCCTTAGATGAATGGCCAGCGAAACCCCGTCGTCCGACTTCAAAAAAACAAAACAATCCCCTCCTCACTTGAATTGGGCAACACCCGGTTGTGCGTCCCCTATCATGAGCAGCCAATCAAGTTGAGTTTTTTAAAATTCAGCTTGAATTTGTGTGCGGAACAAGGTTCCGTCATCACCGACAAGAATGTCAGAGGAAGCGTTATTTAGCGGACTCCCATCGAGCACGGTTACGTCAAACGACCATTTGAGTTTGTAGTTATTCTCCATCGGATACCAGTTGAAACCAGCCGCGTACTCCGTCCGGTCACCCAGCAATCCTGCAACCTCCGAATAACGAAAATTGACGTCCAGTTTTTGAGGAATAATGAACTTGCCACCTTCGACATAAAATCCGCGTTGCATCAGACTATCAACGGGAACCGCTCCATCGGTTTCGAAATTCTCTAACCAGCGGAAGAACACCTCTGAATCAAAACTCCAACCTCGCCACTTAGCAGCAAGATCAACTCCGTAAAAGAAAACATCAACACCGGAAACAGTAACCCCCGGGCTTAGTGCTCCCGACTCACCCAAACGCGTTCCATCAGTCATTCGGATGAAATCGGTCTCGGCCAGTGGATTCCCTAACGCATCCGAAGTAATGGGGGAATAAACAAAGGAGTGACCGAATCGAACCAGCGGATCGCAGTGGTAATCGAAATCGACAAGCTGACCGCCAAAATCTCCATAAGGATCAAAATACTGTGTCATCGCAACCGTCAGTTTGTCATCTGTTGAACGGTTCGGTAAATTCGAAGTGCGATATCCGTTTCCAAGCATCAGTTCGTAGTGCCCGTTTTCACCGGTTTTACCTTCACCCCAAATACCGATCGTTCGGTCCGGACGGAAAAAGTCATTTGACATTGGACGATCAATAAAGCGAGTTCGCCTTGCACCGAGAAGCCATTGGCGGCTGCCGGAAACTTTTCGTTTTCCAAACTTAAGACGGAAACGATCGCTAACCTTCCACGCCCACCAATAATCAAAAAAGTCTACGGTGTGCCGGCCATCAGTATCGCCGTCAAGTTGGTAAAAATAAGTCAAACGCGGATCAAGAGCAGTTCCTTTAAATGTAAGCCGGGCCCGCTCAATATCAAAAGCATTTCGATTTTTAACCGGACGTGTTATCCCCGCACTGTCCGTCCAGCTATCCACTTCACGTGCAAATGCATGATGTCGAAACTGAATCCATCCATTGATTTTGAGGTCAAACGGATTTTTCTTTTTGTCATAAGGAAAAACCCCAAAGCCCTTGTCGTAAGCTGCAAAATAACTCAATTTCTCTTCGGCATTTGGGGAGGCTGTCTTTCCCAAAACTACGGCTTCGCTCTCAGCTCCAACATTGATTCCTCGTAGCTCAGCACTTTTCAAAGCCGGAGAGTGGACTGGTACCGCTTCTCCATTCTCCTCTTTGGAATCGTCAAACCCGATAAAAACGTCTTTTATTGGAGCAACCTTCTCGCCAGATTGACTCAAGTAACCAGCGTGATTATCACTTTCTAGATGGCCTTTTCCGACTACTGATGAACTGAGCACTAAGACTACGATCAAAGACCCGAGAGTTCGAACTGGCATGGCTTAATCTATCCATAATTGCAATTGGCTAAACAAAACAATCGGAGTAATCGTGACCGCTACAGCAAACGGCAAACTTTTACACCCACCTACTTTTTGTCGACCAAATTGAGCTGAATATTAGGAAAAAATTGCCTAACCAGTTCAAATCCACCGCTCTCCGCCTTCACAGAACTCTCGAAGTACGATTAAACGAGCGTTTCGCTAGCACAAAAACCACGAGGGAAAGCGGTAATTCTAAGGTTTCTGAGCATCCAATTTCAGACTGAAATTCGAGAATTGGGTCTAAACGCCTGCGTTAAACATCACCGCTTTAGCAACTCCACTCCGAACGGAATACAAACAGCGACGAATCCTCGACAGCCCTAAAATTAAGGTTCTGCGTACCATTCGCCAGTGTGAACCAATCTCTTTAGAAATTTCAATCCGAACAAACCAGATTTTATGTAATGGAGACTTTCTCCAATGCCATTCGTTAAACTAAACTGGAATTAATTAAAATAAAAAAACGGC
>CALKNI010000220.1 GCA_938091115.1 uncultured Pirellulaceae bacterium | reverse complement strand
CGGCACTTTCGGCGAAATCAATAATCGTCTTGGCGAATTCATTTTGCCCGGGGTCTTTTGTCGCGAGTTGTTGAAAAAGTCGCTGGCGGAAAGCAAAACAATCGGCATCGGATAACAAGACCGCTGTCGAGAGGCTTCCTGCTGAAGCATTCGCCAGGTCGTTCAGTGGTATGTCATCGTGTTCGATTATGGATTTGGAATTTAAGATTTCGAGAACCTGAGATTGCGAGAGTGGATCGAAACGGACGATCTGGCTTCTAGAAACGATAGTAGAGAGTTGCCTTTGTTCACTCGTGCCTATCAGAATCAGCAGCGACATTGGTGGTGGCTCTTCGAGTGTTTTCAACAGACTATTAGCCCCTTCTTGATTGAGGTAGTCTGCGTCGTCGATGATGGCTATTTTTCTGCCGCCGCGAAATGGTTTGAGGCCGATGGCATGACAAAGCCCTTCCTGACGGCGATGTTCTTTGTCACCGATAAATACCTCAAGCGGAATGATGGACTTTTTGGCCGGACGGGAAACGAGGATCAGATCAGGGTGGGTTGTCGCCATTACTTGCTGGCAACCCGGGCATTGATTGCAGGGCATGAGCGTCGAATCATTGTTGGATTCGCAAAGCAGTGATTGAGCCAGTTTGAGTGCAAAGGTGCGTTTGCCAATTCCCGGTGGTCCCACAAACAAATAAGTATTTGCCAGTCGGTTCTTTTCAATCGACCGCTGAAACCGTTCGAACGCTGGTTCGTGGTTGAGAATTTCATTCCAGGCCATATTGCTAATCTCGTGATGTATAGATCGATCGGTTACTTGGATGCGTGCCGCTGAATATATTGCTTCGCGAGTCTTCGGATGTCATTTTGGATTTCATCGGGAGTTCGTGTCGCGTCAATAACGTCGACTGAATCTGGCCAACGTTGTGATTCCAAAAGAAAGCCATTGCGGACGCGCTCAAAATATTCATTGCCTCTGGATTCCATTCGGTCTAGCGTTTTGCCAAGTCGCGACATTGCTATGCTAACAGGAACATCGAGAACGAAAGTTGCGTCAGGAAGGGTGTTTTCAGTCGCGATTCGATTTGTCGTCCAAATCTCATCAGGATCAAGGTCCCCGGCGTGGCCTTGATATACGACTGTTGAGAAAATGTACCGGTCGAGCACAATGGTCTGACCGCGCGACAACGCTGGTTTAATCACTTGCTGGATCAGTTGAGTCCGTGCTGTTGTGAAGAGCATCATCTCGGCTCGCATCGAGATGGGGGTTTGGTGTTTGCCAAGCAGAATGGATCGAATTTGTTCACCTAATTCAGTACTGCCTGGGTCGCTGCACGTTATGACGTCACGCCCTTGCTCGCCGAGCCACTGAACAAACATTTCAAGTTGAGTCGATTTGCCAGCGCCATCCACGCCGTCGAGTACGAAAAACATAGTTAAAGCATTTCTGGGAAATAGGTTGCACTGTCGTCGAGTTTTAAACTGCCTTGTTCAAGGTCGGCAACGTCAAAGGTGCCTGCCGTACTCAAGGGTCAGTCTGCTTGCGCAGGGTGACCAGTAAAGACTCACCCTCACGCTTCATTTTGGTCTTAAAGAGGTGTCAAGTGCTAGCCGGGTAGTCAAAGTCAAGCATATTTAGGCCTCAATTACTAATCCTTGACCTCGGCAAATTGCTTAATACGATTGTGGCAGTTTTTGAAAGCGGGAATCTCGTTGGGTGCTTGGCTTCAAGAACTATTCGCGAGAGAACGCATTACACGAGATCAACCTCTTTAATAACACTGTGATTGCCGCAAGAGACTATCGGAGTGGAATTAGAGAGGGCGAGTCATTGAGAAGCGTGGCTCAAAGGAGTTGGTGACTGAAGTGGTGGCTTTTGAGAGATTGGCTTCAACCGGTCTTAAGAACTCAATCTTTGATGCGAATCGCAGGCCTAGGGAACGGCTGCTTGAGGATTTGCAGATATCAAGTTCATGATGAACGCCGAGTCGGTCATTCTGGATAATTCGGATAATCGTTAGGTTTTGAATTGACGATTTGCCTGAGAAAGCGCTTTTACGTAACGGGATTAAGCTCAATACCATTGCCAGCTTCGCTGTTCGTTACGACCCGACTTTGATTGTAATTATTACAACTTAACTTCGTGCATTTTGTCTATTCAAAATATAAATCTATCCTACCTTTGAAAGAGCTTCGTACTGCCAAACAGTTTCGGAGTGAGGAAACTCAACTTTTTAATTGTCGTTTTAGTCGACGCCATTGGAGTGAATTTACTATGTCACGCTTAAAAACAACTGTTATCGCATTTTCCATTGCGGCAACACTATTTGCAGTTCTGCCAAGTGAAGCGAACGCCGACGGTCCACTTCGACGCTGGCTAAGAGGTTTTCGGACTCCCAAGAACACTTCATGTGCCACTGATAATCCGTACAATCTTCAGCCGGGACAGTGCATGAAGACATGTCAACAGACCTGTACCCGAACGGTCGTTAACTACGTTCCCTGCACCGCTTATCGAACCGTTTCCAGGCAAGTGCCCGTCACTACTTACCGCCCCGAAACAACAACAGATCCATCAACTGGCTGTACCACGACTTGCATGAAGCCATGTACTTCGTACACCTACCAGGTTCAACGAGTGCCTTACACAACCTATCGTCCAGTTTATCGTCAGGAAACCTATAAGGTTCCTGTGACAACGATTACAAACAATTGTGCAACAGGCGGATGCAACACTTGCGGTACCGTCATGGGAGTCGGGGGATGTGACACTTGTGCGGTAGGCCAAGGCATGGCGACGCCACAGCCGTATCAGACGCAGGCTCCTTATTATGAGCCCGGAACGACAACATCACCAACTCCTGCGGACATGAGCCCCGGACTCGATGGCAAAAGCAGTCAAGTGCCAATGCCGCAAATCAGGTCGAACTTTAGCTCAGAGTATCAACTTCATTATCGGCCTAGAACGATTTCTGCTTCGAAAGCTGGTAACGCCTCGCCGACGCAGCAACGTTGGGGGTATTCACCTGTTCGACTTGCCAGTTATCAGCCAGCGGTACAACCGCGGGCAAAAAGCCAAACGCGTTCTTACCCACAGCCAATCCAGCGAACCGGTTGGGTTGAAGTTAAGTAAGCTTAGTTTCGTTTAAACTGTGGCCCAATAACGGGCTGGAGCCTCTGGCGATTCGAAGGTCAAAAAAAAGGTGAGCACCAAGAGTGCTCGCCTTTTTTATTTGATAAAAGCAATGCCCGATTTAGGTTAGATAAGAATCGTGTAATGCTGCCCCAAGGTTGTTACTTGATGAACTCAGCTTCGATCTGTTCGAGAGTCTTGCCTTTGGTCTCCGGGAGTGACTTCAAAAGTACGAAGAATCCTCCTAAGGCGATCGCGCCAAAAATTAAGAAACTGCCTCCGTTTCCAAGGTTGGATAACTCCCATGGGAATATTTGGGTGACCAGCCATGCAGTAAATGAATTGACGAATCCGATGCAGCCAATCGCAAGTCCCCGGATTCGATTAGGGTAAAGTTCCGATAACATTACCCACATGACTGGGCCAAGGGAGAATGCAAAGCAAGCAATGAAGCCAAGCACACCCAGTAAGACGAGCATGGCATTCATCTCAATCGCGGCCTCGAGGATGGCTCCTTCAGTCTTTTGGAATTTCTTGGCACCCAGAGTCTGAGTCATCTGTGATTTGAATTCAACATCTGAGTTAAAGATCTTGCCGGCAATGGGCAGTAAATCCCCCGATTCAATACTCTTGTTGTCCCTCTCTAAAACGGTGATGTCCTCATTGGTCAATTGATAAGTGGCACCGTAAAAACCATAAGAACAGGTCAGCATGCTGATTGCAATTCCTGCGATCCCAGCGAGCAACAAAGGTCTTCTCCCAAACCGGTCAATCGTAGCCATCGCAACCAACGTGAAAACAACGGACGTAAAGCTAAGTAGCACGCCTGAGAAAAAGGCGGCGCTCACGCCAATTCCGGTCTGTTTGAAAATCGTGGTGGCGTAAAAGTAAACCGCATTAATTCCGGTCGCCTGTTGGAGAATACCGATGATCAGCCCAATACCCAGGATGTATCGAAGGGAGGGGTGAAACAATTGTGAAAATGATTCGCCAAGCGAATTATTTTGTAGGCTTTTCTCTTTGTTAAGGCTTGCTTGTATTGCTTGAACTTCTTCCTCAGCAATTTTCTCGCCGTGTAGTTTCACCAACACGGCTTTGCCTTCCTCAAACCGTCCTTTCGCGAAAAGCCAACGAGGACTTTTGGGAACAGCGAAAAGAAAAAAGAAATAGAAGAGTGCAGGTAGAAGTTCGACTCCGAGCATCCACCGCCAGACATTTTCCTCCCTAAGAAAACTTGCTCCTCCTTCGAACCATTGGTTAAAAAGCAAATTACTTAAGAAGGCGGCAAAAAAACCGAGCACAATATTGAGCTGTTGAATTGAAACAAGTCTTCCTCGATGAGCGGCGCTTGATATTTCAGCGATGTAGGTCGGGGCAAGAATCAGAGCGGCGCCAAATGCAAAGCCGCCAACCATTCTGGCGAAGCATAACGAGGCATAGGACCATGCAATTGCGGATAAGAGAGCTGAGACTGCGTAGAGAAAGGCGACGAGAATTAGAATCGGCTTTCTACCAACTGCATCGCTTAATTTGCCGGAGATCAGCATTGCAAACATGGCAACAAATGTCGGGCAGCTGACTGCCCAGCCATTTTGAGTGTCGTTAAGAGTGAAGTAAGAGCCGGCATATTCCATTACCCCAGAAATGATCCCGGCATCGAAGCCAAATAGAAATCCACCAAGCGAAAGAATGGCGGCGAGGCCAATGATGTTCTTTGAGCTGTTCATGTTTTGTCTCGAAACGTTCTCGATCTGAATCTGTTACTGGAAAGGGAATGCGATTACGCAAATCTTAACCTTGGAACCGGTTTCAAGAGTTTGATGGATGGGGACGCCAGCGTACAGCGGGTGAAGCTAAAAATGCGTTGAAAGAGGTAAGAAATCCGATGAGATGTTGAACTTGTCGGCAAGATTTAAGCGTGTTTCTAGAGCAAAGCTGGATTGAACGAAGCGATTGAGAAGTTTGTAGGGGGAGGGGATCTATAATTCCTCGAAATTCATTGGGTGGAAAATAAGTGAAAATTGCCTGCTAAGCCCGTGAAAATCGGTCTTTTTTAACGATTTGTTAAGCTGCGGGATATTTTTGAGATCGTGACTTATTTTACTCTGAAGGGGCGAGTGTGGTGATGTTTTCCTTTGTGGGTCCCTAGTGTTGCTTATTGTTTCTTTAGGTTTGTTTGCTCCTAGAGCCTTGTAAACTTGATGCTTTACGAAACGCGTTCCATTTACGAGAATTATTTGGACTAGGCCAGCAAGTGCGGAACGACGCATTGATTCACTCAATCGCGCCGAATTTGATTAGTAGAAATAGACTATTTAGCTTAGGCCGAACGGTGTCGACCCTCTGGATCGAGATCGTTGAGTTTAACGAGAATCTCAACCCATTTGAATCAAATGGTCTGCAACGATTGCGGGCATCGGGTTGTAAAACTTTGAGGAAGCACTGCGTGAAAGTTGTGCGCCTCCCAACGTGATAAGGCGAAATTTTATGTCGGACGTGATCAAGTCAACGACGAAGTCAATCGAGGATGCGAACGAATCTTATATTACTCAGACAGTCGATGTTGATCCTGCTGAGACGCAAGAGTGGTTGGAATCACTCGAGTACATCATGAGTACCAAGGGAGAAGACCGCGCAAAGTATCTTCTTTCGGTTTTAGAAGCGCGAGCACGAGTCGAGGGCGTTGACTTACCGATTAAGTCAAATACCGCATATATCAATACTATCGCGAAGCACGAGCAACCTGCTTATCCTGGGAACCGGGAAATTGAGCGACGAATCAAAAGCTTCGTTCGTTGGAACGCGATGGCGATGGTGGTTCGAGCGAACAAGGCAACAGCCGCTCCCGGTTTGGGCGGCGTTGGTGGTCACATTTCGACATTTGCGTCTTCGGCGACGCTTTATGAGGTTGCTCAAAATCACATTTTCCGAGGGCGAGGCGAGAGCGGCTTTGATGGCGATATGGTTTATTTTCAAGGGCACGGTTCTCCTGGAATGTATTCGCGAGCCTACATGGAAGGGCGATTGAACGAAGACCATCTATTAAACTTCCGTCGTGAGTTGCAAGAACATCCGGGGCTTTCGTCATACCCGCATCCATGGCTAATGCCAGATTTTTGGGAGTACCCAACCGTTTCGATGGGACTGGGACCTATCATGTCGATTTACCAGGCTCGGTTTAATGAGTATCTACATGATCGAGGTATTAAGGATACTTCGAATCAGCGTGTGTGGGCGTTTCTTGGCGATGGCGAGTGTGACGAACCTGAATCCCTCGGCGCGATTACTTTAGCTGGTCGTGAGAGACTGGATAATCTTAAATTTGTCATCAACTGCAATTTGCAGCGTCTGGACGGCCCGGTTCGTGGAAACGGAAAGATCATTCAGGAGCTTGAAGCATTATTCCGCGGTGCCGGTTGGAACGTTATCAAAGTAGTCTGGGGAGATGATTGGGATCCACTTCTGGAAGCTGACGAACTTGGGCTATTGGTAAAACGCATGGGCGAAGTTGTCGATGGTCAGTATCAAAAATACGTCGGTATGCCAGGTGAATATACCCGTGAACATTTCTTCGGGAAGCATCCTGAACTGATTGAAATGGTCAAAAATTACTCAGATGAGAAGCTCCTTCGTATGCGTCGCGGTGGTCATGATCCCGAGAAAGTTTATGCCGCATACAAAGCAGCAGAAGATCACAAAGGTCAGCCGACGGTTATTCTCGCTAAGACGATTAAAGGCTATGGTCTTGGTGAAGCGGGTGAGGGCCGAAACATCGCTCACAACCAAAAGAAGATGAATGAAGCCGAGTTGTTGGAATTCCGTACGCGATTTGGAATTCCGATTTCGGATGAAGATGTCGGGAAGGCGCCTTTCTACAAGCCTTCGGAAGACAGCATCGAGATGAAATACATGAAGGAGCAGCGGATAAAGCTTGGCGGTCCCGTTCCATCTCGTCCGACAGCAGTTCCAACAATGGAAGTTCCTCGTTTCGAAGATTATCGAAAACGAATCGACGACGATAGTGAAAAGAAAGAGATGTCGACGACGATGGGTGCGGTTCGCCTACTCTCCAGTTTAGTGCGTGACAAAAAGATTGGTAAGAACATCGTGCCAATCGTTCCCGATGAATCCAGAACCTTTGGAATGGAAGGTATGTTCCGTCAGGTTGGGATTTATGCTCACGCCGGGCAGTTGTACGAACCGGTCGACCGAACCGAAACTGCTTATTACAAGGAGGCCAAAGACGGTCAGTTGCTGGAAGAAGGGATTTCAGAGGCTGGTTCGATGGCGTCCTTCAATGCGGCGGGAACAGCGTACAGTGCTCACGGCATTAACATGATTCCGTTTTACATTTACTACTCGATGTTTGGTTTTCAGCGGATCGGTGATCTAATTTGGGCTGCTGCTGATATGCGTGCCAAAGGATTTCTGCTTGGCGGAACCGCTGGTCGTACGTCGCTTAACGGCGAGGGTTTGCAGCATCAGGACGGGCACAGTTTGCTCAACGCAATTGCCTTCCCAACCGTCCGTGCCTATGACCCAGCATTTCATTACGAAACGGCTGTGATTATTTTCGATGGTCTCAAAAAACTTTACGAAGATGGCGAGACTGCCATCTACTACCTCATGGTAGGCAACGATAATTACATCATGCCGAAGATGCCTGAGGGGTGCAAAGAGGGGATCATTAAGGGGATCTACAA
The DNA here is from genome assembly GCA_938091115.1 of uncultured Pirellulaceae bacterium. GTDB lineage: Bacteria > Planctomycetota > Planctomycetia > Pirellulales > Pirellulaceae > Mariniblastus. The sequence continues at coordinate 6,345 of CALKNI010000220.1, read as the reverse complement.
GTTCCGAACCAAAGAGAGCGAGCAAGAGAAGCATCGGGTTCAACTCTTCGGAAGTGGAGCGATCATGAATTGCGTCCTGAAAGCTCAGGAAATCCTTGCCGATCAGTACGGAGTCTCAAGTGATGTCTGGAGTGTTACGAGTTACAACGAACTGCGTCGTGACGCTCAAGAATGCAAGCGATGGAATATGTTTCATCCGACGATGGAGCCTCGAAAGAGCTACCTCGAAACCGTTTTGGAGGGATCAGAAGGGCCATTCATTGCGTCAAGTGATTATGTGCAGGCTCACAGTGAGCAAGTCGCACAATTTCTCCCCGACGACTTCTTGGCTCTGGGTACTGACGGAATGGGGCGGAGTGAGACTCGGCCAGCGCTGAGGCGTCACTTTGAGGTGGATGCTGAGTGTGTGACGGTTGCAGCACTTTACCAATTGTGCAAACAAGGAAAAGTCGATGCAGCAACTGTAGAAAAAGCGATCAAAGATCTGGGTGTGAATCCCGACAAGATCAGTCCGCTGTACGCGTAGTTGTCTTGCAGTTTCCTTCCAATATTTATTAATAAAACACAAGTTGAAAATAGGCTTTTTATTTCCTATGGCTGTTGAATTTAAATTACCCAAAATCGCCGAGGGTGTTGAGTCTGGCGACGTGCTCGAAATTCTTGTTTCCGTTGGAGACACATTAGAGCTTGAGCAGGAAGTGATGGAGTTAGAGACCGACAAAGCTACCGTCTTTGTTCCCTCGGATGTCCAAGGCGTGGTGACTGGAATTAACTGTGGCATCGGCGATACTATCGCTGTTGGTCAGGTGATTCTATCGGTAGAGCCCTCGACTGCCTCCGCTCCTGCAGCTCCTGTTGAAAGTGCGTCGGTTGTCCCTGCCGATCCAGTTGTTGAAAAACCAGTTGAGCCTGTTCAGGAATCGGTTGCCCCAGTGGCACCCGTTGAACCTGTCGTTCCGGTTCCCCCGGTTTCCCCCGTCGTTGCAAAGCCAGAATCTGCCCCGGTAGAGACGGCTCTAGGTAAAAAGGTGATCGTCGCTGCGGGGCCCGCTATTCGTCGATTCGCTCGGGAAGTTGGCGTTGATTTACAAACGATTCAAGGGTCTGGTGAACACGGTCGTATTGTTCGCGAAGATGTTCTGAAAGTGGTTCGGGAAGGAAGTCGGCAAGGCGGTAGCCCGGCTAAGGCTAGTTCTGGAAGTCAGTCGGATGGTTATGGTCCAGTTCATGTTGAAAAAATGCCGAAGATTCGACAGACCATTGCCAAAAAAATGCATGAGTCCTGGACGACTTGCCCGCGGGTTACTAATTTTGACGATGCAGACGTAACTGCGCTGGAAGAGATTCGGCAGAACAGCAAGAAAGAGTATGCGGCCGGTGGTATCAAGCTCACTTCGATGCCGTTTCTCGTCAAAGCTGTCGCGATGGCGCTAAAGTCACATCCTGTAATTAATGCCTCGATTGATCTTGAGCAGGGGCAGATTATTTACAAAGACTACGTCAATGTTGGCATTGCGATTGATACAGAGCGAGGGCTAGTGGTGCCTTCACTCCGCGAAGCGGATAAGCTGGGAATTCCCGATGTGGCTCGGCAACTTGGCCAGATGGCTGATAACGTCCGTTCGGGTGATTTCTCGATTGATGACTTGCGTGGAGGTACCTTCACGATCAGTAATTTAGGTGCGATTGGTGGGACTTATTCAACGCCCATCATCAATACTCCCGAAACCGCTATTTTGCTGGTGGGCCGGTCGAGAAAACTGCCGGTCGTTGTCGGAGACGAAGTTAAAATTCGTTTAATGATGCCACTTAGCTTGTCTTATGACCATCGCCTGATCGATGGAGGAGCTGCTGCTAGGTTCCTCAATGAAGTTATTGGCTATCTGGAGGCGCCAAGTCGGCTGTTATTAGCACTTTAAAAACTACATGTCTGGTCATAAGTGTGATGACCGATTTTAAAAAAAAAGGGACGCGAGTTTTATTCTCGCGTCCCTTTTGTTTTGAAAGCAATACTGAGTTGGCAGGTCGTTATCGCCGCCACTCAACTCCGTAGAGGAAGCCAGCAGACAGGTGGCTGTCGTCAAAGAATCCAGTTGGAGCACCACCGGCACCAAAGACCGAGTTCGGATTCAGGTTGGTTGTCTCAGTGTTAGCTCGAGCAATCCCTGCCCAGCTGTAGATCGCTTGAACACCAAGTCGAATTGAGATGTCTCGACTAATGTTGTAGGCGATTTCATACTGACCGTCTAAGATTGGGACGAATGACTGATCCGACTGGTAGGTTTCCGAAATTCCTTGAGGTCCTGTCGATGAGTTGGTGATGTCGGTAGCGAAGTAACGCTGCTGATTGTAAACCGTTGCGATTGAACCATCGATGGTTGTACGCCAGCGGCCTCGTCGAGCATTGTACTTTCCACCGGCTTGAAAACCGAAGCCATCGTTGGTTACGTTTTGCTTGAAGCGATTTACAGTGGCGTCGGCTCCAACCGTTTGATTGGTATCTTCGATGGTGTTGTCGCCAATGTGCATGTACCGAACACCCATGTAAGGCTCGAAGTATCCGCCCTCTGAGAGTGCCTGGCGAAACATCCGGTTGATTTCGAATGTTGACACATTCATGTCTACAATCATTGGATTCGCGACACTGGAATCTTGTCCCGCGGTATAGTAAATTCCGTCGGAAACTTGATAGGTAAAGCCCCATCCGTCATCATTGTCCGAGAACCATCCGAAATCATAACGTGATCCTTGGATGTAAGTTGAACCGGTTTGAATCGTGTCCGACTCCTCTCCGATTCGTGTCGCTTTCGAGACACTCGTGTAAGCCTTATCGAGAGAGAAGTAAAAACCGGAGTTGGGTTTCTTTTCTTTCCCATCGGTGAATTCCAGCGGAGCGAAAACCTGAGCGTCATAATCAAAGACGCCCGGAGTTGCATACGGCCGGGTATTCTCCGCAGATTCCAGCTTTTTATAGCGGAACCTAGGACTCGGTTTGTTTATTTGCCCTTCTGTCACCCCAGAGGCGACAAATGAAACCAGAAGGGCACCAATTATAAGTGTATTTTTCAACGCCATTGCTTTCTTCCTGCCTATTTGCAGTTGCAGTCCACGAGAAATCCTAACATTCCACTACCGGGGAATTCCGAGGGATTCCGCTAAGGTGAGTATCGGGTGTTGGTTTGTGAGGGTTGAATAAGAAAGCAGGAATTTGACGAACATATCATTTTTTAGAGATTTGATATCAGAAAATGGGCTGTTCAGAGCTTTACTATCCTAACGAAATACCCCAAAACTCCCGATTTTACACCAAAGGGCTAACTTTGAGGTATACTGGAACTAATTGAATGCAGAACTGTCGAACTCATATGAGCTTGGCAATTATCAAAAATCGCCTGTTGATGAAACAATTGGGCGAGCTTGGGAGAAAAGCAGAGATGAGTCGAAGAATTTCAAAACTGATAGCAGGTGCACTTTCTGGAGTAGCGCTGCTTTTTAGTTCGGTTAGTGTCAATGCTGACGTTATTAATATCAACTATAGTGCAGTCGACCCGTCAGCGATCCCTGCCGTAAGGGCTGCCGAAGCGATTTGGGAAGCTCGAATCCAAGCTTATAGTACAGAATTACCGCGAGCGATTCGGGATCAGCTTGGTTCATTGACTATTGATGCGACCGTTGCACCTATTGATGGTGCCGGCGGAATTCTTGGGCAAGCCGGGCCGACAGCAATTCTTACGCTTGGCTCAAGCCGCCGCAATTTTGCGGTTGCTCTTCGTTCTCAAATGACATTTGATCTCGATGATTTCCCATCGATGACGGCTGATGGAATTTTAGTGACGGTGATTGCCCACGAAATGGGACACGCACTCGGTTTTGGCCCTTTGTTTGATGGAAATGATTTGATTGGGCCTCTCAATGGTTTTGGTCAAACTGAGTATATTAACGGCGAGTACGCTTTGATGGGTTACCGCAAGGACATCAGCAACCCAGTTGCATCATTTGTTCCACTGGAACAACGAGGCGGTGCTGGAACAGCACTTGGCCACTGGGCTGACTTGCCACCTTTTTTCAATCAAGCGTTTACTGGGGCGTTTAAAAAGGAATTGATGACTGGATTTGTCGGAGATGTTGATCCCGATACCGGCGCGGTTGTGTTTGCGAATTCGTTTGTGGCTCAGGCAACATGGGGAGCAATGGCCGACCTCGGTTTTGCAGTTGAAGGTGTTAATGGTGCGTTTGCGGCAAAGAAAGGCCGTGGAACTGGTCGTTGGCCAAAAATTACCGGTCAGGGAAGTAACCCTTTTGAAAATAACGGCATTCCACCTGCAGATGGAATACGGTTCAATTTGGTGAGCATCCAGGGAGTTTCTAAGGTTACCTTGGGATCCAAAGGTGCCGGAGCAGAAGATGTCGAAACGACTGTAGGCGATGACCCTTACAGCCTTCGAAACCATCGTTGGGCAAAATAACTTAACCAAATGATCGCTTAAACGTAAATCACAAGGGCTCGTCAAGAAACGAGCCCTTTTTTTACGTCAGCAATTTGGCGTCGAGGGCCTCAAGCTCCGCATGATTCATAATTTTGTTTGGCTTGAGAACAATAACCGATTCCGGGATTATCTAAGTGAGTTGCGAAAGGCCTCGCGCAGGCATTCAATGCCCGTTTGCCCGGAATCGCCGTCCACGATGACATTGACCCGGACTTCACTTGTATTCATCGTTTCGATATTGATGTTGGTATTTGAAAGTGCCCGAAACATACCGATGGCGACGCCCGTGTGACTGCGAAGGCCCACGCCGGAGACGGATAGTTTAGCGATCGTCTTTTTAAAATCGACTTTGTCACATCCAAAATCTTTACAAACTTGATTAGCGACCGTGATTGCATTGTCAAATTGTTCTCGAGGCATGGTGAACGTGATGTCGGCGATTTGAGAGCTGGCGTAACTTTGAACGATCATATCCACAAAAACTCCCGCAGCGGCAATGCGGTCAAATAGTTGGGCCGCGATCCCAGGTTCGTTGGGTACTTTTGAAAGAGTGATTCGGGATTGGGAATCATCCAGTGAAATGTCGTCGATCATCAATGATTCCATTCCCGTATCGCGTTGCAGGCGTTCAATGACTTCGGCAACGTTGACTTGGTTAGAGATATCCCGGGAGGGCAGCTGGGTAGGTTCCTTGGGTTTTACTTTATCGAGTGCAAACTCTGAATGAACGGTCCTCAGTGCGTTCAGTGCTTGTTCACGCTTTACTAAGGCAGAGATTTTAATTTCACTGGTAGTAATTATTTCCATATTCACAGCCGCATTGGCCAGAGTTTGGAACATTCGATTGGCAACGCCCGTTTGTTCGGCCATGCCGAGTCCAACAACGGAAACCTTGGATACATTCTCGTCTACCAAACCAATTCGACCTCCCATTTTTTCGACGGAGGGCTGGATTGCCTCAATGGCATCGCGCACTTCATTGCGAGGGACGGTAAAACTGACCGCTGTGTTTCCATTTTCTGCGACATTTTGAACAATCATATCGACTGTGATTTTTTTGTCGGCGATTGGTGCAAAAATCTGAAAGATCGTTCCAGGCACATCAGGGACTTCGAAGACGGATATTAATGCTTCGTCTTTGGTCAATGCGGCGCCGCTCACAGCGAGGGCTGCAGTTTCGGAGTCGTCTACAATGATTGATCCTGGCACGTCACTAAGACTGCTGCGAACATGAATTGGAACATTGAATTTCTTTCCAAATTCAACGGACCGGCTATGAAGTACACCGGCTCCAAGGCTTGCTAGTTCAAGCATCTCGTCATAGCAGACCTGTCGAACAAGGCATGCTTCTGGAAGGACGCGAGGGTCAGTCGTATAAACTCCGTCGACATCAGTATAGATTTCGCACTGGTCAGCTCCGAGGACGGCAGACAGGGCGACGGCGGTTGTATCGCTTCCCCCGCGACCCAGCGTGGTAATGTTTAGGTTGTCGTCAATTCCTTGGAAGCCTGCAGCAATCACAATGTTGCCTTCGTCGAGCAGGGCTTTGATTCGATCTGTCGAGATCGAGTGAATCCTAGCTTTGGTGTGAGAGCTGTCGGTTTTGATCCCAATTTGCGCTCCCGTCAGACTAACCGCCTTGTATCCAAGTGAATCGATGGCCATGGCCATCAGGGCAACGCTCACCTGTTCGCCGGTTGAAAGCAGCATGTCCATCTCCCGCGCAGGAGGCCGTTCACTGACTTCTTGAGCAAGGCCAATCAAAGTGTCTGTATTTTTCCCCATCGCACTGACGACCATCACAACTTGATTTCCTGTCTGATGAGCGCGAACTGCCTTCCTCGCAGCAGCAAGGATT
>CALKNI010000219.1 GCA_938091115.1 uncultured Pirellulaceae bacterium | reverse complement strand
AACAAATTCAAAGCTCTTTCGGCACAAAAAAAAAACGCCGAAAAGCGGGTTCTTTCCTCTTGTTAATCCTTAATTTCGCATAAGAACTCGGTTGGCGAATCTAACCATCGAAACGCGGTGTTGGATCGCCACCCTCGGGCACTTAAGTCTGGCTTTTAGATTGCCTCAACTGGAAATGCATGCTGGAATCGGTTTTCTTTGTCTTTAAGGAACCTGCATCACCGGGAATCCCACCTTGACTACCACCACGTGTGCTTGGGGGAACGTCCGGAATTCTCGCCTCTGGGTCTGGTTCGTAATCATTCGTGCACCCGGTCATTGAAACGCCCGAGAAAGCCAAGACTCCGGAAAGCAACAAAACGCTACCGCATCTCGATACAATATTCTTCATAATCTCTACCGATCTCCCAACGATAAACTAAACGATAACTTACTAGTCTGCAGAGAACGTTGCTAATCAAATTTTACTAATCCTCCGCCCGCGTTTTCACTCACGAACAAAATAATTTTGGTGCCTAAGCAGAGAGCACTAATCGACCCTCTGGGAGCGACACCAAAACTAGGTATTCGATTAACGGTAATCAAGACCTACCTCAGCACCCGCGCGCGTCGCCATTTTCTCTAAAACTGACATTTCAAATCCATTGCTGCCGTTATTTGGATTGTCCATGTTGTAAGAGATAAACTGGGTACTACCATCCGCGAGTCCCCAAGTAGCTCCACCAGGATGACTACTCCAGAAATGGAAACGATGAATATTTCCGGGACTACGTGGATCACCTGGTCGAAAATAATCAGTTTCGTACCCGTTGGGGTCGGCTCCCCACCCAACACCAATTCGTTCGTGTACTCCAAGAACGACATCGGCTTCACCTTGAACGTTGTCGCCTGCGCCGGCCCATTGCCAACCGTAATGCAAATCTTTCGCCGGTGTTCGCTCACCGATCATGAGCGTATTGGACGTACCATCAGTAACCATTCCCATGGTTACTTTTGAATTAACATAAATCATGCCATCCTGACCACCAGTTGCCATATAACTGTCACGGCCACTAACTCCCAGATATGAAGTCACAGCCACTTTAATATCTTCGTTGCCAGGATCTTCCCACTTTTCGTCACCACGCTGATCGGAAGGACAGACAAAAGTCGCACAGCTCACGCTCAAAATCGTATCCCCGTTCGGCATGAACTGCCACCACGGCCACGATGCACCACTGGCTGAAAAGTTGACTTGCTCATACAGGTTGCCTTGCTCTAAAAACGGAGCGACCGCCATGGCCCAACTCCAGAACGCACCGCCATGCGGATATGAATTGGATGCATAGCCATTGGGCGCGGGCTGAACCTCAAACGGGCCGCCCCACCAAGAACCGTTAATTAAGTGAGCCGGAGGAAATTTCTGATAGGCACTTTCGTAATTGTGTAACGCCAAAACCTGTTGGCGGATATTGTTAGCACACGTAGCGCGGCGGGCTGCTTCACGCACCTGCTGAACAGCAGGCAGTAACATCCCAATCAAGATTCCAATGATGGCGATTACGACAAGAAGTTCGACGAGCGTAAAACCACGCCGATGGAAGTGTGAAGACTGTTGCATGAATAACTCCTATTAACGGAATAAGACAATACAAATTGTTAAGAAGATGTTAATGCGCCGATTGATAGCCTGCCAATAAATTACCGATTATTTGGCAATTTTCTCGCCAGAAACCCGCCTGTCGACGGAACCGCCTTGCCAATGCTCGCTTTAAATAACCAAAAACTGCATGAGACAGCTCAATTCAAAAAACCCCAAACCCGAACTGTCCAAGACATCGCCAATCCTTTTCCAACCACGACAAACTTGAAAAACAACATCTTAAAGCTTACCCCAGGACTTAAAACCAACACGGTCACTCAACTTCTTAACTATTGAGTTGAACGATCAGGAACATCGGCATGTTCGTCGTAGTCATTGTAGATCGTTAAACTTTGCCGGTCCTGTAGACTTTGTGGTGTGCGGTTCGATAGCACTTGTACAACAGCACTCCATTGCACAAGTGAACAAATATGACAACCGACGAAAATATAGCCCCCATCGAAAACGAACTTACCGATTTGAAACGTGCGAAGACACGAAAAACAAGTCGAAGCCTCCAATCTCCCCTCGAGACCTATCTGCGGGAGATCAATGAAACCAATCTTCTCAATGCTGATGAAGAAAAAGAACTCGCTCGAGCCATTGCAAAAGGTGACGTCCGCGCTCGAGATAGAATGGTGCGAGCCAATCTTCGCCTCGTCGTCAACATCGCTCGCGGTTACACCGGAAAAGGACTGGGACTTCAAGATTTAATTGAAGAAGGAAATCTGGGACTGTTGCGAGCGGTCGAGGGATTCGATCCGGACATGGGCACCCGATTCAGCACCTACGCTAGTTATTGGATAAAACAATCCATTAAGAGAGCCCTAATCAACTCCGCCAAGACGATTCGAATTCCTGCATATATGGTCGAGTTGTTATCTAAGTGGCGGCGAGCAAGTGTTCGCCTGACCGACGAGCTCAAACGGAATCCAACTCCCGAAGAGATCGCTAGACTGCTCGGCCTCCCGAAGCGAAAGCTTCCAATAATCAAAAAAGCAATTCAGATTTACAATTCAACTCCTCAAACAGATCAATCTGATTCAGGTTGGTCACTCGGCGAGATGGTCATGGACGAGAGGATGAGAAGTCCAGAGGAAGAGTTGCTCGAAAATGATATTATGAAGCAAATCAAAACCATGATGCATGACCTAGATGAACGGGAGTTCAATGTCTTGAAAATGCGATTTGGTTTAGAGAATACTGAGCCGCACACCCTGAAGGAAATCGGTGAACAACTAGGCCTGACTCGTGAGCGCGTCCGCCAAATTGAAACCGAAGCACTCCGAAAACTGGGGGATGGCTTGAGGGATCCACTTGATATGGAAATGACTCTGCCGTTTTAGCCCCCGACGGCTTGCTCATAAAAACAATTGATACGGTCGACTAAAATCGACCGTATTTCTTTGTAATGACAGTTTCACCGCAGACCAAATATTTGTCTGCTGCGAAAGATCTTAGGCCCGCATTGAATAAAAACGGCGCAGCCAGGAGCGAATTTTTCGACTGCCCGCATCGTATTTGCCAAATTAATGTGAAATTGCGGTGCCAGCTACGGTTCCAGTGGAGCATCGGGGAAAATCGTTTGACTCGATGATTCGGTCACTTTTCAGGTTGTTTAACACCCATCTGAATTTAACGCAGTCTAGTTTCAATCCAGTTTATTAAAATTTCCAGGCGGAAAAATGCAAATCGCGGTGATCGGAACCGGAATCGCAGGGCTTACGGCGGCCTGGTTGTTTAGCCGCTCGGGACACGAAGTTACTCTCTTTGAAAAACAATCGTCGCTAGGAATGGCATCTCATGGGATTCAAATCTCGAAAAACGGCGATTCCTTGGAATGCGATGTCCCGTCTAGGATGTTTAACCGACTTCTCTGGCCGAACCTCGCAAAGCTGTACGAGTGTATAGGAGTCCATTCTACCGAGGTTGATCCTGGGAAATCATTTTGCCTATTCACCGCTCCTCAAGGAATTAAATCCAAGGCATTACTTAAATTAAACGACTCCTTTGATCTGAGCCTTGTCCCACAACTTCTCTTGCAGCCGACTTCCCGAAAAATTGTCACGGACATTGGGAAAATGATGGCAAGCGCTGCGAATGATTTAGCCAAAATGCGTGATTCCAACTTACCATCTTCCGCTGTTATCAATTTCAAGAACTACCTCGAACAAAACTGCTATTCCGACGAGTTTATTTACCAGTTTCTGTACCCTGCTCTTTCTTCCACCGTTTGCACCTGCTCCTACCGAAGTCTTGACCGATATCCCGCGGACATTCTACTTTCTGCGATGCAAATGTTGATCGGTACGAATCCACTTCGACGAACGAAGCACGGAACAAAACATACCGCCAATCTACTTTCCCAACACATCGATCAAATCAAATTAGACACAACAGTCGCGAAAGTAACAGCCTCAGACAACAAGGCTTTTGTTACAACTAAGTGCAACGGCATTAATACAAATCATGAATTTGATCACGTCATCGTTGCAACCCAAGCCAATTCAGCAGCCAGCTTTTTAGGATCAGAGTTCCACCTCGAAAAAGAAATTCTTGATAGATTCGAATACGAAGACGTTGCGGTTGCCATTCATAGTGATGAACAATGGATGCCACCTCGAAAGCCAGATTGGGCGACCTTCAACTTTCTATCTCAAAATGACAACCAAGCTTCGATGTGCTCAATTTGGCTTAATCAGTTTTATCCAGAATGGGAGACAGAGAACTTCTATTTTCAAACTATCATGCCACTAGATTCCCCCCGTAGTGAAACTCTGATTGCGACTGCCAAATTACAGCGGCCAACAGTTACGATGAGTACAAGGGATGATATTGAACAGCTTCTGCAATTGCAATCGCGGCAGGACCGGAGAGTTTGGTTCTGCGGTTCGTACGCCAACCCCGGTATCCCACTGTTAGAAAGTGGTGTTGTATCAGCATTCCGATTGGGAAAACAACTGGGGTGCGAATTACCGGACGCTTGCGAGATTTAGGTAATTGCATCGTTTCCAGTCACAACATGAACGGAATTTCGGCAACTACAATTTTCCGCTGTCACCGGGCCTCCGGTGGGTGAGGCATCATAGCAGAACTACATGATTGAAAAGTAGTTTTCGCAAGCGAAATCTATTGATTCCTTAGTAAGCTCTACGGGGCGTTTGAAGTACCGACAATAATTTCGAGCCTGTAATAACAAGTCTCGAGGGTGGCAATTCCGAAGCTCCCGCTTAATTGGCGCGTAATGCTGTTTGATCAAATACTGAATCATCTTGGGACGCCACTCAAAACCGTACTGTGCGCCCATGATCTTAAATAGCCTGACAAAGTTTTCGATACTAGGATTCGGTACTTCTATCTTGTAGGGAATCCGCCTCAAGAAAGCATCGTCAACTAGATCTTTCGGTTCGAGATTGGTTGAAAACACAACGAGCTGATCAAATGGAACCTGCACTTTTTTTCCATTGCTGGTATTCAGATAGTCGTAGCGTTTTTCCAGCGGTACAATCCACCGATTTAATAACTCATCGACAGTCATTCGCTGTCTGCCAAAATCGTCGATCAATAGCACTCCGGTATTACTCTTCATTTGCACGGGAGCTTCGCTAATCCCCGTTTGTGAATTATATTGCAACTCTAAATGCGCCATCGTCAATTCTCCACCCACCACAATGGTCGGCCGCTTAATACGCACCCAACGATGATCGAAGTTTTGGTCACTGATGATTCCATCACCTTCATCCAGAGGACATTCCTCGTGGCTCATAGGATCAAAGACCCGAATAATATCGCGATCCACCGTGATGGTACGGGGGACCCAAACATAGGGACCAAAGGCGGAAGTAATCCGCTCTGCAATACTCGTTTTCCCGTTACCAGCGGAGCCAAAAAGGAACATGCCTTTTCCGCTGTTCAGGGAAGAACCGAGTTTCGTCATCATGTTCTCATCGATCAACAGGTCTGAAAATGCTCGATTCAAATCAACTTCACCAGGATGCTGGTTGCCGATCGTCTGTGCTTGGACACTAGCAACGTAATCAGAAAATGCGACCGGCGCAGTTCCAAAATATGAACAATAGTTGAAATAGTTCACAGCGCGAGCGCGCCCCGCATCAGTAAGTTTACAGATATAACCATTGACTGCAGACTGCCCAATAAATCCGAGTAATTGTTCGCTTTTTAATTGTGTTACCACGTCGTCAACCAGATGAAATGGCAACCCCACCTGCTCGCTCATCTGTCTCACCGTAACTTCACCTCGAGCCATCAAAAACTTACAAAGCAATTGCTCAAGCATTGACTCCGAGACCTTCGAATCCGCCAAAGTTTCTGGTTCAAAAGGGAAAAATTCACCATTGGAATCATGGTCATTTGACATCTCAATCGGCGCCCCATTGGGTAATTCCAAATCGGAAAAAAACACCAGAATCCGACTGAGACTTTGACTCACCCACCTTCGTGGTGATCGCATTAATTCGCTCAAGCATCTCCTCGATACTTGCATTGGGATTAGGCCGGAATGAGTGTGAGGTTGGCACGTTCGGCATAATCAACTTCGATTTTAAGAAAAGTAGGTGGAGGAATTTGCCTCTATTT
>CALKNI010000218.1 GCA_938091115.1 uncultured Pirellulaceae bacterium | reverse complement strand
GGATCTTGAGATCAACACTCTTGAAGGCGCAGATGTGTTCAATGTTGAGAATGTTGGCGCGGGTGTTGTGACGGTCAAGTCAGGCGAAGCTGATGATGTGTTCAATGTCATTAACTCAGGCGGTGGCACCGTCCTGATTGGTGAAGTGGGTGGAGATCAATTTAACGTTGCAGATGTAGGCTCTGGTGCGTCAATGTTGTTGGGTGGTGAAGGCGAAGATGTATTTTCGGTAACTGCTCTCGGAACCGGAGATTTAACCATTGATGGGGGTGTCGATGATGACACAATTACCATTAGCGATGCTTCTGGAAGTGCGGCTGGTATTCTTGCAATGGCGGGTGATGGCAACGATGAGTTCCAGGTTGAAGGGACGGGAGTTGGTGTTATCGAACTTCAAGGCCAAGTTGGTGATGATACGTACTACGTCATTTCAGTCGACCCCTCCGCGGACTTTAGTATTGTTGATTCGGTAAATGCAGAGAACGACAAACTCGTCGCGACGGGAACTGAATTTGACGACGTGTTCGATATCGGTGGTGATACAGAGACGGCCATTGTGAATGGGCATCAGTGGTCAATCATTGGAATTGAAGAGTACTCCATTGACGGTCTAGGTGGCGACGACGTCTTTAACGTGACGACCACCGACATGTTCACCGGTGTAATTAATCTATCCGGTAACGACGGAGCTGACAGTTTTGTTGTTAATGAGAGTGGGTCGGGAATAGTCAACCTCAACGGTGACGCCGGGGATGATTCCTACACCGTTCACTTTAAGCCGAATACAAATGTAACGATCACCGACAGTGTTGGAAGTGAAAACGATCGATTCTTTGGGTTTGGAACTGAGAACGCAGACGTCTTTGAAATTGACGAAAATGCTCCTGTTGTAAACGGCGGCACAGTCGTCATGACTGGTGTTGAGTCCGAAGAGTACGACGGGCTTGGCGGTGATGATACCTTCAATGTTCACTCGACGATTGGCGACAGTCGATTCAAGGGTGGCGACGACGCGGATACCTTTAATATTGATATGACTTCCGACGGCAACGTCTTTATGGGCGATGCTGGGGCGGATGTCTTTAATGTTGCCACCTCTTCAGGAGATGCCGAGTTCTACGGTGGAGACGGAGTCGATGGTTTCTATGTCGCTGAAACGACTGGTAACGGTGAGTTCTTCGGCGGTAACGATGCGGATTACTTCTCAATTAACCTGGCAACGGGCGTCAGCAAGTTCTTTGGCGAAGCTGGAGAAGATTTGTTTGATATCGTGAACCACGGACCATTGGGTGCCTCGGGAGCGATTGAAATTGACGGTGGATCCAATAGAAACCGGATGGAAATCCGTGGTTATCAAACCAAGACAAACATGGTCGTTGTTTCTAAAGATCGAATTACAGGAATGTCTGCGGTTCCGATTGTTTACTCGGCTTCTGGATCGTTCAGTGTGGAAAATGGCATCGGTGGAATTGAACTTACGGGTTCAGATAACCATGCCGATGGTTTCAACGTTAATAACTTACTGCCGTCGCATACGCTGAACATGATTGGTGGAGGCGGAAACGATCGCTTCACTGTTTCGCAGGGTGCCTTGGGTGGTGTCTCTGCGGATGGTGAAGAAGGATCTGACCTGTACCAGTATTCGGTGGGATCTGACAATAATCGATTCCTGTTCGCACAGGACTCGGGTGTCGTTGGATCTGATCGATTGATCGCTTACTTGACCAATGGAGATGACACGCTGTCACTCAGCGGTGCGGCCTTCGCTGTTCAAACCGATAACTTGATGTTCAACGAAAATTACGAATCGTTGTTCGTGAGTGCCCGCGGTGGTAATGATGAGATTACTGTCAACTCGGTTCCTGTAAACTTCGTTCGAATTATCGGTGGAGATGGCGATGACATTATCGATGTCAACAATTACGAAAAAGTTGGAAGCCTGTTGGTCAATGGTGATGCTGGAAACGATGTGATTGATATCGATTCTGGGGGGGCGGTGTCTGGGAACTTTACGGCCTTCGGCGGGACTGGTGATGATTCCTTCCTAGTATCAAAAGCCTCCTACGGCGATGCTTACATCGATGGTCAGGAAGGGTCTGACAGTTACGAGATTGAGATTGCTGATCGCTCTAGTCGGCTTGTTGTCGCCCGTGATTCTGGAGTTGTTGGAACAGATACGCTAAACGTTTACGGTACGGTTGTTGGTGACTTCGTCACGTTCCGCTCAGGTGTGATGTTGACTCCTCAGCAAAGCATTCTGTACACCGACAAAACCGAAACGATGAATTTGTTCACTGAAGGTTTGGATGATAATGTGACGGTTTATGGGCTAAGCTCTCCTGTCACTAATATCATGACTGAGGCCGGTAAGGACCTCGTTCATGTAAGGTCGAGCTTTGGGCCGGCAATATCGAAAGTGCTCAACATCGATACAGGAAGTAACGACGATTACGTAATTGTTTCTGGTGTAGGTGCTGATACGACAACTACGATCAACACGGGTGTTGGAAACGACAACGTTACGCTCGGGTCTTCGCTTTCGTCTAACGTCGGTAACCTGAACGATCTCTACGGTACAGTCGATATCTCGATGGGACTTGGAAATGATCGGGTCTACATGAACGATGTTGGCAAGGTAGCATCTGCTGATTACGAAGTCGGTGCAGGGTTCTTGCGAAGTACCCCGGGAGGACCGAATTCCTACTTTGCCGGAATTACTTATGACAACACTGTTGAAACCTTGCGATTGGATACTACCGGTTATCGCAACGAGGTGACCGTCACGCCAAGTTCTTCGACTGCATTTAGTTTCTTTGGTGGTGGTGGACTTAACATCATCGAGTTGACTGGCGATGCAGACAATGATGGCCGTCGATTCTTTGGAGAAGATGGTGGCGTTGGATTCTGGAGATTCTCAGACGGTAGCCGAGATGTATTCTTCTCCGATTACTTTGTCGGTTAGGTTTTTGAACAGCTTTGTCTGTTCAGGAATTGAATGAAAAACTAAACTTGATCCCATGGGCAATTGTTCATGGGATTTTTTTTGTGAATTGATTTTAGTTGTGGTTTTAGTAGTGGTTTTTTATTTTGGTCGTTTTCTCATTTGATCGGAAAAAATGAAGGCAGCATGTTTTGAATCGGTGGGACGCGTTGTTTGTCAGCAGAAGCCGGAACCTGTGATTTCCGAACCGCGCGATGTGATTGTCAAAGTTAGTATGGCCGGGTTGTGCGGGAGCGATCTGCATCCTTTTTTTGGCCGAGAAGCAGGGCTCGATCGCGGGACCGTTATGGGGCACGAAATGGTTGGCGAGATTGTCGAATTCGGCTCAGTATTTGACAATGGAATGAAGATTGGCGATCGCGTGTTTGCACCATTTTCGACCCATTGTGGAGCTTGTTTTTATTGTGGGATTGGATTGACGTCTCGATGTATAGAAGGTGATTTGTTCGGCTGGGTTCAGGAAGGTGTTGGGTTGGAGGGCTGTCAAAGTGAATATGTTCGCGTGCCGATCGCGGACTCAACGTTGATGCGGGTGCCCGAAGGTTTATCTGACGAAAGTGCCCTGTTGCTGGGAGATAATTTTTCAACTGGGTATTTCTGTGCGGAAATGGCAGAGGTAAAGCCAGGGGGGACTTATCTCGTGATAGGTTGTGGTACTGTCGGGCTGCTGGCGATTCTGTCGGCGATAGATATGGGGGCAAAGCAAGTGTTCGCGATGGATCCTGTCCGTGAGAGGCGAGGGATCGCGGAATCACTTGGTGCTATTCCGCTGGAGTCCAACGATGGCGGACGAGAGAGTGTTCGTTCGGCAACCGCGGGCCGCGGAGCTGATGCAGTGATGGAATTGGTAGGACTTCCGGAGGCCCAAAAAATGGCCTTTGATTGCTTACGGCCGGGTGGGATTATGTCGGTGATCGGCTGCCATTGCAGTCCCAATTTCAGCTTTAGTCCAGTTGGTGCTTATGACAAAAACATCACTTATCGTTCGGGGCGATGCCCAGCTGGGCATTACATGCGTTTGCTAGTAGATCGAGTTGTTAGTGGAGAGTTCGACTTGTCTCGTTTTATTTCGCATCAATTCAGTATAGATGAAGCGGAGAGAGCCTATCAGGTATTTTCCACCAGAGCCGAAGGGTGTTTAAAAGCGGTGTTTAGTTTTGGTTAGTTATTCTGAAGGAGCCAGCACTCTTAAAGTTAGCTTTGAATAAATCTGACCAAGTGGTCACTTAGACAAACCAGTGTAAAGCCAAGTGCAGCGATGGGGAAGATTGATGGGGCAGATCGAAAGGCTGCGGGGTTGATTTTAGCCCCACCTCCCCTGCTCTTTGCTTTTCTGCTTAGAGTTGCCTAATTTGGAGATTGGTACTGGTTCCAAATTTTGGTCAAGGCGTCTGCCGCACCCTGTTCGATTTTGATGTCGACAAGATGGGACACAGCGGTTTCTGATGGATTAATTTCAACCGTCGGGATGCGAGCTTGTTTTGCCGCCCAGATGGGTTCGCTTATGTAGGGAAAATAACTGCTCGTTCCAATACTGAAGACAAGATCGAAGGGAGTTTGCGTTTCCCGGTAGAGCATATTTATTTGCTTTTCAGGAAGAGATTCTTCGAATAGCACAATATTGGGACGGAGCATCGATTGACACTGGGGGCATTGGGGAGGAATGTCGATGCCGGAGTATTCAGAGTAAGTTTTTTGGTAATCGCAACAGGTGCAGGTAAAACGATACATATTGCCGTGAATTTCGATGACATTTTCTGATCCTGCCGCAGTATGAAAGCCATCGACGTTTTGGGTCAGGATCCAAAACCGATTGAACCTTTGCTCCATTAACGCGAGTGTTGTGTGGGCAGGGTTCGGATGAGCCCCTCTGGCGCCGCGTTCAATTTCTGCGAGATATTTCCAGGTGATTTCGGGGCGGGATTGGAACATCGATCCGGAGAGTGCCGACTCGATCGGCATCCCGTCTTCAGTAAGTTTGTTATCGTAAATCCCCCCGGATCCCCGATAAGTTGGTAGACCAGAATCGGCTGAGCAACCAGCGCCGGTAATGACTAAAACATCTTTAGCTCGATGCAAATATTTGACAACTTCGCTAATTTGATCTTCGTTGGAAAGCGGCAATGAAATCCCCCGGTTGAATGCAATGCGAATGTCAAACGGAGTCGAAGAGGTGCTTATCTTTATTGCTCTGAGGTAGAGCGGCAGAAAGTTACCTTACTACGCCGATCAAGAAGCTAAAGGTTTGTTCTTCGTCACCGGTGGCTGTTGCAACAGGAAATGCAAAGTCAAATGCAAGAGGCGCTCCCAGTCCGGCGTAGGGAACCTGAACTCGTAATCCAAAGCCGGGTGCGACGCGAAAACTATCCGAATGCAGTTCGACACTTTCTTCCACTGTTCCAAAATCAATAAAAGTAACGCCGTGAACCATGTCGCCCTGAGTGAGTGGGAAAGAGTATTGCAAAGAGTTGAGCCATTGGAAAGCGCCGCCAACGCGAACACCTCCTTGGATCGGAGAGACTCCACGAAACTCAAATCCACGCAGTGAAGAGATTCCTCCCGCGATATAGTTCTCAAAAATAGGGCTGTCGCTTCCGGAGAATCCAAGTTTGGTGCGGAATTCCAGGATGTGCCGACCGGAGCCATCGGGGCGCTGATAAATCGTCCGGTAGTTTCGGAAATCGATATCCGCTCGCGAGTAACTATAGTCGCCAAATGCCTGAGTGAATTTAAGTCCGAGGTAAGTTCCAACCCCGGTCAGGTAAGGAAACACGCGTGTGTCGTAAACCAATCCAACGCTGGCCAAAAATAGATCACTATTTCCCGTTGCCGCATTAAGTTTAGCGGAAGTGTTGACTCTTGGATTATCAATTTCAATATTCTCCATTCGGAGCCCATAGTTAATTGATAAGTAATCGTTTAATTCACGACCGAATCCAATCCGTCCACCAAGACGTCGCTCGTCGTAATCAAAATAGTCTCGATTATAAAGGTATCCGCTGAGGCTTAGGCTGTAATTGCTGTTTCGAAAATAAGGATTGGTCCAACTGACGAGATAGCGTTCGAGTTCAGTGCCAGGTACGGCTTCGACTCTGAATTGCTGCCCACCACCTGACCAGGCACTTCGATTAAGGGACTGATCTACTCTTCGGGGCCACGCCGCGATGTCAAAATCTTTTTCATCGAACACTAATTGACCGACAAGGCTGTTGTCAGAGCCATACGTTGCCCCGATGCTGAGTCGCTGGGTTGGTGTGCGAGGAACCGTGACATCAAGATCGAGCACTCCAAGCTGGTTATTGGGGATTGCTTGAGCTGGTTGGATTGAATAGGGAGGCGGCGTTGGAGAATAGTAGGGTTGTGAGAGATTGGCAGGGGGTTGCCCTAAATTTAGATTGGGTTGAACCGCGTTTGGTTGCTGAACCGGCGGGCTGATTATCTGGCCAAGTGTTCCCGGCTGTGTCGTTGAACCGTTGGGGTTTGCGAATGGAGAGGATTGAGCAGGAAACTGAAACGTGGATTGTTGAAAAACGGGTTGCCGGGGAGGTGCTGGATAGGGGTATGCCGTAGGTGGATTTTGGATTTGCCCAAATGCTGCGGAAGTTAGGATGGCGGTAAACCAGAGTGTTAACACAGAGCACGTCGCCATTCCCAATCGCGATGGGGCGCGGTAAGCACTGACGCCGCTCTTTGATGGATATGGTCTCAATCTATTGTCCACTCGACTAACGCAATACGCCTAAGTAAAAGCTGAACACCTTCTCGTCATCACCTTCAGCAGTTGCGACTGGAAATGCAAAGTCGAATGCCAGAGGTGCTCCGATGCCTGCGCCAGGCATGGAAACTCGAAAGCCGAATCCTGGAGCGACGCGAAAGTTATCGGCTGTGACTTCAATGTCTTCTTCGACAGTACCATAGTCGCAGAATACAACACCCTTCACACTGTCACTGGCAGTCAATGGGAACATGTATTCTACGGTGTTCAGCCATTGGAATTCACCACCAACACGTACTCCACCTTGTAGCGGAGATGCACCGCGGAAGTCAAAACCGCGAAGGGTTGAAAAGCCGCCTGCGAAATAGTTCTCGAAGATTGGTGTTGAGTTGCCAGAGAAGCCAAGTTTGGTTCCAATACTGACGGTGTGGCGTCCGGAACCATCAGGACGTTGGTATAACAGTTTGTAAGTTTTTAGATCCAGATCACCGCGAGAGTAGGAATAGTCTCCAAAGGCTTGTGAAAAGTTAAGCGAAAATAGTGAACCCGTTGTGGCTTGTAACATGCTGTCCCGTGTATCGCGAACGAGTCCGACATTTCCTACGTAGAGATTACTAGTCCCCAAAGAGTTATTTAACTCTGAAGATGTGTCGAGCCGAGGATTGTCAACGGATACGCTTTCAAGTCGGATACCAGAGTTAATGGACAGATAGGGGGTCAGTCGGCGGCCTATGGAGAATTTTCCACCAGCCCGATGTTCGTTCCAGTCATAGTAGTTTCGGTCATACAAGTAAGCCGATCCGCTAAAGGTGATATCGGAACCGAGGAGGTTGGGTTCGGTAATGCTTACAAGGTATCTTTGGAGGTTTGCTCCCGGAACTAATTCAAGGCGGAAAGTCTGGCCTCCACCACGCCAGGCGGTACCATCTCTGATTTCTCCTAAGTTACGAGGCCATCGCGTAATGTCGAAGTTCTTTTCGTCAATCGTGAACTGCCCAACGATTCCATTTTCTGAATTGTACGCACCACCGAAGTTGAATCGACCGGTTTGGGTTTCTGTAACATAAATATCAACATCAGCCCGCTCAAAATAACTGTCGGGTGTCCAATCGGATGCGACTCCTCCCCGCTCGTAGGGCTGAATTAGGGGATTCATCTCGTTAGGTGAGCCAATGTTTGGCGATGCTAGTCCATTGCCGATTGGCAATTCACCGGGAACGACGTTCTCCGGGTATTGAGCTTGCACGACTTTTGAGTTGTCTTCGTCTTGCTTTCTAAAATTTTGATTCGTGGTTGCCTGGGAAACCTGATAGGAACTGCGGTTGGAAGGCCCGTCTGGGCTTTGCGCTCTGATCAAAACAGGAGTGTTGCTCGTTTTTTGCGGTGTGTTTACAGCGACCCTCGACGACAGGGGGGAGTTACCCGTTGAGTCTTTCGATAATAGTCCCGATGTGTCTTGTGTGGTTGTTGACTGAGCTGATGTTTTTGAAATTCCTAAACTTTCTAATCGGTCTTCCAATGAGGATTCAGGTGGTAAGCTTGCTGTCGAATCGGAAATCAACTCGCTTAAGCCTTGATTCTTGTCGAATAATCCACCTAATCCAGTTTTGTTTTTGAATAAAGGCTGTTGGCAGCCGACCAAGTTACACACGGCAATCGCGAATACCACTGAAAGCATGTGTCTTAGGATTGAAGGTTGGAGTCGAGGCATGGGTATCGGATGCTGAGGCAAAGAATAGTGCGTGTTTTTAAAAATATGGATAAAGCTCAAAGGCGACAACTAGTGCTGGGAATTTGGAGGTGCTTTATCGGCGAAGCGATCAAGCTGCTGAGTCGTGGAAGGTCTGACAACGATCGACGGGCGTGGGCCAGTTTGGCCGTTGGCGAAAATCTGCGAGCGACCTAACAACTCTTCACTCTTTTTGATTTCACGTGCGTCAATCAGTTGACCTGGGGCAAGTGTCAGTCTTGAGAGGACGACTGATCGCTTCGTGATTGACCCACCTTCGAAATGGATGTTGATGTCGCCGACGACATATTGCTTACCTTCGTCGATGATGTAAACGATATCGAGAACCCCCGGTTCCTCGAGAAAGCGAGGTTCCGCGGTAACTCGGGAGTGTACGAATCCCATGCTTCCATAGAGATCTTGAAGAGATACGACATCCCGGTTCATTGTCGCGACGTTAAATTTTGGTCCGTTGTCTTCTGAATTTGGTTTCAGTTCCAACATTTCGAGCAAGTCTTTAGAAGTATAGGATTTGTTTCCAACGAATGAGACATTGCGAATGGTGTAGCGTGGTCCTTCATCAATGATGAAATTCAGGGTAAGCCAGCGGCCGTCATTGCTTTCCGAGATTTCCCGTCCAATCCGAGCGTTGAAAAAACCAAGGCTTCGGTAGTAGGTGAGCAAGCGGGTGATATCCTGTTCAATTTTTTCTCGCTGAACCGCGCCACCAAATAGCTTTAAAATGCCTGGTTTGGAATTGATTTGGGTTCTCAACCGGGCATCGGAGGCAATACTGTTGCCCTCAAAATTCACTTTCCAGATCTTCTGGTGTTCATCTTCGTGAATCACAAAGACCACGTTGCTGTCACCTTTTTCGTTTCCTTCAATAATCTCAATCTGTGTTTTTGGATATCCCTTCTTTTTATAGAAGTCTTCCAGTTTCTTTTTCGCCATCTTGATTTCTTGTGTATCAAGTGGCGCCCCATCGGTCAGGTTGATTGCTTTTTTGAGATTTTTGTCTGTAATACCGCGATTGCCAATAAATTTTATCTCGGTAATCACGTTACGTTCGACTACATCGATGGTCACTATAATGCCTTCGTCGGTGTGCTTGAGATACGGCCCTCGGACTCGACTAATTTGGGGGTTGCTCCAAAGTGCGTCAACGTCCTGTCTCAGTTTATCCGGATCAAAATACCGGCCCTTGCGAGTTCCCACATCCTTTAGAAGCTGATGCGTGGGAATTGTCTTGTTTCCCGTGACAATGATTGCGGCAACTTTATTTGCTTGGGTGTCGTTGGCATTTTGCGCGGAATTTTTGGGGCGTTCAATGTCAGAGTAGATCGATGGAGCAATCGAATTTCTTGATTCTTGTGTTTCAAATTCGTCAGAGCTTTGAAAACGAACATTCTCAAACCGGCTTTTGTCGAGCGTAGTGGAGGGCACAGGGATTTTACTACCTGCGAGCTGGCCTGTTTGGCAGCCAGTCGCCAAGAGTGCTGTCAAGGATAAAACGACCAATGACAATTGGTTAAGAGCCTTCACTTGAACAAGAAACAAGGCGTTTAAAGAGCGTAAATAATTGGAAAATTGGTAGTCGCGCAAAGTATGGTCCATCCTTGGCCTCAAACTTTAGTATTTCTCAGGATTAATTACATAAACGCTCGGTAGTCGGCAAGACCACAATAGCTTTCCCTCGTTTCGCGGGTCGCTAGCGTTGATGGTTGGGCTCTGTTTGAGATGGCTTACGAAAGCTAGACGGATTCGGTTGGCATTATTTTTTATTTCAGAGAAAAAACAGGATAGAAAAAATTAACGGTGGAGATTTAGGTTTTTTAGGACCTCTACGGCGACCACTGGCCATCTAGATTGGATTTGTAAAGCAATCCGTTCTCGCTCCGTCCTAACGAAGACGAAAGCCATTTGTTTGGGGATTTTGTCGAGATTGAGGTTACCACGCAGCCTCCATTCTCTTTCAGCGCGCCAGTCTGTCTTGTTGTTGGTAGAGTTTTTCAATTGGAAGAATGGACGGTCTTGGGCGTCAAGGCGACTCCAGTCTTGTTGGGTTCCGTAGCTCACCTTCCTTGCCCCCAGCTTTTTAAGCAATTCGCATTCAATTGCGATTCCATAGTGCTCGAAATCCCAGCGAGATAAATGTGACCGAAAGATACGGCGGTTTTCATACTGTGATAGCGGGACGGCAGTAAGGCAGGTCACTTTTTCGATTCCTTTGGTGAGTGTATTCGTGCCCCGTATTGTTTGTTGTGCGAGGATACGTTTTAAGGTTGAGAGTCCACCTTCACCTCGCGAGGGCGAATGGAATATCAGGTCATCCAAAAATTCTCGGTAGGATTGATCAGGCCACGGCCCTGTCGATTGGCGTGTCCAGTGAATCAAATACCGGCGATCAGCCGCTCGTTGATTAGTCTGTGTTTTGGCTGGAGCGATTCGGGAGAAGCGCTTTGATTCCTTTTTTGGGGATCCAAGAGAGTCTTGTTTTGATGTTTGCGGGGTTCGCTTTAAGTGGCTTTGTTTATAGAGCCACCATGGAATCGCACCTTGGTTGATCAGTTCCAATGATACTGGCTGGGTAGTCAATTTGCGATTAATGAGTAGTCGTGTTCTTTCGAAGTTTCTTTTTCGTAGTCGATTTTTGAGGGCGTCGTGCACAATTCCATTTCTTCGACATGAAATCACATGACATTCCTGCGAAATATTGATCATTAGTTGGTTGGAACTGGGTGGGTAATTTACTTTCATGCCAGTTTTGTGTTGCCAATCATAGAACGCGTAAAGTACCGTTGCTTTTGGAAAGTGATTCAGATGACAGTTCTGCCTAGAACTCGATGGCTTAGCTTGGAATTGCTTAAACAATGGTGCGAGTAAAATCAGCGTCAATCCAAAAAGTTCCGAGAGTCGGCAGAGATAAGGAAAGGTTGTCGTACCGGGGGCGGTCAAAATGAAATTGTTTTGCTTTCCCTGCTGAATAGCCAATGTTCTTATTGCATCGAACCATGTCGGTCGTTGAGCCGCATATTTACCGATTCGAGAGCTGACAATCGAAACCAATTTTTTTGAATGAAGGTTTGGCATTCGAATGCGAACGGGGGTGTTGCCAACCGCATGTTCTTGGTTAGCGTATTCGCATCCACGGAGCCGCCGCGGTACTGGACGGTA
>CALKNI010000217.1 GCA_938091115.1 uncultured Pirellulaceae bacterium | reverse complement strand
AGCCGATGAAGTGTTGTACTACGTGGAAGGTGAATTCGGTTCCCGCAAAGGAGTCGATGTAGGCAGCATGACTCTTCATCCTGGAGGAATTCCGCATGGTCCCCATCCTGGAACCATCATGAAAAGCATGGACATGGATTTTACTAACGAGATGGCGGTAATGTACGACACCGACCGCCCCCTTTTCCTTACTCAACAGGCAATGGAAATGGATGACCCGAGCTATCCCATTAGTTGGCTCTAGACCAGACCATTCCCAATCGACTCAAAAACACTGATTGTTTCGTGAATCTGAAATCATGTTAATTGACCCCGCAGCTGAATCAGCCTCGTTTGTTTACTCAACGATGATTCGCGCGATTACGCCACGGCCAATTGCCTGGGTGTCAACCATTTCGCCAACCGGTGTGACCAATCTCGCCCCGTTCAGTTATTTCAATGGAGTCTGCAGTTCCCCCGCAGCGTTGATGTTCTCTCCCGTGAACCGCCCCGATGGATCTCCCAAGGATACTCTGATTAATATTCGCTCCAACGGGGAGTTTGTCGTCAATGTCGTTCCGTTTTCTATTGCCCAGCAGATGTCTGAGACGGCAGGTGATTTTCAGTATGAAACGAGCGAGTTCAGCGAAGTCGGCCTCAGCCCCACCCCCAGTCAAAAAGTTCAACCACCCGGTGTCTTGGAATCCCCAATACAGTTCGAGTGCGAAGTCATCCAGATCGTTCCCGTGGGAGAAGGACCACTCGCCGCCAATGTTATCATCGGCAAGATTGTTTTGATGAATATCGCGGACGAAATTTTAGATGTCGATCAAAAAATAGATCCGTCTAAATTGGATACGATTGGACGCATGGGAGGTCGAAGCTATTCCAGAACGACCGAACGATTTGAGATAAAACCGAACGACTCGACGAAGAAATAGCATTCGCTACGTCTTCTCGCACAACTCGCAGATAATTAAAGCAGATAATTTGGGCGAATCTATTTCTCGCTGGCTGCCCTTTTCCCAACCGACTTCATATAAGCCAACAAATCGAGAATTTCATCTCGCGTCAAAGTATCGAGCAGTCCCGTTGGCATCATCGAAACCTTAGAAGGTTTCATCACTTCTATTTGATCGACCTGAACATTAGTGAATCTTCCCGGGTCGATCATGTTTTCCTGTACCATGTACCGATTCCCATTTAGATTTGCGACTCTGCCCGTGACCATTGTTCCGTCGTCGAGTTGAAAAATCGTTGCCTCATATTGATCAGAGATTTCTTTACTTGGATCGACGATTGTTTCAATTAAATCGCGAGTGCTAAAGCGATGCCCTGCCGGTGTCAGATCAGGACCAACAATCCCACCCTGCCCCTCCATTCGATGGCACTTGTAGCATGTCGCAAGCGCGAACATTTTTTTCCCGTTTTCAAGATCTCGATTGGCGAACATGGTGTCTTCGTAATCAATGAAATCATCCATCCCCCAGTTTTTGACGACCGGTCTCGCCTTCAGATCGGCATAAGGATCGCTGACCTCTGGCTTCAATGCCAGCACCTCTGCCAGAGCTTTCTTCTCGGGGTTCGACAACTTTTCAACCGCGTATTTTTTAATATTATTGATGTATCCACCGAATGAATTACCACCTTTAGTTTTTGCAGAATCCACAAACCAACGAAAATACTTTTCCCTTAAAGCATTATCCCAACCGGCCTGAGCGTCGCTTAAAATCATCGCATAGGCGATTTGTGGTTCTTGGGCGCTGGGCGTCAATAATTTATCGACAATTTTAGCAGTCACGTCTTCCGCCCTCACGGCAACTAACAACTTGGCCAACTCCCGGTCCAGCTGTTCGTCATTGACTGGGAAATATTGGGCTAAACGTCGAATGGACGCTTCGGTTGATTCGGTCGGCATCCCCAATCGGCACAGCGTTAAACCATAAACTCGAATCAAATGAAGTCTCTGCTCCCTCGAAAGCTGTTTCCAATCTAAGGCTTCAAGTTGCTCAATAACCTTCGCCTGACTTTGTTCATCACCACAACGCGCAACCGCAGTCATTAACTCCAACACACGCTGTGGATGTGTCGATGAGAACGGATCCTGCCACGTATCAAACGCCTGTAACTCCAGTGCAGTCCGTGCAGCATAGCGAATCATTCGATCTGGATCTGCCAGCTTTTCCCAAATCATCGGCCAGTCGACGATCGCATTGGGAGCATGAAGAGACTCTAATTTCCGCCTTACCGCTACTTGGCTCTCGAGCGACGGATAAGCAGCTGGCGCGACCGACTTGTCACCGACATAAGTGACGCGATAAAGCGCCGATTGAGAACGACGCCCACCCACTAAAAAATACATTGCTCCGTCAACCGGATTAATGACAAGATCCGTTACAGGCAACGCCGGCGCAGAACAAAACTTTTCCTTGGTTGCTCGATAAGTTGAGCCATTGGAAGACATTCGAACGGCATAAATCATGCCGTAACTCCAGTCGGAGATGAACAACGCATTTTGGTAATCAGCCGGGAATTTCGCGCCGGTTCCGAAAACAATACCCGTTGGACTTCCCGGTCCAATGTTCAATACCGGAGGGACACTGTCCGGGTAATACTCTGGCCACTTACCCGAGCCATGCCGCCAGCCAAATTCACTTCCGCTGACAACATGACAAACTCGTGTTGGTCTGTACCAAGGCAGCCCAACATCCCATTCCATATCCGCATCGTATGTAAATAACTCGCCATTGGGATCAAAGGCGATGTCATATTCATTTCGAAATCCCATCGCCACCAACTCAAAGGACTTTCCATCTGGATCGGTTTTGCAAATCCAGCCACCCGGTGCGAGACGGCCAGCAGCATGTCCGCGGGCGTCTGGCAATCGAACTAGCACCTGATCTTCTTTCCATAGTTTGGGAACACGTGTCGTTTCCGGATTAGGAATCTTTGTGGCATTTCCCGCACAAATATAAAGTGATTTTTTATCCGGACTAAGAATCACCGCATGAGGGCCGTGCTCCGATTTTCCGACAAATTCCCGCAGTAATTCGACACTGTCATACTGGTCGTCCTGATTTGTGTCACGCACGCGATACAAACCTGCAGGTTTTGATTCTATCTTCTTGGTTGGCTTGCTCCCCTTTTTTACTTTGGGGGGACTAATTCCGTAAGAGACAACGTACAAGCTATCAAACGCACACAACAATCCCTGAGCGAATCCGATACTCAAGTCGATTTCTTCGACCTTTGGCGAATCCCCAACCCCGGGAGTAATCCGATAAAGTTTTCCGTACTGATCCGATGCGATTAATCGCCCTTGCGGATCGGGGGTCATCGAAACCCACGAGCCTTGCTCGGTGGGCACACGATACAACAACTCTGCCTGAAAACCGGATGGCAGTTTCAAATTCTCAGCGCTGGTCGTCTGTGCTCGGGCATTCTTTGTACCAAGACTGATCAATAAAAAGACCATCAGCATGGCAAAGAAAATGCCGTTTTGGCCTCGAACATCCAAACATTTAACCGGAGCAAATCGAATAATCATAGATATTAACCTGAATGGCATTGATAAAGTCATCCCGAACGTGTGGAATACAGTTTGAAACAGAAAGGAAACAATGTCCAGTTCACAACAGAAAACACTTGAAGATTTTATTTCCCTCCAGCATCGAAATGCACTTTCTCATGCAATTCGCGCTGCCGTTGACCTCGGCGCTATCAACGCGCTTCGAAACGGCCAGCGGACCGCCTCTCAACTCGCCGATGAACTGGGCGCTCATCCGGAAGCACTCGCCCGATTAATGGACGTTGTGGCGGAAACAGAACTCGTAGAGAAGTATGGGGAAGATTACGCGCTCTCTTCGATTGCAAGATTAATCCCGGATCGTTTTTATGATTTCGGTGATGAATACTGGAAACACCTCGTGCTGCATGCCAAGACCGGCGCCCCGCTTCCGATGTGCGACGAAGTCCCCGTCGAAGACATTGAGTATATCGCCAACAAAACTAGTGAAGAATGGACGCTCACACCCACCGCGATGGTCGCTGCCCAGGCACTCGACATTGGAAATTCGAGAAAAAACCTACGGATTCTCGAAATTGGTTGTGGCTCAGCCATCTTCGCAGCAACGCTGAGTCACTCAGATCCGGGAGCGCAGATCACACTTCTCGACCATCCGATTGGAATACAAAGGGCGCGGAGAACCATCGATAGCATCGGAGCTGAACACGAAGTCACTTACGTTGAAGCCGAAAACATCCTTGACCTTGATGCCATTCAAGAAATTCAAAACGATTCATTTGATTTGGTGTTAATCACCGGTCAAATTCACCGAATGACCTTGAGTTCCTGCCAAAATCTTTTCAGCCAGGTTCACAAACTTGTAAAACCTGATCGAGAATTAGCCATCGTCGATGTCTTTCCTGGCCAGGAGAGTGGTGATAAAAACCTAGCCATTTTCAATCTCGAATTAAGTTTACGTTCTTCGCAGGGGCGACTGCACGACCCCATGGTCCTTGAAAATGAACTGCGATCGAGTGGATTTGCCCAAGTCCAATTTGCTCATCTCCCAGCAACGCCTTATTACTGGGGCCTGATCCTCGCCCAGCGCGCATAACTAAGCCGGCGAATTAGAGTCCGTGCTCGTTTTATTGAAGAGAAAAACGCGGCTGCTCTGCATCGTTTTCAAACTCGACGAGTTCGTCCAGTAACAACTGAGTATCGGTTTGAGCTTTTTCCATCCAAATCATTCTGGTTGATTTGGGCATGCTATTTGAATCAAATCGATCGGCTGTGAAAAAGTCCAAAATGCCGGCAGCTAACTCTCGATTAAGATCCGGATTGGCAGAATAGGGTGTTTGATCTCGCACGACGTCGACCGAAAATGAAGCGGCAATCACACGTTGACGCATCATGATCTCAGACTCCATTGCCTCGTCTTGTTCGCGATTAAAATCAAGCACTCGATTGCGATCAAAACCAAAAGTTGATGCTTTTTCGCCATTGGGAAGCTGTCCTAAAAACATATCGGTCCAACGTTCCACTCGGCGTCTCAACCGATTCAACCGATCAAACACCGCTTCGTTTTCCGGGCGGGCATGAAGCAAAATTCGAATCGCTCGGTTTTTCGCTTCGATGTGGGCTACATGAACAGAATGAGCCATACCGTGCATTTCATCTTGTTGATGATACCAGTCATGGGTGATTACCGTCGCCGACCAAACCCGCGTCAGCAATTCCGAAAGTAAAATTTCCTGCACAACGATTTCAAATGCCGGCCATGGATCATGCCCCGAATTTCGATTGGCAAAATCTTGCTCAAACATCTTCAAGGCGGCAACCCATCGCTGAAGCCGTACTTTAGAGGCCGTCCAATAATTGGTAGCCGCGAGTGAAGGCTGATGATTTTCGCCGTAAATGAAATTACCAGCATGAAGTGCGATCCAACTTCCAAGTTCTGCGAGTTGACTGGCGTGCATTGTTTGTTTCTTCAAAAAATTTACAGGAATAACGAATAAGTCTTTCACCGCTCCAATTGCAAACTTGATGCCGAAGCCAGTTCCTTGCTAATACCAGCAAAAACACTCGGTTTTTTCGTTATTTTTCCCCTCAGTTGCTGATGCTTTTTTGCATCGTGTCGATTTGATGCAACCTGTTGTTTCATTAGTGCATCTCCGCTGCTTCAGTTTTTGAGACAACGAAAAACTGTTACAACGGGTGTCAAATGCCCATCCGTTAACCAGCTTTAGCGGGTTTGAACTGAGGCACTTTAACCCTTCATCCAATCTCTGACAGTTTTCCCTGACCCAAACCACTGCCATGTCGAAATCCCCCATTTCTGATTTCCTAGAACAGAATTTCTTACATTTCAACGCCAGAGAAACTGTCGCTGCAGCACGCGGCTACAAACAACATCTCGATGGCGGTGGTAAAATGCTGGTCAGCTTGGCGGGTGCAATGAGTACTGCCGAACTCGGTATTTCCTTGGCAGAAATGATCCGTTCGGACAAAGTCCACGCCATTTCCTGCACCGGCGCTAATCTGGAAGAAGATGTCTTCAATTTGGTCGCCCACAATGAATATCGGGTTGTCGCAAATTACCGAGACCTTTCGCCGAGTGACGAAACTGCACTCCTCGAAGAAGGGTTTAACCGCGTCACCGACACATGTATTCCCGAGACAGTGATGCGCCATATTGAGGGGAATTTCATGTCAATTTGCGCCGAAAATGCAGACAAAGGAAGAAGCCTGTTCCCCTATGAAGTTTTTTACAAACTCTTCGAAACCGGTGTGCTTGAACCTCACTTTCAGATTGATTCGTCTCACTCCTGGCTTTTGGCAGCTTATGAAAAACAAATTCCGGTTTACTCGCCGGGCTTCGAAGATTCCACACTTGGGAATATTTTTGCCGCACGGTGCATTGAAAAGAAAATTAAATCACACCATTCTCTGCGCTCGGGCACGGAGCAAATGGAACATCTTGTTAACTGGTATCTGGAGACAGATGCTCGCGCGCCAATTGGATTTTTTCAAATTGCCGGCGGGATTGCCGGAGATTTCGCAATCTGCGCAGTCCCAACGATCATTCAGGATTTAAAAAAAGATATCCGACTCTGGCAATACTTCGCTCAAATCTCGGACTCGACCACTTCCTATGGCTCTTACTCAGGAGCCGTACCCAATGAAAAAATTACCTGGTGCAAATTAGCTGCCGACACACCGCGGTTTATGATCAACTCCGATGCATCGATTGTTGCGCCGTTAATCTTCGCCTACGTCTTGGGAAAATAATGGTCGTTTTTTACGATCCGAACAGCCGAAGTTCTCGCGACTAAAGTAATTCGTCGAGGGTCAACCAATTGACACTCTACCTGCAGACCATACATCCAACACGGTATTTGCCAACTCTTCAAACGCATCAAGCGAAATTTCGGGAAGGCTTTGTAACTCATTTTTCGACCTTGGGCATTTTGTTGGTTTTCTTTCAACCAACCCTGTATTTAAAAGCCCCAGATCCTTACAGAGTTGGTTGATCCGTTGAAATTCCCAAGGTAAACCGCCAATAATCGGGGCCGTTTTTGTTTCACGCAAAAAACGACATCACTCGACTCGGTCGCGGCAAACCGAACCTGCGATTTACACCAAGTCCACTTATGATCGACCTGAATACAATCGACTCAAATTTGACATGAAACTGACGAACAACATCGAACACGCTTCGATCAAACGCCAAGAATTAGTCGCATTGTTTGCCACTCTCGTCAATAACCTTGGGATCAAAACACTTGCCGAGGGAGTGGAAACAAGAGAGTGTCACGACATTCTGGTTCAAATGGGATTCCAACTCGGGCAGGGATACTATTACGGCAGACCGGCACCGATCTCGAAGTATGACCTCGAAATCGAGAAGAAAAGTAGAGAAGCGCTGCGTAATTATCAGGACACCGAATCAAGCGCGATCTTCCCTTGCAAGGACTAATTAAGGGTCGATTCCAAACCAGTGAACGCTTGTGGAACGAGGGCAGAAAGCGCACTGCCCCGATTAAGTTCCGTTTTTCTAGTTTCCAAAGGCTCAAAACTAGGGAAATTTCCCAGCAAACCGCCCAATGCCACGATTTTATTAAATTTGTACCTTACTCAACTCGACAATAGTTGATATACTCCGCGACTCTAATTTGTTCGGAAATTCAGGGACCTTGAGGTTACCCATGGCAGGCAAAAGCAAGAAAAAACTGGAAATCGTCCATCTCGTTTGCGAAGAAACAGGTGATTACAACTACACCATTCGCAAAAAAGGCGGTGGTGAAAAACTGAAACTGAAAAAGTTTTCTCCACGGCTTCGCAAGCACACAGTTCACGTCGAAAAGAAAAAATAGCCCGCACGATTTCTGGCTGGCTGTCTGAATACACAATGACCACGCTCGGTTCGCGTGGTCGTTTTTTGTGCGCTCTCTTTGATCTGGAATCCTTCCGCTGCCGTGACTTGCCTAACGCTATTGCCCGCAAGGGATTCCAAGCTCCTTGCTTGCCGCTTTAAATTGCATTCTTTACGATAAATGATCGTTCGAACGTTCGAATGATTCATTGAGAAAAGGAGAGCACATGGCAATGCAATGGTCGATTCGCACACACGACTCACAAATAATTCAAACGATTGAAAGAACCGCCAATGTCTCTCCCGTCGTCGCTCAAATCCTCGCGCTCCGAGGACTGACCAATAACGATCAGATCACCTCGTTTTTAGATCTAAAAATGACCGGCCTGCGACCGCCGCAAGAGCTCCCCGGTGTCAGCCAGGCGGTCGACGTCATCGATCGCGCGATCAAAAATCAAAAGAGAATTTTCATCTACGGTGATTACGACGCAGATGGAATGACTTCCACAGCGATCCTATTTCGTTGCCTTCAATTGCTTGATGCAGACGTCTCCTACTTTGTGCCTAATCGACTCAATGATGGTTACGGGCTGAGCATTGAGAATTTGGGAAAATTAAAAATTCGTGGCGCCGAATTAATCATTTCGGTAGATTGCGGAATCGCCAGCGTCGACGAAGTGCAGTTTGCTCGCGACGAAGGCATGGAAATTATCGTCACCGATCACCATCATCTAGGGCCTGCGCTTCCACTCGCCAATGCTCTTGTTCATCCTGCGATTCCGGGAACCAACTACCCATTCACTGGACTCTGCGGTGCCGGTGTGGCATTCAAACTGGCTTGGGCCCTTTGCCAGAATCATTGTGGCTCAGCCAAACTGCCCGAAAAATATCGCAACTTTTTGTTTGGTGCGATTTCACTGGCCGCCATTGGAACTGTCTGTGACGTCGTCCCACTGCTCGATGAGAACCGAATTATCGTGCATCACGGTCTCAACTGCATGAGACAATACTCCAGCCAAGGCTTGAAACATCTTATGCGATTAGCGAAATGTGAAAATAAGCCAAGGCTGAGCTCGGAGGACATTGGATTTTCAATCGGTCCGAGGCTGAATGCTGCGGGTCGATTGGGACAGGCTCAATTAGGCGTTGAGCTGCTAACCTGCGATTCAGAGGAACGAGCCGAAGCACTGGCAGTCTACATTGATGAACTCAACAAGAATCGTGACACGCTCGAGCGTAAGATTATTCGCGGCGCAAATAAAATGATCAAGGAAAATCATGATCCGGAACAAGAACCCGCTTTGGTTCTAACAGAACCGGACTGGCACCTTGGTGTCATTGGGATCGCAGCAGGAAGAATCGCATCCACCTACCATCGTCCAACGATCGTGATCTCTACAGATCCGCTTAACAATCGTCCCGGAGTCGGTTCCTGTCGAACTTCCTGTGGTGTCGATCTTTACAAAGCACTTCAGGGCTGCCAACAACATTTGATTAAGTTTGGAGGTCATAAAGCAGCCGCTGGGATCAGTATCGATCCGAAGAACATTGATGCATTCCGCGAAGATTTTTGCGAACAGGTGATTGATCAGGTCAGCGTAAATGAGCTCATCCCCGATTTAGAAATTGATGCCGAGGCCTTTATTGGGCATCTCACCATTGGCATGATGAATGAACTTGAAAAACTCGCTCCCTTTGGACAGGACAACCCAAGGCCTGTACTGTGTGCTTCCCAAGTTCAATTAGCAGCACCCGCAAAAACAATGGGCGCCGATGGCCGGCACCTATCCCTCCAATTGAAACAACACGATTCGACGATCCGTGGGGTTGCTTTTGGCAAAGGCGAATGGGCTGCAGAGTTGAGCGATACCGACGCGTTTTTTGATTTTGCCTTTCGCCCCGTGATCAATGAATTCCGAGGCCGCCGCAATGTCGAAGTCCAACTGATCGATTTTCGTCCGAGCCAGTCATCGGTTGTAACCGCATGAACCGCCCCTTTTCCCCTCCCGGCTGGCCCACTGAAAGCGACTGGACTGAAACGCTTGATTCGGCGCTTGCCAGCCCAGACTTTTTAGAGTTGTTTCGATTCATCGAACAGGAACGACTATCGCAAACAATTTACCCATCCGAACAAAATGTTTTTAATGCATTCCGCCTAACACCTTACGCCCAAACAAAAGTTGTCATTCTCGGGCAAGATCCTTATCACGGCCCTAACCAAGCCCATGGGCTCAGTTTTTCTGTCGAGGAGGGAAACAAGCTACCCCCTTCACTCAGGAACATCTTCAAAGAACTATCTGCAGACTTAAACATTCCGATGCCTATTACCGGAAATCTAACACCTTGGGCTGAACAAGGGGTTTTTCTGTTAAACACGGTACTGACCGTTCAAGAGAGCCAAGCAAACTCACACCGCAAAAGAGGCTGGGAGCGTTTTACCGATCAGGTAATTCAGAAACTGGATGAACACGCGCGGCCACTCATATTTGTTCTCTGGGGCAAACCAGCTGAAAAAAAAGCAAACCTAATCAATCAAGATAAACACATTATTCTTTCGGCGCCTCACCCTTCTCCACTTTCCGCGTATCGAGGATTTTTTGGTAGTCAGCCATTTTCCAAGATCAATCGCGAGTTGACTCTGCGAGGAATCAAGGGCATCGACTGGCAACTCAAACACTGATTCATGGCTAATTGGCGCCTACTCATTGCTTCTCCGTGCGGAGATACCCGGGCAATGGCCAAGTTGCTACGGAAAGTTGTTACCTAAACAAAAAGACAAGCCTGCGAAGCGAATCAGTTGATCTGTCTAGCGCCGCGGGATGACAGCTCCATTTTCATCTCGCTCAATCGGATGCTCGTCGAGCCAAGCCCGCGAACATTCGGCGTGCATAAAGTTGACCTCCCAACTAGCAGCGAAACGAGCGAGCAAGGGTTCGTACCGCATTGACTCACCGCACTGCGCACAATTAATTGAAACGGGCCAACAAAACAGCCCGGCGACAAGAGTGACGACAAAAACAATCATCAGCTTTCTATTTCTCAATTCGTCTCCTTCGATTTTGTCGTGGCAAGTTTTCCGGACGGAAATGACTCGAAACCATGCTAACCCTATCGAAACCCTAAAACTGCAAAAAACTACTAATCAGTGAAAATCGTTCAATTTACTCAAACTTTCAACGATTAAACTGCCAATTCAAGCACTTGTAAAAAATCATCTTCCCCGCTTCTAAAGAACACTCGCCGCAAACAACATTTTAGAGTAGATAGGCCAGTAACTGCTGTCGCTAACAGACACTAGGGCGTCCTATTTTTTAACGTTGGTTCATTCGTAAAAAATCGCTACTATCGAAACAAAAGTCGAATTGCATTTTGAGATCGTTCTTTGACTGAAACGCCAATGGAGTTCCGCGGCCAAAAAAGACTGACAAAGACCGAACCGAAAATCGTTCAAGCGATGAGAGCATTTTTACGGTTCATCAATTGTCAACTTTATTTCATTATTTTCGTTTAAGATTTCACGTCTGTTTTTTTTCAATTCAGCATCAAAAAATTAGATTCAAAAGAAGATTTTGTTCGGCTCCGACTTTACAATAGATTGCTCAAGCGTTCAGAGTGAGTCCACTTTGTTTCGCCTGTTCACCTGCGACCATTTGAAAGTTTAATGTGCTATCCGTCCGTCCAAAAATTACCGACTTAAATTTCCATCTGTTTGCCAAGAATATTCATCCAGAACTGTTCGAAATTTGTGCTGCGCGACTGATCGAGCGGGAAAATTACTCACTTAATCTAAAAATCACAACCGATGGCCATGCGATTAGTTTCCATCATGGCTCCATCGTCCTAACCGAGGTCAGTGCCGGAGCCCATCATTTGTTACCCTCTGGTAACATCCTCGTCTCACACCCCATTGAAGGCACCACGATCGACCAAGCCGCTTATCGTGAACAAGTTGGTTTTTCCTCAAAGGTTCAAATCGAGTGCGTGCCCACTAAAATGTTCGTTTCCATCCAACAACAACTCGATCAAAGAGTCGAGTGCGAGGGTTTGGTGCAACGTTTTGAATCCAATGGGAGAATCGCTTTTGGTGCTATCAGCTATATCAACGTACAGGCTTTCCGTAAGCACGTAAAAGTTCGCACTTTTCACACTTTCCCGGAAACCTGTTCGATCATCAAATCCGATACGCAGTTCAAACTAATACCGATTAAAAACTCTTTCAAAGATTAAATATTATTTAGCTTCGACTGGGACGTGCCGGTCGCTTCGGTGGATCGTAAGTGCAGCAGTCTTTGGGACAGACATCCCAGTTTGGCGGCATGGTTCCAATTGCACGCTTTTCGGCACCAGTCGTTCTCTCCAGGATCAGCTCACGAATCATCTTGATAAAACTCGGATGTACGCCAACGGATTTCGCACGCGCCATCTCAATCCCCAGCTCGTCACAAACTTCTTTTGCCTCAGTATCAAGATCAAACAGAACCTCCATGTGATCAGAAACAAACCCCACCGGCATGATCACGACTTCGTTGACGTCGTCAGTCTCTTTGATCGTTCGCAAATGGTCGCAAACATCCGGGTCTAGCCAAGGTTGCATTGGTGG
Organism: uncultured Pirellulaceae bacterium; assembly: GCA_938091115.1. GTDB lineage: Bacteria > Planctomycetota > Planctomycetia > Pirellulales > Pirellulaceae > Mariniblastus. Next base: position 2,226 of record CALKNI010000217.1, on the reverse strand, counting down.
GCCAGAACGGCTTTGATAGACCAGATCCCATGGGTGTTCTCCAACACCTTCCATGATCAAGCGACAAGCTTCTGTTAATTGGGTCGAGTACTTACATCCCTCTGCCATCGACATGGGTATGCTGTGCGCGGTGAAAACAAATCGAATCGAATCTCGACGCGATTCGGTTATTTGATTCATCGCATCACGAACCCGATCAACCGACGCTTCGATGTAAAGTGGATGATTAAATGCCATTCGGAGTTTGTTGACCGCTGGTGCGCCTTCGCCAATTTCAGTTTGAGCTTCGGCAATATTCTCTCGGTACTGGCGGCAACCTGAATAGCAACTAAAAATCGACGTAAAGAAAGCGAGCGAATTTTGAACTCCATCGGCTTTCATTTTCTCAAGTGCCTCAGGAATCGTGGGATGCCAATTGCGATTTCCCCAATAGACCGGAAGATCGATGTCATGGTCTTTCAATTCTTGCTCAATTGCAGCGAGTAAATCTCTGTTTTGTGCGTTAATTGGGCTGACGCCATCAAAGTGCCGGTAGTGCTCTGCCACCTCTAGCATTCTCTCTCGCGGAACATTCTTTCCACGCAAGACATTTTCAAGGAATGGCATTACCTCATCCTGCCCTTCAGGTCCGCCAAAAGAAACAAGAAACAATGCGTCGTAAATAGGTTCGGCTGTCATAAGAATATCAATAAAAGATTGGAAAAATTAAAATGGATCAAACTTAAACTTCGGTAATGAATTCAGGCGCCGTAGTAAGTGCGGCGGTTACAAAATCGGGGATTAGAATTGCAAACGGCGAATCACCATCAGGAAAACGACAAAACGCCGCCCGAAATTCACCTTGGACAACGACTTCACCAGCCTGATTACAAATATCAAAACGATAGGTAATTTGCTTACCATCCAGCTCCGTTAACTTTAATTTAACGAGGACCTGTTCTCCGAACCTGACCGGATCAAAAATATTGATACTAACATGAAGTCGGGGGAATCCCATCGTGCCCCGCTCATCGTACAATACAACCCGAAGGCCACGACTCCTTAGAAACGCGTACTCGGTTTCCTCCATCATCCGCACATAAGACGAAAAATGGGCAAAACCCGTCGAATCGGTGTCTACCAAGCGAACTTCTCGAATCAACTCAAACTGGGCGATAAAAGGGGATGACTCAGGCACAACGTCTCTAATCAGAACTCGAGTTTGCAAATAACACCAACATATCATCTTGATTAATAGTAGGCACTATGAAACCGTTAGAAGAACATTGGCACAACCGGGCAGCATGGGATCGACTGGCAAAAAAGCAAGATCGGCTCGCTAAACCTGCCCGAGATATCGATTTCCAGAACCCACTTAAGTCAGTCGACGGACCGGGATGGCTGGGTGGCGACATTCGAGGCCAACGCGTTCTCTGCCTCGCCGCCGGCGGGGGGCGGCAAGGGCCAATCTATGCTGCCGCTGGGGCCATCGTGACAGTTGTGGATATCAGCCCTGCCATGCTTGAGCTCGACCGACGGGTCGCGGGTCAACGACAATTGAACCTCCAAACCATCGAAGCTTCCATGGACAACTTGTCAGCAATCAAAAATGACTCGTTCGAAATAGTCATTCATCCAGTGAGTACCTGCTACGTCCAGAATATCACTCCCGTTTATGAGGAAGTTGCTCGGGTCCTCTGCCCCGACGGAATATACATCAGCCAACACAAACAGCCTACCAGCCTCCAGGCATCGCTGAACGCCGAGCAAGGCGAGTATCGTATTGAACATCCCTACTACGACCGAACCCCCCTACCCCCGAGCCCTCACCCCAATCTGATCCGTGAAGATGGAACACTAGAATACGTCCATCGTTGGGAGCAATTGTTGGGAGAAATGTGTCGAGCAGGTTTGGTCATCGAAGATATTACCGAACCAATGCACGCGAAACCTGATTCTGAATCAAACAGTTTTGCTCATCGCTGTCAATTCATTGCACCCTACATCCGTATTAAAGCTAGGCGAGCTGGAAAACCCAAAGCGAATCTGTTTGTTTAACTTTCGCGGAACTCATTTTCTTACCACCTAAAAATACGCAACCGACAACCGTATTGCGATCTCGGCTTAGTAAAAAAACGCTCCAGCGAAATTCATCGCTGGAACGTTTGAAGTACTATCAAGCCGATTGGCTGCGCTCAATTAAAAATCGCTGCCCCGATCACCACCGCGGCTACCTCCCCGATCACC
>CALKNI010000216.1 GCA_938091115.1 uncultured Pirellulaceae bacterium | reverse complement strand
ATCACAGCCGAGTTAGATATTAATCCAGACCTCTGGTTCTTCCAGTGTCACTTTCCCGTAGATCCTGTGATGCCCGGTTGCCTCGGCCTCGATGCACTCTGGCAATTGGTAGGATTTTTCTTAGGGTGGAAAGGAACCCCGGGTAAAGGTCGCGCCCTTGGCTGCGGACAAGTCAAATTCACCGGCCAGGTTATGCCCGACGCAAAATTAGTGACCTATCAAATCGATATTAAACGGTTGATCGAACGAAAGTTAATCATGGCGATCGCGGATGGAACGGTCGCTGTCGATGGTAAAGTCATTTATACGGCTGACGACATTAAAGTTGGGCTTTTTACACCGGCACAAATGAGCAGCCAATAACCAGCGTCCCAAATGCTGAACAAACTTGGCAACGCCGCTCCCAACTTGCCGCCCCCGGTTTGTCGCCATAATTTATCACGTAAACCCAAAAGCACTGGGAAAAGTGCATTCAAAAAAATCGCTACCGATACCTCAGGTAATAACGGCCGTGAGATGCGAGTACGATTCATAGAATTCAGTGACTTTCGGGTGCGCTTCCGAACGATTATAAAAGGTGCATCCCGCGTTCACTGGATACGAGAGGTATTTTCATGTTTCGTCGAATCAACCCCGTCGCCGCAGCCTTACTTTGGGCTGCAATCTTGCTTTCTACAACCGCAAACGGAGACGAACTAAACGTCCTCTTTCTTGGAGACAACGGTCATCACCAACCCCGTCTAAGGTACCTGATGCTTGACCCCGCCATGCAAGCCGCCGGGATCAAGCTAACTTACACTGAAGATCTAAATGATTTATCTGCCGACAATTTATCAAAATACGATTCGATTTTACTCTATGCAAACATAGACGAAATCACCAAGCCGCATGAAAAATCGCTACTCGATTTTGTTTCGCAGGGAGGTGGATTCGTCCCCGTCCATTGCGCAACGTTCTGTTTCCGTAACTCGCCCAAGTTAATTGCGCTAATGGGAGCGCAATTTCAGAGACATGGAACGGGTAATTTTCGAACCGAAATTAAAGAGACTGACCATCCGGTGATGGACGGCTTTGGAGGTTTTGAAAGCTGGGACGAAACCTATGTCCATCACTTGCACAACGACAAAAACAGAACCGTCTTATCGTACCGAGTCGACCGCGAGGGGCGGGAGCCCTGGACCTGGGTTAAGCCCTATGGCCAAGGCAAAGTTTTCTACACCGCTTGGGGGCACGATTATCGCACCTGGCGAAATCCAGGATTTCACAATCTTATCGAACGTGGCATACGCTGGAGCTGCAACGACGATCTCAGCAAAGTAAATGACTACCTTCAAGAGAAACCATTTCCGACGCCGGAAATGACCGAGCCTCGCACGGATGTTCAGCCATTCCAATATCTCGAAGTTGGAAACAAAATTCCAAATTACACTCCAGGAAAAAACTGGGGAACCCAGGGGCAAGCCAAATCAAAAATGCAAAAACCGCTTGCTCCTGAGGAATCGCTTAAACATATTGTGGTTCCAAAAGGATTTCACGTTGAACTATTTGCATCCGAGCCTGACATCGGCGGGAAACCAATCTGCATGAATTGGGATGCCCGTGGACGGCTTTGGATTGCCGAGACTCAGGATTATCCAAATGAACTAAAGCCCATCGGAAAAGGGCGAGACCGTATTCGAATCCTCGAAGATACGAATGGAGACGGTCGAGCAGATCGATTTACGGTATTCGCAAAAGGTCTTAGCATCCCCACGGCAATGGCCTTCTCCAACGGCGGCCTGATCGTGCAAGATGGCCCCGTAACTAGATTCCTTAAGGATACCAACGGCGATGATGTCGCGGATGAAAATACAGTTCTCTTTACCGGATGGTCTTTGGGTGACACCCACGGCGGTGTCAGTAATTTCCAATATGGGTTGGATAACCAAATTTGGGCGATGCAGGGCTATAACAGCTCCGAGCCGGTTGCTCATTCCGAGAAAGGCCAACGATTTCGGCAAGGATTTTTCCGTTTCAATCCCGAGGGCTCCAATCTGGAGTTCCTTCGTTCGACTAATAATAACACTTGGGGACTCGGTCTAAGCGAGGAGGGAATTGTTTTTGGGTCAACTGCTAACGGCAACCCTAGCGTCTACATGCCAATCCCCAATCGTTACTATGAAAAAGTTCGTGGATGGACGCCGTCTTTGGTCCTTGGATCGATAGCCGACACACATCAGTTCGCACCTCTCACCAAAAACATTCGACAAGTTGACTGGCACGGAGGTTATACTGCGGGAGCCGGACATGCGCTTTATACCGCGCGAGAGTACCCGCAGGAATATTGGAACCGCGCTGCATTCGTCAATGGTCCCACCGGCCATTTGGTCGGAACTTTTGTCCTTAAACCAGACGGCACCGACTTCACCTCGACTAGCCCATTCAATTTGTTTGCCAGCGACGACGAATGGACTGCTCCCATCATGGCCGAGGTTGGCCCCGACGGTAATGTTTGGGTAATCGACTGGTACAATTACATCGTACAACACAATCCAACACCGCGCGGATTCGAAACGGGCAAGGGAAATGCGTACAAGTCGGACCTTCGAGATAAAAAACACGGACGGATTTACCGCGTTGTCTACGGGGACAAACCGCCCATCCCAATGCCTAATCTGGACGCCGCTTCTCCAGATCAACTGGTCAAAATGTTGACCAACCCCACCATGCTCGTACGAAAACACGCACAACGCCTGCTGGTCGAACGGAACCAAGCGGACGTTGTCGATTCCCTAATACAACTCGTTAACGATCAATCCGTCGACCCAATTGGGCTAAATGTCGGTGCAATTCATGGGCTTTGGACCCTCCACGGTCTTGGTCTATTTTCCGTGAGCAGCCCCAATGTGGAAGCGGCACTTACCGGTGCCCTCAACCATCCGTCACGGGGAGTTCGACGAAATGCAATTCAGGTTTTACCTCAAACAACGGAATCCACGCACAAAATTTTGACCCAGGATTTACTGAACGACTCCGACCCTCAAGTTCGTCTGGCTGCTTTACTCGCTCTTTGTGATTTACCTAGCGTTCCAGATTCGGGACCCGCGCTAATCGAAATGTGGAAGAAACAAGCTCTCTATCAGGATCGCTGGATACCAGACGCGTTTACCGCCGCTGCGGCTTCCAATGATTCTAGCTTCCTACGATCGGTTGCAGAGTTCGACACACCGGAAGCCGGCCTATTAAATACAGTCAAGATTGTGACCGAACACTACGCTCGAGGAGGGAATTCGAAGACGCTACCTCAATTAATTGGGCAACTCAATAACGCAGACCCAACGCTCCTAACCGCTGTAGTTGAAGGCCTCAGTCGGGGCTGGCCTCGGGATAAGCCGCCAATTTTGACCGAACAACTTGAATTGAATCTCAAAACATTGGTTGAAAAATTAGCCCCGATCAATCGGAGCGACCTGGTGAAACTTGCCCAAAGCTGGGGTAGCGTTGAATTCGCTGACTATGCTGCGAAGGTCTCCGAAGATCTTTTGGCACAGGTTGATAATCCGACGCTCAGCCTTGACCAGCGGATTAACGCCGCCCGAGAGGTCGTCTCTTTTCGCTCAAGTGATGACAGGACGGTTAGCGACCTTTTGAGTCGTGTCAACTCTCAGGTCGATCCCAAACTCGGCGTCGGCATCGTCGAGGCACTTGCCTTAAGTCAATCCAAATTAGTGGGGCCAGAACTCTCCTCAAAGATTCGCGGCTTAACGCCAAGGATTCGAATGGCTGCCATCACCGTGTTACTAAAGCGACCCGAATCAACCAATTCATTGTTAGCCTTAATTGAAAAAGGTCAACTCTTACTTTCAGAGCTCTCGCTTGAGCAAAAACAAACGCTCAGCAACCACCCAGTTTCAGAAACCCGAAAAAGAGCGACAACCATTCTTGAACGAGGCGGTGCTCTTCCCAACACTGACCGGCAAAAAGTCCTAACTAACATGATGTCAGTTACGATGTTGACCGGAGATGCAAATGCCGGAAAAACAATTTTCAAGGACCAATGTGCTAACTGTCACAAGCACAATGGAGAAGGCGCAGAAATTGGCCCCGATCTAACCGGAATGGCCGTCCACCCCAAAGAGGAATTGTTAACCCACATTATCGATCCAAGCCGTGATGTAGAAGGCAACTACCGAAGATATACCGTGACCACATTAGACGGCCTTCTCATTAATGGTCTCCTTGCAGCTGAGTCAAAAACAGCGATCGAACTATATGACGAGAAAGGTAAAAAACAGGTTATTTTAAGAGAGGACATTGACGAACTCTCAGGATCCACCAAGTCAATTATGCCGGAAGGGTTCGAAAAACAAATCACCAAAAAGAACATGGCAGATTTACTCGAATTCCTGACTCAGCGCGGCCAGTTCGTGCCCGTTTCACTGCGGAAGATCACAACCATCTGCAGTGACACTCCAATGTTCATTGGCAATGGCGACGCAGAAAAACTTATTTTTAAAGATTGGGCGCCGAAAACCTTCAAAGGTGTTCCGTTTCAGTTGATAGATCCAAAAAATGGGACTGTTCCGAATGCTATTGAGTTGTTCGGCCCCCTCGGCAACGTTAGCCGAAAAATGCCGAAAACAGTTGAATTCCCGTGCGTTGGCGACATTAAAGCCATTCACATTCTCGGCGGAGTAGGTGGCTGGTCTTTCCCATACAGCCGAGACAAAACGGTTTCCATGATCGTCCGGATCAAATATAGCGATGGCAAAACGGAAGACCACCAATTGATTAACGGGCAGCACTTTTCCGACTACATTAATCGAACCGATGTTCCAAAATCCGAATTTGCCTTCGCGCTTAGAAATCAACAACTCCGGTACCTTTCAATCATTCCTTCACGAAACGCACTAATGGAATCGGTTCAACTCATTAAGGGACCTGACAAGACTGCACCCGTTACGATGGCGATCACGCTGGAAACAAAATAACGCAACACTTGGTTTGCGCAGAACTCTTTGGTTGTGGAGTTAGGGGAACGAGTCAACTGCCAACGCTCGCCAGCCTTCACCGAGGAATACCACAAAACTGATAGAGCAAAAAAAAACCGCCAAGCGAATCCTCAGCGTGTCCTTTGGAGACACCCCGGGACGACATGGCGGCTATTACTCCCGACTCAACATTTTCAGTTAAGTCGCGGAATGGAAAAATAATCTATGATCCCGGCTCCTTGCCGTCCACCCAAGGACCGGCAAGCTTCATGTAGTCAGGCTCTTCCAGAACACTTCCTTTATCGCCACCCGTCCATCCAGCAATATGGTGGGGCTTGGCTCGATTTGCTGACATTGTCTCCCAATTCTTTGCCCACGATGAATTGGCATCACTGACGATATAATTCTCATCGTCAAAGAAAAACACCTTACCTTCGCGGTAGCTTTGAGCACCAAGAATAACCGTCGTGATAGCGGCAGCACCAAGCAATGGATCATTGTTGCACATCGACGGATCATCGGCATACATCGCGTCTACCCAGTTCTTAAAGTGAGTATAAGTCGTGTCGTTTACCGAAGTCGTTTCAATCCGTTCGTCCTTCAATTTACTATTGCGAGTCACTTGAGGACGCTCTGGTATAAAATCGAAACCGTCAAACTTTTCACCGGTTCCAAACACCAATGACCCAAAGTGGCCTCGGATAAGCTGCTTGATTGGCGTATTCTGGCAGGCCATGGTAGCGGTCACCAAGCCCTGGACACCCTCTTTAAAATCAGCAACCACCGTGGCTACGTCAGGCACATCCCGACCGTCATACTCAAGGAAAATCCCACCGGCACCGCAAACCCGCCCCGGAAACCTCAGCCCCGTGGCTTTCAGCATCGTCGTCGTTCGATGCACAAATAAATCGGTAAACATCCCGGAACCATAAGGCCAGAAGCGACGCCACTGTTTGTATTTTGCCCGATCAAAATCTTCGTATTCAGCCAAACCTTCTTCCACACCAAGCCACTTGTCCCAGTTGATATTCTTAGGATTCATTTCCGGCTCTAGCTCATAATACCGCCATTGGCCCATTGCGGAATTCCTAAAAAACTCTGTCTGATAGGTAAGGACTTTTCCAAGCTTACCGGAAGTCAACATGCCATTGACCTGATCCCAAAGAGGGAGACTCGTCGACTGAACGCCAACTTGCATCACCTTTCCTGATTTCTGCCAAGCCCGCAGAACGGCAATCGCTTCAGCCACGGTTTTGGTCATCGGTTTTTCACAGTAAACGTGAACCCCACGCTGCAAACAATCAATCGTTTGTTTTGCGTGCCAATGGTCCGGAGTCCCAATACAAACGCCATCGAGATCTTCTTTTTCAAGCATCTCGGTATAGTCTTCGTACTGCTTTGGCTCGAACCCGGTTTCCTTTTTGATGTATTTGGCTGCCCGCTCAGCATGCTTGTTGTAGACATCACAAACCGCAACCAATTCGATTTTCTCACCTTCTACCTGCAGCTTTGTCATTCTTTTGACATGAGCTCCAAATCCTCGCCCACCCGGTCCGATAAAGCCAATTCGCAAATTAGCATTTGAACCAGCAGGCGGAGCGGCCTTGGAAGTTCTCGACAAAACCGATGTGGCAGCAACCGCGCCTGCGGTAGTCTTTAAAAAACCGCGGCGATTAGATTGATTCTTTGACATTTTTTATTACTCCAATAATCGAACATTAATTAAAAAATTTTATCGCAACCGCAACGAACTTTCCACACTATCAAAACAAGTAGAAGATAATCCCGCAAATTAACAGGTGATCTCCAAAGAGCCAAGCCAGACAACCAAACTGGCGACAAGCACCAGACTGGTTAAACCGTCTCCCCATTTAGAGAATCCGTAAAACAACCACTGGAAGACCGATTCCAGATCAATCAAGACCAAAAAACTCAAGGGGCAATGTCTCGGCCTACCGTTTACGCCAATCGAAGGTAGACGAGACCGTTAGAAGTCACGCAGGATGCCATTTCTGCCGACCATCAAACAGACTGAAGCTCTGTTATGACCGTCAACTACGGTTGACGGAGAACGGTCGTTTGTCCAAGATGAAAAAGTCCCTGTTCTTGTTCGATGTAGTCGCAATGTCCCCAAATAAGCGTTTTTTCTGCGTTCGCGGATTCATGAAATCCGGCACCAATTGGCTTGGCAGCCTCCTCAGCAGTCACGAAGCCATAAGTGTGGTTGGCGAATTCCACTGGGATCAACTTGTGTCTACGTTTAATAACAACTTAAAACAATTACCTGTCTATCAGGATGCATCTGCCAAAGAAACCGCTCGGATTAAATTTGAACAAATGATTCGCCAGACGGTAGAGAGCTATGCTGAACCAACCGCTACGCTAATCGGAGAAAGAACTCCGACAACGATTATCCCAATACCCATTAGAAATGTTCCACATATTTCAATTCTTCGGGATGGCCGAGATGTTCTCGTGAGTCGCGCATTTCACCTTTACAACAATCCAGATACGACTCGACTATTCGATCGAATTCCCGAAATGAAGAAAACGCTTCTAAATTTTCGCGCCGACCCGTGGCACTTTCAAAAATATCCGGAAGACTTACTTTGCCACCAGGAGATGGTGCGAGATTCCATACGTTTCTGGAGCGAACACCTCGAACGTGACGAATTAGCGGTCACTTTATATCCGAAATTGAAAATTAAATTCGTGCGTTATGAAGATCTGCATCGCAACGTCAGCCAAGAACGAAAGCAACTGTTCGAATTTCTCGATGTCGATCCAAATAGATCTTCAAAAATCCTTGGCCACCTCAAGCCTGGATTTAAAAAAGAGAGACCGTCCGAATTCCTCCGTAAGGGCTCCGTTGGCGACTGGACCAACTACTTTACAGAACAGAACAAAGATTGGTTTAAAGAATACGCCGGCAAGCAATTGATTCAGTACGATTACGAAACTTCATTCGACTGGTAAAAGAATCCAACCATGGAAGACCCAATTCCGTCAGAACAATCCACCTCGGTTCCGGAATCAAATCCCGCCCAGGAACCTTCTGAACCAACGATTCATCTTGACCAGTTCCTTAAAACCTGCGGAGTCGCAACGGGCGGACAGGCAAAACGGCTAATTCAAGGAGGCGAAGTGACCGTCAATGGCGAACTGGAAACACGACGTCGTCGGCAACTCCGCGTCAATGACGAGGTAGAACTCGATGGCGTGGTATACGTCGTCGCCCTTGGCTAAACCAACGCTTGACCGCCTGACAAGCATCCCTCGTCTTAAATTGCCTTCGGAGCCGGATCGACGAACCCTTCCATAAACTCAATTGCTCGCTCCAGCGGGCGGTCGACGTGTGGACCTAGAGGGCTAGTCCCAGACGGCTGATCTGGATTTCCTTCGTCCAGTTTGTCTTCCAATTTTTTCATATTTAGCTGACTAATTTCCTGAACCATTTCAAGCTGCTGAGGCGTCAGCAATCCTTTCAACTCGCGAACATAACGCACTCGGGAATTTTTAAAAATGTCCTCTTCGGACAACTCAATTTCGAAGCCTTCATTAGGCTGAATGCCCCAGATTTTGGTTTTCTTTGCGATTTCGTCATAACGGTCAATATGCCGGCCACTGGGTCGCCAGTAACTTGCCGTTGTCAATTTTAAAGCGCTTTCCCCTCGTTGAATGGGGATCACGTTTTGAACCGTTCCCTTACCCCAAGTTTGCTCTCCAATCACGGTCGCTCGCCCATGGTCCTGCAAACAACCGGAAACAACTTCGCTCGCACTAGCAGAGTTGCGGTTGACTAAAATACAAATCGGCATAGTTGGGTCGGTTTTTTCCAAGCTCATCGACACCATCTTGCTATCAATCTTTTGATCGCGGACTTTCGTGGTTACGATTGTCTTCTTTTCAGGCAGGAATAAGTCACAAACCTCAACTGCTACATCAAGTAAACCACCAGTATTATTCCTCAGATCAATAATTAAACCGTCAACATTCCCCATCTGGTCTAAGGCATCTGCCAACTCTCTCGCAGTATTACGACCGAACTGCACTAAACGGACGTAACCAATATTAGAATGCTCCTGAAGGTGAAAATCCCAGCCACTTTCAATGCGGGAATCTCCGTGAACACTATCGACTTTGATTTCATCCCGCTCGACTTCAATCTTTATCGATTTACCGGAACGATCGAATGTAATCTCGAACGGTTCGCCAACAGGACCGCGAAGTAATTTAACCACCTCGCGTTGATCCAGCCCGTCGACAGAATCGCCATTGATCTCAGTGACTTGATCGCCAGGCTGAAACCCACTCACTGACGCCGGCGAACCTGGCATTGCCGCCAGTACCGTAAGTCGTTTCGTACGTGGATCCATTTCAACATAAACGCCAACTCCACCAAATTCTTGACGCATGTCTTCGTCAAACATCTGAAATACTTCACCAGACATATACATAGAATGTTCATCAAGATCTTTCAGCATTCCCTCCATCGCAGAAACAAAAAGATCTTCCCTTGAAATGCGTTTCAGAGATTCTCTATCGATCACCTCGATTGCTTCCGCAAATAGATTTGCATAACGATTCCGGGAGGCAACCGAATAACAGGCTAACGATACAACAATCGTCAAAGCGATTAATAGAAGGTTTCTTGGAGGCATTCAAAAACTAAAGGGTTGAAGATCTTTGGAGCAGCCAACGAATGAGCACCCGTTTACACACGAATTCTACCAAGTTTTCCGGTTCTTGTCCGTATTGGCTGCCACAACTCAAAATAAAAAAAGCCACCGTCAAAATATGACGGTAGCTTTGCTAAAACTTTTAATTCTCCCGAGCTCAGGAGTTAGTTAACACTGGTCCTAATTCGGCAAACCCTTGAATTTGTATGCTGGGTTTCTTGGATCAAAATCTGAATCCTTAAGCCCAACATTCACCTTAATGTTCACGTAGGTGTACTCTTCAATGAGCTCAGGTTCCTCTCCTGGAGCAGAGGGCCAATCATAGGCTGCAAATCGAATTGGCAATCCCAGCTCATCATCGATGAATACTTGTGCTTTGTGGAATTCATACGGAGCTCGTTGATCTTCGTGAATAAGCTCAATGATAGAACAAGAACGCTTGTTGATGGTTGCTCCGTCAGTGTAATTGACGACACACGTTCCAGCAGCACGATCCCGCTCCCCTTTTTCAATCAATTTAATGATCAAATTTTCGAGTCCAGCTTCGTACACCGGCTCTCGCTGACCTCTCATCATGAGTGGGGATGTTGGATCGAGAAGAAACGACTTCAATCTTAGCAATGGAGCGCCGGCACCTTCATGGACCCAAGCCTTATTGTCATCCTTCCCATCGACCCAAATCACCTCCCTACCAGCGACCTTATTCGGCTTCATGAATCTCATGTAAATGCTGAACGGGGTCTCGACGCCAGACTCGTCTCTCCGCGGGCAGCGAATTTTCGCTCCCATGTAGGTTGTCGGGCTAATTTCGCCATTAATCCGCTGCCGCTTGACTAAGATCGCAGTATAGTCGTTTACCTCGCGTCGCATTCTTCCGAGGGCCTCTTCCGCGATCGATACCGCTCGATCGAGCGGATGCTTGGGCGCAGCAGACGTGGATGTTGGATTCGCATCATTTCCGCCTGGTAGCCTCGCCGTCCTCGGGGCTTCATTAGCCGTGTCTTGAAAAGACTTGTTGGGAGTCTTCGGAACACGAAACGTTGGCGACTCGGTCGCTTTGGTTTGATTCACAGAATCTGTCTGGGCCATTGCCTGAGTCCCAAGAACTGAGACGCCGATGGCGAGAGACAATACCATCTGAAAAGAGCTTCTTAATCGTTGACGCATCCGATCCTCCGTGATCTTGCTTTGTTGACTCGAGTGATCAACAATTCCAAATTACAATGTCCGTTTATAATTATGGTTTCGAGTCGGGCGTATCCTACCGCCTCCCTTCAATTTCATCAATTGAAGTCCTCAAAGCCATTATGCTAAATACCTTAAAAACCCTCCTTGCTAGCGTGCAGTCAAGGATTTCTTTGATACCGCTTTTATCGCCACGAAGGGCATGCGCTCGATAGTTGCATCACTTCCCCAACGGTAAGCATCGTTATCAGTGGTAAAGTTTGCCTCAATTTGCCGTCAAACACCAACGGTGGATCGTCATAGACCTAATAATCGGAAATCAATCTCCCATCTAATTTTTGATTTTTTTCCAACGGGTTGGGAACAGGAAACCAGCGTCTAAGGCTAAATCTAATTAACCTTAGGAAGAATTGCTTAGGCTTATTCCGATGCGTTAATGGGAAGATAAATATTGATTCGCCGGTGATGCTCGATGGACTGGGTCAACACCAGATCCCCACCGTGCGCGCGAACCAGACTTCTGGATAAATTAAATTCAACACCTCCAGTGGTCTCACTGGCCTGCGTTCGAATATTTCGCCTGTTTTCTGGTTGAATACTAATTCCAGTCCCTTGATAGCCAATTCCCAAATGGACGAAGGTCCCGTGCATACTAATTTGAATTTGAATCAATCGATTTTCGTGAAAACTTGCTTTGGTCGCTAAATCCAGCAAACCGTCAATCGCCTTGGACATTTGCAATCGGTCAAATTCAAAACAAACCCTTCGATCTATTTCATCGAGCTCAAATTCGACGCCCTCGAAGTCACTTTTCTCTGACCAAGTCTCGAGGGAACGGTTTAGCACTTGATTTAGATCATCGTTTTCAACCGTCAATTCAGGGAGATCCTTGAGAGAGACGACTTTACTGAGCAGATCAGCTAATTTCTCTTGCTTGGCCTTGACGGTGTTCCAACCTCGACCAGCCAACTCTAGGTCTTGATTGGCAATTCCCGTATCCAATAAAAATCCACCCCCATTAATCACCTGAAGAAAATTATTGAACCGATGATTTACTAAGAGCATCGTTTCTCCCACCAACTCTAAACCGGTCGGAAAATTCTCTGGCCGGCCTTCCCCATTCCCTAACTCAAAAATAAAGTCACTTTCCTGATAGCGAATTCGATCGCCGTCAGTAATAGCGGCCATTTCAATCAGTTCACCATTCATCTCGACGCTATTCTCAAGATGAGTAGAGATCAACAGATAACGTTCACCAACACGAATTAGAACGGCAAAAACAGTTCCTTCGGATTGAAGCTCAAACGGCAATTGAACGACCTCTGTAATCAACGAGTCGTCATCTTCGGCAAGTTTTCTAAATTGTGGGAACCTGTTTATTGACATCAATCAATCTTAGGAAATTTGAAAGACTTGAATTCGCGAAGCGAAAATTACCGGTAATGAAAAATAGAATCCTGTCTGAATCAAAGATTCATCTATCACTCAAGACTCTTCACACGGTAGTAAATGACCACCATGACTTATTGGTTTTCGTCTTCGTCTTCGTCTTCGGGAGGAGCGTCGAAGCTTGGTGCAGTCGGTTCGTCGTAGTCATCGACGACATCATTGTACTCAGGTAACCGATTCAAAGATGCTGCATCGAGGTCAAGATCATTCTTAATTGTGGATTGAATGTCAGAAAGCCCCTTCCGAAATTGCTGATAAGTCCCGCCAAGTGTTCGAGCAACCTCGGGCAATTTACCACCAAACAATACCACTGCCACAACAGCAATCACCATTAACTCACCAACCCCAGGACTGCCAAGTCCGAAGAAGCCGAGTAACTGATGCTGTGATATAAGATAGTCTGCCATAAAGTGGCATTTCCAGATGAAAAAAATAACTAAGCCTTCGCGTCTACCTAAGAATCAAAGCGTGTGCCTAATCGGCGCTGTCACTATCGTCTTCGATAGCACTTTCGGCAGGCGCTTCCTTGATCCCAGTTTTAAATTCATTCACACTGCGTCCCAAGTTTCGCATCAAACTGGGCAATTTGGCGCCGCCAAATAGTAACAACAGAATCGCCATGATGATTAGTAATTCCGGGATACCGGGCATACCAAACGCGAGGAACAAGGATTGAAGAGGAACAATTCCGGTCATGTTTAACTCGTGATGAATGAATGGCCGATTCTAAAAGAATGGGCATTGTAGGAAATGACAACGTCTATCATTCTAGAACTCCAAGATTAACTGTCAAACCCTTCTAATGAAACATAGCTCAGCCCCAGTTCAAATCCCCATTCGCCGATCGCTTTAAACCGCATAGGTACCCTCCCAATATCGGTATGATCGGTCTAAACGCAGCAATCGCCCACGCCGATGATCCCCAATCACGCGATCGGACAGGATGTTGGCCTGTCCAGTTTCGTAATTTTAACAACAAATTGACCGGTTCTGTGGCATCTTCGATCAATGACTCCACGGACATTTCCCATATTCAATTCGCGAGGGTCGTAAACTGCCCCGTTCTAAATGCCCAACTTTTCCCCTGGGTCCCTTCCACCAGCACCCGAAAATAATAGGTCGTTCCCGGCCTCAACTTATCTATTACAAATTCTGTTCTCGTGTTTTCCACTTCGACCGCAGCCGTTTGAAATTGCCAAGTTCGATCTCCGTCAAACTGCTCACTGCTAGCGCCTTTTTTTTCTGTGTTGTGTAATTTTCGTTTTACGAATGTTAAGCAATCTGACCGGCCGTAATAAAGCGTGGCCCGCGTTTGAGATCCAGCCTGAAGGCCAGGATAAATCACAACTGCGCTTCCCTTTTTGATTCTCACAACCTCTGGATTACCAATCTTAACGGGTAACTCAAACAATTGTCTTTCGTATGTAGGCTTTAGATAAATCGGTAACGGACGTGGTTGTTCTCGTAGCCGCACTACCTTAGAACCAGTCGTCATTTCAACACCCCCAGTTCCCATCGACAACCAACCTTCATCCAGCACTCTCACAAACCGGTTGGTGTCAGCGGGGTCATCTCCTAAATACAGAGTATCTGCGGCGTGCCATTTCTTATCGAGGCCATAAAACCAGCCTCGCCTTTTCACTTCTCGCACCACGTCGCCAGTTCGTTCGACATTGGGTGGACCGGGAACCTCGCAAAAAGACCCCGCCCGCAAGCCAACTCCACCTCTCTTATTTTTTGCTGGCCGCCGCCCCGCAGCAAATAACATCCAACGTTTTTCATACTCGTCAAACAGATAACCGTAAAACGTATCGAATCCATTTGCCGACTCCACTCTCAAGGCCTGAATCACTGATTTTGGATGCCGCAAATACGGATCCCAATTTCGGATTTTCACGCCAGAGCCCTCGTGACCAAAGCCACTAAATTCAGCCTTAGGATTCGCAGTTGCAAGTAAATGTGGCATTGTAGAAACCGGCGGCAATTTTTCTGCGCTGCGATTCGCCGCCCACATTGAGAAATTAATTCCGCC
>CALKNI010000215.1 GCA_938091115.1 uncultured Pirellulaceae bacterium | reverse complement strand
CATGGCTGTTAAATTGTAACAATCATGCGAATCATATCGGAAATTCTAATGAGTTTGATCTTTCTGTGTCGATGCTTTCTACCACATGTACCACTATTTCGGGCACCTTTTGCGCCGGAGTGTGTGGATAACCTAGCCCTGAAAGCGTCGGGATTCGTCTCGGGAGACATCGATGAAGATAAGATTGAGCCTTTTCTGCATTGCCTTGGCAATCATTGCCTGTAACATCGCAGATGCTCAGATAATGCAATCAATGCATGACGGAGCATCTGCCCAATCGGTTTATCAGCCAGTCCAAGGTGACTTGTTGAGCCCCACTACCAATGGGATACCGGGAAGGCTGTGGTTTGAAACTAACTTGGCGGACCAAGGCCTTGGCTGGAGTGGAACGTATTTCACGGTAGGCGGTAAAACCCGGCTATTCGAGGATAGGTTTGACGGCCGTTGGTTGCTGGAAAGCCAGATTCATTACAATGTAAGCGAGGGCGGCGGTGCCTTTGCGAACATTGGTGTGGAACGAGTGTTTTCAATTCCGGCAGCTGAGGCGGATGTGAGCTTTGGCCTTTGGTATGACTACAATGGCGATCGAAAAGAGGACTTTTCGCACACCTTCCACCAAGTCGGCATCAGCGGCAAAATCAAGAAAGAAAAATGGGATCTGTTAGTTAACGGATATCTTCCGACGGGCGTGCAGGATTACTCATACGGCGACCCGCTTGGTCTCGATTGCTTTGTAGGCAATGAGATCGTCATCATCCCTGGAATCGACAGTGCTTTGTCGGGTTTCGATGTGACTCTTCGAACACGGCCGAAACAGCTTGCCGGAGTCAACGGATTTCTTGACATTGGTGGTTATGGTTATAACTCGGATTTGATTGACTCTTTCGGTGGTGGAAAAATCCGATTGGGCTTTCAGGGTACTCGAGGCATGATGGTCAATCTTGAGGTTAACCAAGATGATCGATTTAATACTACGGGCGTTGTCGGATTGGGATGGGTCTTTGGGCAGAACGCCGGCGGTCGTGGAAGCGAATACGCTGGGCTTGGTCGTGATCTCGAAACTTCGGTTCGAAACGATCACATCGTGATCTTCAACCAGGATGTTGTTTTGGCAATGGATCCAACGACCGGTGCGGCATACAACGTTATCCATGTTGATAATAACGCTGATCCAGCGGTTGAAAATGGTACAGCGGAACGTCCTTATACAACTTTGGTTGCAGCTCAAAACTTGAGTGCTGAGGGCGACGTTATCCTGGTTAACTCAGGGGACGGAACAGATCGGAACATGGATGCAGGAATCCTGTTGCAGAACAATCAGCGATTGTGGGGTAATGGACAGGCGATCTTGATTCCAATCCAGAATGGAGAATTCTTTGAGCTTTGCACCAATCCACTTGGGGTTACGCCAACGATTTCGAACGCCGGTGGATTCGCGGTGGTTACTCTTGCTGACAACAACGACGTTGCCGGAATTAACATTGACGCTGAGGGTGCTGAATTCGGTGTCTTCGGTAATGGCCAAGCAACAAGTGTTCGGGATAACACAATTTCTGGAGCAAACTCACACGGTATCTTCCTGTCCGGGATAACCGGCGATGTAAACATTGCCCGGAACCTACTGGACAATAATGATGGAAGTGGTTTGTTCATCCGAAATGCACTTGATACGACGCAGAATATTGTCATTGAAGAGAATATTGCGACAAACAACTTTCTCGATGGTATCCAGATGCGGAATTACGATCCCGCCTCTCTCATGATCCTCGGTAATACGACGGAAGACAACTTAAGAAGTGGTCTTCACCTTGAGAACTACGCGAATACGACTGGTGCCGGCATTGAAATTCAGAACCACACATCCTCAGGGAATGCTGGTCATGGTGTTCACATGAATCAGGGTTTGGGTAGCTTTACACTGCTAGACTCAGATATCACTGGTAACAATGGAGCTGGTTTGTTGCTTGAGAACTGGCAGACTGCTGATCCAGACGTCATAAACATTGCAACAACGGATGAGGGTACTAGTACAATTTCTAATAACGGTGCTTTCGCCAATATTCAGATCTTTATGAATAACGGTGGTGACCGAGCACAAGTTAATATTGAAAACCAGACGCTCAGCGGCGGTGTTCGCGGTGTTGCTGCTCGCATCGAAGGAGTTGATGGAGTGGGTGCTCGCACGACACTCGGAATCAATATCGCCAGCAACAACGAGATCGATGACAACGTTAACGATGGTATCAATCTCAGTGCAGTCAACAGTGGCCTGATTCAAGCGACCATTGGAGACGCAGACAGTGCATTGCCTATGACAATTCTGGACAACGCAGTCGGTGGTGGCAACGGTATCTCTCTGGTAGCCCAGGGGATCAATGGTCAGCCACAGGGTGAGATTCAGGCAAGCATCAAAAACGTTGCAATTAATAACGCAATTAGTCGAATTATCGTCCCCGGTGGAGCTGATGTCATCGTTCCAACGACCGGTATTGCGATCGATAGTAGTGGCAATGCTCTTGTCAACGTCGATATCGAGGACGTGGCGATCGGAGCTCCTGGAGCAGCAGGTGACCGGACAACACAGCGTGGAATCGAGATGAACTTTGCGAACAACGGTTCTGAGTTGATCAACCGAGTTGGAATCGACAATGTGAGTATTTTCTCGAACACAGCAATTGAGCTCAACACTGGGTTTGATACTTACACCGATTTATTAGTGGAGAATTCAACGCTTCGCTCTAACGGCCCGCAAAGTGTTGGCGGTCGAGCTGATAACACTCCATTCGTCGGCGGTCCAACGGTTGGTATCGATATTAACGCTCAAGGACGTGGCTCGTTTACCGGGCAATTCAACGCCCAGTTGCCAAACCAGCCACTCGAATACGGGTTGTTCACTCAGGTATCAGACGGAGATCTTGATAACTTGACCAAAGTCACTTTGGAAAACAACTCAATTCGAGATTTCGTTCTAAATGGAGTTGATATCTCGGCTCAGGGTGACGCTCAAATGTTAGTGGATGCTACTGGAAACGATATCTCTAACAATGGTGCTGGTGGAAGTAATCATCCAAATGACAACCCAGCTTTCCCAATAAACTTTACCGCCAATGTTGATGAACTGTTCTACTATGATGGTCTGAATATCGACGCCTTTGATGACTCGACTATCTCAACTAACATTGTCAGTAACTTCTTTGTTGATAACTTTGAGCGAGGAGTTAGCCTGAATACGTATAACTCAGCGACGATCAACGCCTTCATGGATAACAACACGTTCTTCGG
Source organism: uncultured Pirellulaceae bacterium (assembly GCA_938091115.1). Classification (GTDB taxonomy): domain Bacteria; phylum Planctomycetota; class Planctomycetia; order Pirellulales; family Pirellulaceae; genus Mariniblastus. The sequence goes on along the minus strand of CALKNI010000215.1, from coordinate 5,209 downwards.
CAACGATCGAGGCTCGGAAGACTTCACCTTGCCAAGAGAGGGAACGGGTGTTTTCGAAGGTCCTAGAACTGCTCTTAATACAGCAGGTCAGTTTGCGATCGAAGCAATCAACAATGAAGAGTTCTACATCCGTGATTACGAAAGTCGAATTTTTGTTAATGGTAACGGAGACCCAGCTCTCTTGAACGGAGATGACCTCCCTGCCGATACGCCGGGTATCTTTTTCCCAATCAACAATGGGTCTGACATCTTCGGATTCCCAGTGGCCTTCGGAACTGCGGATCTGAACCTGTCGATGACTAGCAACGCTCTACAGTTGCCAACTCCTGACTTCCAGGACTTTGCTGTTCCACCGGGAGATTTCACTCTCGGACTTGACGGCCTGACAAATGGCTTCACTGGTCCGTTCTTTGGTGTCTCAGACACAGGATTTGGCTCGACGATTGTCTTGATTGGAAACGAAGAAGCATTCTTCACTGGTCAAGGATTCTAAGCGAGAGCCTTGCACTCCAGTCTTTGTGGAGTTTGAAAAACACAACGGGAACCGGTCATGCACTGGTTCCCGTTTTTTTTGCTTTACTGGACAAACAAGATGCTAGCAGTAATTGCGCAGCAAAAAAGTCTGACAGTTGTTATCTTTCGAGCATCCATAGTTTTAAGGAGTTGGCGGTTGAAGATATTGCAGGTCATTTCGGGAAAGACAGTCAATGGAGCGATGACTTATTGTAAGTTTGTTTCCCAACAGCTAACTGCGTTAGGACACGAGGTTACGATCCTTGGACGGCCTGATGGATGGATTAGAGAGAATGTCGATTCAAGCATTCAGTTTGTGCCCTCAGAATTGTCGCGAAGTCCTTCGGAAATCAGCAGGGTGGCCAGATGGCTGAAAGCCAATCATATCGACGTTGTGCATACTCACATGAGTCGAGGGCACGCGTTCGGTGTTCTTTTGCGAATGATGACAGGAGTGCCGGTGGTTGCGACGGCTCACAATCAATCGTTTCAACTACATTGGCGGATGAATGATTATGTAATTGCGAATTCCCAGGCGACTTACGACTATCAACGGCGGGTCAATCGTGTGGCGAATCACCAAATGGAAAAGGTGCATTGCTTTACCGACCTTGAGCGATTCCAGCGTGTAAAGCCATTGGATGTCACGATTGTGAAGCGTCAGATGCGACTGAAGGGCAATGAATTTTTGGTGGGCGTTGTTGGCGAGGTCGTCGCTAGGAAAGGGCATCTTTATTTATTTGAGGCCCTCTCCCGAGTTGTCAAGGAAGTCCCTGATTTAAAGTTGGTGTTGCTGGGGCGTTTCAATCGAAATGAGGCGTATGTCAAGAAATTACGCGGGATACAATTGCGAGACAAAATTTTCTGTCACGTAAAGTGGCTTGGGCTGAGATGGAATATTCAGGATTTCATGGCGGCATTTGATTTGACAGTAGTGCCGTCTGTTGAAGAACCTTTGGGATTGGTTGCGTTGGAGTCCATGGCGGCGGGAACTCCAGTGGTGGCATCGGATACCGGTGGACTTCCTGAGATTGTTCGTTCTGGAGAAAATGGATTACTAGTGCCTCCTAAGGATCCGGTAGCTCTTGCGAATGCAATTATCGAGATGGCGAATTCTTCAGAATCGGAACGTCAACGTTTAGGGAACAATGGCCGACAAATGGTACAAGTTAAATTTGATCCTCAATTGTTAACCCGACAGGTTGAAAATGTCTTTAACCGGGTGGTGGCAGCCAAGCGCGCGGCTTAGGGGATTGGGTTTGGCGGCATTTTTTTGAACCAGCTGAAATATAAGGAAATGCGACTCAACGGCGAATGTATTAAGATGGCCTTTAGTTAAACTCGTTGGTCGATGGCGAGCAAATTTGCGATTTGCGCATTTAGCTCTTGCCGAATTTAGATATTGGGTGATAGGAAGTGGAAGATATCCGTAATAAGCCCTCGTTTACTTTGGACGATGCGGCCAGTATCGCGGGGGAGCACTTTGGAATCTTTGGTGTTGCGACAGCATTGCCCGGCGAACGGGATCAAAATTTTAAAATTACTGCCAAGGTTGGTGAATTTGTAATCAAAATTTCCAATTCTGATGCCTCCGTTAATGTTTTGGCGTTGGAGAACGCGGCGATTCAGATTGCTGGTGGACTGGCGGATTCTGAACCGCATGCGTTTGAAGTGCCAAAATTAATTCGCTCAAAAGCAGGCAGCACGATTGTTGCAGTTCAGAGCAGCGATAAACAGATTTGCCAGGTGCGGTGCGTCAGTTTCTTGCGAGGCGTTCCCCTAGCGGATTTTGAACACCACTCACCTGCCCTGCTCAGAGAGCTTGGTCGCCAACTCGGGGCCTTAGACAAGAGCCTCACTGCGCTGAATAGCAGTGTCGCTGCTCAGCGAGACTTAAGGTGGGATCTACTAAAAGCGCCGGACATTGTTAAAGCGGTCGGCCCAAATTTTGAAGATCCAGAAAGACGCTCTCTCTTGGGTACCTTCATTTCCCACTATCAAAAAATTGAATCAAGGATTGATTCACTTCCCCGTTCAGTCATCCACAATGATGCCAACGATTACAACATATTAGTCTATCAGGACGAAACGACGAATCAGGCATTGATCAGCTTGATTGATTTTGGCGACGTTTTGTTTTCGCATACTGTTTTCGATCTCGCGATTTGCGGTGCTTATGTCGTTCTAGGAAAAGACGATCCCGTTGCCGCGATCTGCGAATTAGTCGCCGGTTATCACGAAATTTCTCGTTTAAGTGAACTTGAATTGTCGGTGTTGTTTCCGTTGACATGCATGCGGCTTTGCCAAAGCGTTTGCCTAGCCTCCCAGCAGCATGCCCTGCAGCCAGAAAATGATTATCTTCGAATTTCGGAAGCGCCGGCTTGGGCGGCCCTAGAGTTAGCTTCCACGCTCGATGTTTCGACGGTTCATTCGAGCTTATCCCGGGCTTGTGGCGGGGTTGCGGTGAAAAATGCTTCCAGCGGATCGCTCGATTCTGATGATATCATGAGACTGAGAAATCAGCATGTCGCACCCTCATTGAGTTTGGCTTACAAGAAACCGCTGCACTTCGTCCGGGGCAGCGGCCAGTATTTATTTGACACTTCTGATGTGACGTATCTCGATTGCGTGAACAACGTATGCCATGTTGGGCATTGTCGACCAGAAGTCGTTGATGCAGCAGCATTGCAAATGGGGCAGCTCAACACCAATACACGGTATCTGCACGAAAACATTGTTCGCTATGGCGAGCGATTGGCGGCAACCTTACCGGATGGCTTGGACGTTTGCTATTTTGTCAACTCTGGAAGTGAAGCAAACGATTTAGCCGTTAGGCTGGCGAGAGCGTACCGTGCTCATCAAGATTTCGTCGTCATTGATCATGCCTATCATGGGCATGTTAGTTCACTGATCGATCTGAGCCCTTACAAGTTTGATCGCGCCGGTGGCGCGGGTAAGCCAGTCGGGACACATGTGGTTCCGATTCCAGACGGTTACCGGGGAACCTATAAGTCGCATGAGCCCCAGTGTGGGGCGGCGTACGCCGCCATGGCGAACCAAGTGCTAGAGGTAGCAACTGTGGGAGGACGCACGATCGCGGGTTGTTTGGTGGAGTCAATCCTTGGTTGCGGAGGGCAAGTTCCTTTGCCCGTAGGCTATTTAGAACGTTTATACGCCAAGATAAGGCAGCATGGCGGCCTCTGTATTGCAGATGAAGTTCAAATTGGATTCGGACGGGTTGGGTCTCATTTTTGGGGCTTCCAGCAGCATAATGTCATCCCCGATATTGTGACGATGGGTAAACCGATTGGGAACGGTCATCCCCTCGGCGCTGTTGTGACGACGCGCGAGATTGCCAATGCATTCGACAATGGCATGGAATATTTTAATACGTTTGGCGGCAATCCGGTTTCCTGTGCAGTTGGGCTGGCTGTTCTCGATGTGCTCGAAAAAGATCAACTTCAGCAAAAGGCAGCAAAAATTGGCGACTGGCTGTTGTCCGAGCTCGGCGAGCTTAAGGTTCAATTTCCCTGCATCGGGGATGTTCGGGGAAGTGGTTTATTTTTGGGGATTGAACTGGTTCTCGATCACCATCATTTGTTGCCTGCGACCGATCTCGCGAGTGCGATTGTCGAGCGCATGAAGGATCGCCGTATTTTATTGAGCACTGACGGTCCCTACGGAAACGTGATCAAATTCAAGCCGCCGATGGTCTTTACTGAGGGAGATGCCGAACGCTTGGTAACGACCTTGCGGGAAACGTTTGATGAACTGGCTTAAGTCTAGAATGTATTTCATTGAATGTGATTTGAGGCGAGTTTTCGTTGCCTCGCAAGCATCAAGCCTTCCAATCTCTCGTACTGATGGTCGAGATGCGTCGTCTAAACCTACGGTCAATTTACTGGTAGAGCGGAGGTGATGCCCGAGCGAACTTTTCAGATTTCGATTTAATCGACGCCTATTTTTAGGAGATCAGAAAAATCTTCAAAAGTGTTTGCAAAGTAAGAATTTTACCTGTTTTTACCCTAATAGAAATGAAGCTGTTGCGTTTTGTAGTTGGTGAGGGTTTTTCAATCGGTTGAAAACTCCGTTATAATACGACGGTGGCAGACTGTTTAGTGCAGAAGTTTGATGGGAAACCCGTAGTTTTAAGCCATCGATGTGATTTGACGGCAAAAGTGCACAGGCATCGTACTTTGACTTAGCTGATAAGGTGATTTAGCGATGAGTCGTAATTTTTCTCAATCAAGGATCAGTCTCATTTTTATAGGGGTTTGCCTTGGTTTGTTGGCGAGATACATTCTTGGCGCACCGGCGGAGGATGAATCACCTAAAATGGAGATTGACCGTCCACTCAATCCAGCTGTGTTTGCCGATGATGTAGAAACGAAGGTTAGTGTTTCAGCTCGCGTTCCTTCTGAAGAGTTGATGTCGGGTTGGGTGCCTCCAATTGAGTTGCCGTCTCTGTCGAACTCTTTGGTTTTAAGAGAGGGGATTTATCAGGATCAGTACTTTTCACAAGAGATGGCGTTTTCTCATGGCGAAGCCGCTATGTTTGAGGCTCACGGTTCTCAGCTTTGTGCTTCCGGCTGTGCTGCAAGTAGGCATCCTACGGGTGTCCTATCGGATTTTCGCTACTGGGATTTGATTTCGGAGGTGGATAATGGCCCAATGGCTGAAACGAATGAAGCACTGG
>CALKNI010000214.1 GCA_938091115.1 uncultured Pirellulaceae bacterium | reverse complement strand
AATTTTGATCGGTACTCGATCGATCGCGAAATCAGAACAGGTGTCCAGCCTACTCCGACAAAACCGAATTAAGCATGCGGTGCTCAATGCAAGAGAAATTGAGCGTGAGGCAGAAATCATCGCCACTGCAGGAGAGATGGGAAAAATCACCGTTGCCACTAACATGGCTGGTCGAGGTACCGATATAAAAATCGGTGGAGAATCTGAAAGTGCATCCAATCGAGAACAAATTCTGGATCTTGGCGGAATGCATGTGATTGGAACGGAAATGCACGAATCCAGTCGGATCGACCAACAGCTGTTCGGACGCTGTGGCCGCCAAGGAGACCCTGGTTCAGTCCAGCTTTACATTGCAGCCGAAGACAAGCTTCTCGAGTCCGCATATGGTAAACAAACAGCCGAAAGATACCGGAGGACCGGTAAAACCCGTACAAGTTCATATTGGATCTCGCTTTTTAACCGCGCACAGCAAAAGGTTGAGAACCAACATTACCGTTCCCGGCGCATACTCATGTATAATGAGAAAATGCTGGCTAAGTCTCAAAGGGAAATGGGACTTGATCCAATTCTCGACAACTTCGAGTAAGCCAAATCCCCTCTTTTAAAACCCAAAATTTCCGACACCATTCACGCTCTGGAACATCCGGCTCACCCTGATCGAATCGTTCACTGCAACTGCGTTACTATTCCCTACTTAAAATTGCGTTTTACAATTTACTGACGCCTTCCATCATTTCTTTCGACTGTAAATTAAATCAACCATGTCCACTGGCGAACAACAAAACAATCCTTCTCCTTCTGCCATTCGCGATGAAGTTCGCCGTACGGTTCAGCAGTTGAATGAAATGGCCAGCACGGAGAAGGACTTCGATCAGTTCTGCGATACAGTACTCAGTCGTGTTGTCAAAATAACAGGGGCTCATGGTGCGCTACTCTGGCAGGTCAATGGTAGTCAAACGCCCCAATTGACCCACAAAACTGGCAGGCATCCGAATGCAAACGCCAAAGATGTTCTCTCACAAGAGAATTCCCAACACAGAAACGCAGTTATGGAAGTGGTCGCCAAAGAGCGGCCGATGGGCCTTACATCTGATTCATTCAACCAAACACCGAATTCTCAGGATGAAAACAACAGTCAACGAGATGACTCATTTCTCATGCTGTTCTCTCCTGTGTACAACCGAACGAAAAAATGCTGTGGAACACTGGAACTCTTGCAACGGGGCGATATTTCGCCTCAGGCTCAGGAAGGTTATCTGAGATTCCTTTCTCAGATATCGCAGTTGTTTCAACGTTGGCATGAAGAGCAAGAAGAGGAGCCAAATCAGGCTGTCAAAACCATATCAGCTGATTCTTGGACGAATCGATTAGAGTTTATTAATGAAACTCATCGTTCGATCAATTCAGTGGATACAGCCTACGCGATTGCCAACGAGGCGCGACGCCTCCTCAATTGCGATCGCGTCAGCGTCGGTCAGTGGAATGGAACGAAATGTAAAATCTCGGCAATCAGTAGCCAAGACCGTTTTGACAATCGTTCTAATGTCGTGCGTTTACTTTCGGCGGTCGCGACGGCCAGCGTTAGTGCTGAGGCAACGTTCTGGATTACCGGCAGTACTGAAGGAATTGCACCGGAAGTCGCTCGAAAAATCAATGATTACCTCGATGAATCTCATAGTCGAACCTTCATCGTAATTCCATTGTTGGCGCGTGCTCCGGCATTGCCAGATTTGGAGATGAAAAGCCACCAACAGCAAACGTCTCAGAAACTCGGAGTCCTGATTCTTGAGTACTTTGACGCTGACGTATCCGAAAACGAGATTGAATTCGACACTCAACTTATTGTGAGCCAGTCGGAAATTGCCTTGGAAAATGCAAGAAAACACAGCGAGATCTTTTTGCTTCCGGTCTGGCAACGTCTGGGCTGGCTGCAGCAGGTGTTATTCCGAGATCATCGCGCCAAGACCAATACTGGTCTGGTCGCATTAGGAATTTTAATTCTTGTCATGCTGTTCTTTCCCAAAGAACTAAAAATGAAAATTGACGGGGTGATGCATCCGTCCACGAGAAACACAATTTACGCGCAAACTGATGGAATTATTCGTGAAATCCTGATTGATGAGCGAGCAAAGGTCAAAAAGGGACAGCCATTATTACGTCTTGAAAACCAAGATTTAGAAATGCAAATCAGTTCCGCTGAATATGAGATCGAAGCCATCAATCATCAAATTGACAATGCCAATTCTCAATTAGCCAGCGGCCTTAAAGACTCTGCGGAAAGTGCCGAGATTGGCATGGCAATCGACCTTTTCGAAAAGCAACGCAAAACTTTGACGTCCAAACTGGAATTGATGGAATTCAAACGAAGCCAGCATGAAATCGTAAGTCCCATCGACGGGACCGTCACTACCCCTCGCCTGAAGCGCAGGTATACCGATTTTCCGGCAGTCTCTAATTTAGCGTTACTCGAAGTTGTCGACCTCGAAGGTCAATGGCAGCTCGAACTGAAAATTCCACAAAACAAAATGACTTATGTGGATCAGGCATTTGCCGAAGATCCTGCCAAATTACTTGATGTCGAATTTAAGATTGGCACGAATCCAAATTTAAACCTTAACGGAACACTCGCGAAGATTGCAATTGACGATCGAGGCGTCCCAACCGCTGACGGAGCTCCGGAATTCCGCGCATTCGTAGAAATTGAACCTTCGCAACTCGCTGATCTGCAGAACGAGCTTCGCAGTGGAGCTGGGGCAACGGCAAAAATACGCTGCGGAACACGATCTCTTGGATTCGTTTGTTTCTATCAGATTTACGATTTCCTCCGAACCAAAGTTTTCTTTTAAGAGGTTGCGATGTCAATCATCCCGCCTCCCTCCGATCCTCCGGCTAGGCATATTCCGCCCCCAAGTAGTCCTCCGATTCAAATGAGAATGCGGTCGGATTTAACTTACGACCGCATGACCTATCAGGGCGTTGAATATTGGGTCATCAAAGAACCCCTTGGTCAAAAATACTTCCAGTTTCCACCGCACGTATTTTATTTGCTTCAAGAACTCGATGGGAAAAAATCCATTGACGAGCTGCAAGACGGCTACCACGAAAAATTTGCTCCTAAGCGAATCACGCGTCAGGATCTCCAGCAATTATTAACTCGATTTCACCAAGACAGCCTGGTGACTTCGAGCGTTGCGGGGCAGGGAGCCGAATTACTAAAGCGAGGAAACAAGAATAAGATGATGGAACGGGTGGGAACCTATTCCAACGTTCTGGCTATTCGTTACAAGGGATTCGATCCTGAGCGAATTCTGAATTGGCTACTACCGTACACCTGGTGGATTTTCACCAAAATCGCAGTGTGGGTCACTCTGTCATGTGCCGCAATTGCCTTACTGTCGGTGGTGATGAACTGGAGTCTGTTCCAAGCAAAACTCCCCGGTTTTGAAGCCTTTTTTGACCCCAAACAGTGGTACTTATTCGGAATCGTTCTTGCAGTCACCAAAATATTTCATGAATTTGGTCATGGACTCGCCTGCAAACGCTTAGGGGGAGAGTGCCATGAAATTGGGTTCATGCTACTCGTTTTGACGCCATGCCTTTATTGTAATGTTTCCGATAGTTGGCGACTGCCCAACAAGTGGCACCGCGCTGCCATTGGCGCCGCGGGAATGTATGTAGAAATCATCCTCGCCACGCTAGCGACTTTTATTTGGTGGTTTGTCCAACCAGGACTCGTTCAAGACGTTTGCCTGCGAGTCATGCTGGTCAGTTCCATTAGTACCATCCTGTTCAATGGCAACCCGCTTCTTCGTTTTGACGGGTACTACATTCTTAGTGACATTCTCGAAATCCCCAATCTCAATCAGAAGTCAACCAAGGCGTTGACGACCCTTTTAGGTCGTAATTGGTTGGGACTAGAAATTCCCGACGACCAACTCATGCCCTCAAATCGGCCGTGGGCCTTTGCCATGTTCACCGTGGCAGCATTTTGTTATCGCTGGTTCATCATGCTTTCGATCATTGTCTTTTTGACGAAAATGCTGGAACCTTACCATCTCGAATCCATTGGAATTGGGATAGCTCTATTTTCCATGGTCGGCATGCTCGGAATGCCTGGCTACAAACTGTACAAATACATGGCGGTTCCCGGACGAATGCATCAAGTGAAAAAATTTAGGTTTTTTGTTGTTCTGGGGATCACAAGCTTCGTGCTAGCCTTCATCCTGTTTCTCCCTCTCCCTCATACCTTGCGTTGCAATTTGATTGTGATGCCGAGTGAGATAGAAACCGTTTGGGTTAAAGAATCCGGCTTATTGGAGTCATTCGAGGTCAGCCCCGGTGAATCCGTTACAGCTGGCCAAACATTAGCTCAGCTCAGAAATCTCGAACTCGAAATGCAACTTGTCACCGCATTGGGGAAGATTCAGGAAAAAGAAGCAGCTCTCAAACTAGAAATTGCTAAACGCAATCTCACCGAACCGACACCAAACGATCCCACCAAATCTATTTTGGCCGAACTCGCAAAACTTAAAAAAATTCATGCCCAACTCTCTGAACGAGCCACTGGCCTGACCCTTAAAAGTAATATCGATGGCACAGTTCTGGCAACGCCCTACCAACATTCGGGCCAGCAATCCGAAGAGACTGAGGATTTTGACATGCGTCCCTTGCTTTACGGGCAGCACAACAACGTATCAGCTCAGCGGGGGCAACGTTTTTGCGAAATTGCCGATCTTTCCAAATGGTACGCTGTCGTTATTCTAACCGAGCATCAAGTTAAATTTGTAAAACTCGACCAAGCTACGAAAATAAAACTGTATTCAGAGCCAGGCCATACCTACCGCTCTAAAATCGAATGGATTGGTGAAACGGATATTGCGCTCAACCGCGAAGATTACGATCCATTGCAACCCTCCATGGGCGGTAATAACGGTAACGCCTCTGACCCTGTTATTGAAATGGTGGCCGGCTACCAACATCAAGATTTCCAATATTTTGCGAGAGTTCCAATCGATTCGCCGAATATTGCACCCAAGATTGGAATTGGGGGGCAGGCCCGAGTGTCCACTGGCTATCGCTCGATCGGCTACCGGATTTGGTGGTGGTTTAACCAAAACTTTAGAGCTTAAGCCCACGCATTACTTTCAACCTAGTGGCAAGCCATCCCTGCAAATAAAGCCGAGTACATTACCAGAGACATGGAACTCGGAAGGCAAATTTAATCCAACCGCAAGCTCGTTCCCCGCACCAGCATTTACGACAATTGACTCACTTTTAAAAACCGCCGAAACCGAGACGAGTCGTTTTGAATCTCACTGGGAATATCTAACCCCTCAAAACTATCCAAGCTGCGATCAACTTTCTTCTTGACCTTTTCAAAGAGAGATTTCATTAGGCTATTAAGGGATGAGGTCGTCTTAACGTTTCCGATTGCGGTTCTAATTTTCGCCGTTTTCTCTTCTTCACCACCTTCAAACCTCTCGATTGCCATCTCGTCAAAGACAATTGCTTGCCCTGCATAACCAATATCACGAAACTCTTTGCCAAGCAGTTCATCGTACTGCACAAATTCATTGAAAATAGCAAGCGAGCTATCCCACCGGCCGTCCTTCATGTAAAACTCAGCCAGCCGCTCCTTTGATCGACGAACAATTAAAATTCGTTTATTTTTTGTATTCACGGGAGCTTCAGCGATTGGGAAATTCTGCTCCACAGCAAGCCAATATTTTTCTTGAAGAGGTTTCTCGAAGCGATCACTTGCCATTTGCGCTTCATTGTATTGCCGCTCCGCTGTTTCCATTCTGGGAACGTCGCTTTGAGCAATTTGCTTCACGTTGAGGAGAGCCGGGGGAGCCATTTGAGTTGCCAACACCCAGCCTCCAGCCATCCCCAAAATGCACAACAGGAACAACGCCGAAAAAGTCGTACTACTTCGCCACCACGGCCTAAAATTTCCTTTCATTACCGTTTGTAACTGGCGGGTTGCCTCGAGCTTCGCTTGGCTCCAGCCAATCGAACTCTCCATGGCATATTGCTCTGACGTTGCGAGTTTCTCAACAATCATCTCCCAATCTTCATCGAGATCGATTTTGATTCGCCTCAGATCCTTAATTAATTGAGTGGCACTATCAACTCGATCCGATGGATCTTTTGCCATCATTTCTTCGATCAACTGACAGAGCTCTCTTGGGATGTCTCGCCGCAACTCATTCAGAGGAATCGCTGTATCTTTAACGTGCTGCACCGCGATCACCAATGCTGTGTCACCTTGAAACGGAGGATGCCCCGCAAGCATGTGGTAGGCCGTGACTCCAAGCGAATAAATATCGGATCGCTGATCAATCGCCGTCCCCTCAACCTGTTCGGGGCTCATGTAAAGCGGCGTTCCCATCGTAATCCCAACGGAAGTTAACGCCTGCTTGGATGCGCTATTGTTGATTCGTGCCAATCCAAAATCGGTGATCTTCACTTCACCTTTCGTCGATAGCATTATGTTTTCAGGCTTAATGTCTCGATGAATCACATGCAGCTCACCCGCTTTTTGCAAGGCGAGTGCGCATTGCCGAATCACATTGACCGCCATCACCGGTTCTACCGCACCGTACCGATTGAGATACTGTTTCAGGTTTCTTCCCTGCACATACTCTTGAGCGATAAAGTGAAACCCTTCCACTTCCCCAACTTCATAGATTTGTACGATGTTGGCTTGCACCAGATTGGCGGCAGCCTGTGCTTCTCTCTGAAATCGTTTGACGTACGATGCATCTTTCGCAAGATCGGGCTTTAATATTTTAAGCGCAATATTACGCCGCAGCGATCCTTGCTTAGCCAAATAAACATCTGCCATTCCACCACGACCTAATCGCCGCAGCAACTGGTAATCGCCCAGTTGTCGACCTGTTAAATCAACAGGTTGTAAAGTTGTTGGAATTTTCGATTCTGGCATTAGAAATTACAAAAAGCGATGAACTGGAACATTCTCTACTTCCACACTCTTTAGCCGTATAAATAACCAAAGAAAAAGTACCGTTGCCTACACTCTATTTTCGAATGCTCAATCGGTGCGAAGTTTGTTTTTCCGCACTCCGGTTTAATTAACTAACTGCCAAGCACTGAATGGCAATTCAAATATTCTCGAAGAGAATTGTTACCCGCCTGCTTTCCAACAAGTTTCGAAAAACACTGAGACAACCCATTATATCCTACGTTATTTGGAGGAAAGCCCAAAAACACGATCCATATTGCCTGATATTTGCTTCAGGCGGGCAAGATCACCGCCACCGACTTCCGCCGCAGCCCAGCCATAATAATTGATCTCCAGCAAAGCTTTCCGCACGTCCGCCCAGTCGATATCACCGGTTCCTATTTCTTTGACCCAATTATTTTTGGCTCGAGAGTAACCCTTGAGATCTAATTTGACGATACGCTTCCCAAGGCTGCGAATCCAGTCTCCCATGCTTCCATATTTCCAATGGTTCCCAATATCAAACTGCATCCCGACCCATGGTGAGTTCAAGTCATCAACGAACTTTACAAACTTATCAGCCGTCTGAAGATGGTCACCATCGTGATCATAAAGAAATCGGTTCCATACATTCTCGATCGCAATATAAACTCCCAACTCGGCACACAGCGGTAATGCCTTTGAAATATTCTCCAGTGCCCTCGGCCAAATTTCGCTTTCCGGTCCATCTTTCCCGTGTCCAACGACCAGTAATGCAGTATTACCACCCACCGCATGCGTATCGCGTATTGCTGTTTGAAGATCCCTGAGAGCTTCCGCTCGCACATTTTTATCAGCACTCGTGTGAGTTTTATTCCAATGAGTGGAGCAAACTGTACCGTCTACCGGCAGACCGGATTCTTTAATTGCTAGTCGAGTTGCTGCGACATCCATGCCCGGCGAGTTCATTTCAATTCCGGCAAAGCCAGCTTCTTTGGCCGCGGCAAATTTTTCGGTTAACGACCCTGGAACTTTGACCATTCCAATTTTCAGAGTCTTATAGATACGCCCCTCAAGCGATGCCTCTGTCGGATTCGTCGCGGCACCGGCAACTCCGAGAGAACTGAATGCACCACCGGCAAGAACAGCTGAGGAGACGAGTGCACCAGAAGATTTATGTACGAAATCCCGGCGAGACATTTCTTCTTTTGTTTTTTCAGAGGGGAGAAAATCAACGTGCTCTAGACTCATTGCGACCTCATTTTCTAGGAATGGTTAACACTCAGGGTAGGCCGCCTCGAACAAGTCGTCAAGTTTGGAACTCACCAGTTCGATCACCCACTCAAACAAGGGCCCAGTTCGACAAGCTCGCACTCAATGATTACTCCTCAAGCCGTTTAAGCGTTTGGTTAACAATCTCCAACGCATTGTTTGGATTCTTACTAAGAGCATTCAGCATCGCTTCGACCTCAGCAACCTTCGCAGGATCCTGATCCGCAAGATCAGCAGTCCAATCCTCGATCAGTCCAAGATCTTCACTGGGGCGTTTTCCCTCCGACACCGACTTCAACAAACCGTTAATTTTATCCATTGCCGGACGTCCATGCTGCACTTGAGGCCAATAGTCGTCAAAAGCCCCTTCTTTTAGAAAGTCAGGACTGTTATCAAGATCGTGGCACTCTTTGCAAGAATTTAACTTTGCCTCACTAACCGAAAGATACATCTCGCGAATCTTACGCACCCGCTCCTCTGGATCCACCGCCTGCCCTTTGGCAACCAATTCCTCCATCGCAACATGCGCCGACCCTGGACCATGACAATTCTCACAGCCGTTACCGTGAAGATCTTCGTCGGCAAGTTTCGAATAGCCCGTCTTGTATGGATAAAAGTTTTGTGGATTCCAACCGGTAACATGACAACTTACGCATTCGGGGTCGAAATGTCGTTGCACCCAAACTCGATCATCATTTGGATTCTGTTCTAAATCACGCGTTGCCTCTTCGTGAGGGCCGCCTCCGCCCTCGGCACCGTCTTCCCAAATTGCATACTCTTCATCGTGACAGTCAGCACAAGCACTCGAACCCACGAATTGATTTCCACTGGGATGGTCACGCTCGACAATGTCTTTGAAATTGCCAGTCTCCCAGAGGGTCTTTAATTCATCCTGATAAGACTTAAATACAGTCTTTATATCTTCCGAGTCTTTAAAACGATCGGTCAACTCCACCCGTTCGTACTCGATTCGGGATTTACCATCTTTTTCAAAATAGCCAATCAAGCCAACATGCATTCCCTTAACACCAACTTGAACAATTGCTGTCTGGTGTCCATTGGCAGCAGTGACTATCTCTGGACGCAAGGTCGGATCACCAGCGCCGCCCGCCGTTACCAAAACATTAAATTCGGGAAATTGATTAGCTAATTCTCGACTTGACTCCAAGTCTGCAAAAGCAACGAGCACTTTGAAGTCGCAATCAGCGATTTTGGGAATCACCTTTTTCAAACCAGCAGCGGCTTCTTGCGTCTCAACGTGCTCCTGCTCAATCGACTCAAGATGCTCGTTACCAAGCACCATCGTAATACCAATCCGCTTCCCACCTTCTTCGATAACTATATGATCGTTCGTCATCCCGAGCAGATCAACATTGGCACAGGTAAAAGGGCTTGCCCCATTATCTACGTTGGCAATCGTTTGCGCTAAATCAATCGCTGGCAACTTTAAATCATCGGGACCAAGCCCAATGAATTCGTAACCCATTTGATCACAGAGCGCTTCGTAAGTTTTTCGAATCTTAATTAATGGCTGCTGCCCGAACCTTCTGACCTGGTTGCCCGCATCAATCGAAACAACATCCCAATCACGCTCTTGCAATATTTTTTGAACTGCATGCCGACGCATCAGGCCGCCCTTTTGGCGAGCAAGAGTGATACAGCCACATGGCTCAATATAACCGTGTTGACGGCCAGAAATGAAAAGCACGAACTTGGGCCTGTCCCAGTCCTTAACTAGATCTGCAGCCGTTTTATCGTCTGTAAAAGAATTTTCGCTAGCATCAAAACGATTTACAGATCTGCTGGCAAACAGACTAGCATCAGGTTGCTTGCTTCCAATGGAAACAAAAGCAAAAAACAGACCTAGCCCGGCTAGTAAAAATCGTCCCGCAATCCAAGCAAATTTCATGGAATCTACGCTCGCAGGTCAAGCTGCGCCAAAGGAAATCATGAATGAAATTAAAACGCGTGACCCATCAGGTATCACCCGCAACCACCATCGCAAGGATACAGGGACGCCCCGACTGGGTAAATGGCAACGATTGAATTTAGCCGACAGAAACGTGCTCGACACCACTGAACCACGACGGGCAAGTTATTCTCACAAGTAACTGGAGGAAAAAACGAACCCGCTGCCCAACTTCATTTAGGCAATTTCTTGATTCGTTCACGGAGTAAATTTCGACACTTGGTAAAAAACTCTTGAAAATCTTCCCTTTGATAATCAGGGTACGTCCATCGGCTACTAGCCCATTGCTTCGCCCGATAGTGCAGGGTGACTTCTGCAAAAATCCCATCCGATAAGTAGATGCGATGATCGCGATCCTTGGTTGTCCCTAACACAAGCTTAGCTTCGCTAATATATCCAGGGTCAATATTTAGAGGACGAACCTCATCTACCTGCGCGACTTCTGAATACTCCTCTTCCCATTTATTGGATAGATGTTTTTTGGGAGGCAGGTCACTTGCCTGGAGCAACCGTTCGAATGCAATAAATTGCTTCTTTAAATCAGTGCCCATCGACTCCGTATAAAAGCTGGTTTCGGTAAAGTTGAACACTGGACTTCGAAGCGCTACTTCCCCCCACGCTTCGCTTGTCTTTTCGATCGTCCAGTCCAGCGCTGCGGGGTAGCGACTCGTCACCGCTGCGATCAACAAAACCGGTTTATGCTTTACAATTTCACCCACAGCAATCCAACCACTCAATAAACGTAAACACAAGAAAACTCTGAACTTGCTTCATCCCACCAAAATGAAAAGCTCAATCTCGACCGATGCGGTTAGTATGATTTTGCAAAAACACCACGCGTCTGAGTCGGCTTACCCGTGAAAATACACACTCCAGGCTCGACCTCTCGGTCCACTGGCATACATCTCGGAGTCACCTTTAAGGGAACTAACAGTGCGTCCGTTTCAGGGCAATCAACGAAATAGCATTCGGCGAAACCACCATGGACTTCTGGCTTTGCTTCATTCTTTGGGGTGAAAAATGCTTTAAAGTCATCGAAGGAATTGATTTGTTGAGTGTTGTCCATTCGAAGCTTAAGCGCTCTGTCGTAAAGCCCTTGTTGCATTTCCTCCAGAATCTCACTCACCCGTTCAACAAACTCTATTCGAGGCATCCCAAATGATTTTGGCTGATCACGGCGTCCAACGAACAAACTGTCATTTTTAATATCGCGAGGCCCAACCTCCAATCGAATAGGCACCCCTCTTTTAATGTGGAACCATTTTTTCTCACCGCCACGCTTGTCGCTGTCATCGACAAATACTGCAACTCGTTTGCCATCGTACAGAACCTCTCCAAGTTCCTTCGCAAGTGAAGTGCAATATTCCATCACTTCGGCTCGCTCTTCTTCTTTACGGATAACAGGACAGATCACCACATGTTTGGGAGCTAATCGGGGCGGCAGCACCAAGCCGTCATCGTCGCTATGGGTCATGATCAACGCACCCACCAAACGTGTCGAGACTCCCCAGGAAGTGGTCCACGCGTAGGATTCCCCCCCCTCAGCATTTTGATACTTAATTTCTTGAGCTTTTGAAAAATTCTGTCCAAGAAAATGAGACGTACCTGCCTGCAATGCCTTACGGTCCTGCATCATCGCCTCAATCGAAAGCGTCATATCGGCACCTGGGAAACGCTCTCCCTCTGTCTTTTCCCCCTTCACCACAGGCATCGCCATGTACTCTTCGGCAAATTTCGCATAGACATCGAGCATCAAACGAGTTTCATCAAGTGCCTCTTCCTTTGTCGCATGTGCGGTGTGCCCCTCTTGCCATAGAAACTCAGCGGTACGCAAAAACAGGCGGACCCGCATTTCCCACCGAACGACATTACACCACTGATTTATTTTTAAAGGTAAATCGCGATAGGACTCGATCCACTTCGCAAACATGTGACCAATGATCGTTTCACTCGTCGGCCGTACAATCAGCGGTTCCTCCAATTTTCCCGCCGGTACCAGACCGCCGTCAGCCCCCGGCTCTAGCCGGTGATGTGTTACTACCGCACATTCCTTGGCGAAACCCTCGACGTGCTCAGCTTCTTTTTCTAAAAAACTTTTTGGGATAAAAAGCGGGAAATAAGCGTTTTCATGCCCAGTCTCTTTGAACATTCCATCCAGCACCCCCTGCATATTCTCCCAAAGTGCGTAGCCCCATGGTTTGATTACCATGCAACCGCGAACTGGTGAATTTTCAGCAAGATCAGCGGAGCGAACAATTTGCTGATACCAACCAGGATAGTCCTCAGAGCGAGTAGGAGAGATTCCAGTTTTAGCCATTTCCAATCAACAATCATTTCAGGTTTAAGGGCGGGTTTAGTCATCTTTCGAGCCGCTATTCTACGCTTTGCCAGCCAATGCCAAAAGGACTCTCCAGCCGAACCAATTACCAGATTACTCTTCCTTTTGTCTGCACCCGTTCTTGATGCTTATTGCGACGGCACCTAAAATCTCCAATTCGACTGCTCCAACCTGTTAGGTCATCAATCCATTCACTCTTTTTCATTGAAGTAAAGCCAAAATGCCTAATCGCCGTTACGTAAACGAACTATCTGATGGTGAAGCAATCGAACAAGTCTTCTTAGCCTCTGAAAAGCAACTCAGGACCAACCGAAACGGGAACCTCTACTTACAAGTACGGCTTAATGATCGAACAGGCTCCGTCACTTCAATGCTTTGGAATGCGAGCCAGAAGCATCACGATGCTTTTGATAACGGCGATTTTGTCCGCGTTAAAGGAACCGCACAACTCTACAACGGCAGCATGCAAATTCTTGCCAAGCAATTTGACAAAGTCGACAATTTTGAAATCGATGAATCAGACTTCGTCACACTTTCTAATCAAAAACTAGAATCGATGCTCGGGCGAGTCGCTGAACTATTGCGAAGCATGAGCAACGTTCACCTTCGCAACCTAGCCGAATGCTACCTTGTTGATGATTCATTTATGAGTGGACTACGCTCGGCTCCAGCTGGAGTGAAAAATCACCATGCGTATCACGGCGGGCTACTTGAGCACGTCCTCTCACTTATGGAAGTCTGTCAGCTGGTCGCTCCAAGATACCCTGAACTTAATACCGACCTTCTGCTGATGGGTGCCTTTCTTCACGACAGTGGTAAAATCAGAGAACTCACCTATTCTCCTGATCTGGGCTATAGCGATGCAGGGCAATTGCTTGGCCATCTAGTACAAGGTGTTTGCATGCTCGACGAGATGATCGTAGAAGCTGAAAAACAGGCGAATGAACCATTCCCCGTCGACCTTGCCAACCAGCTTCGCCATATGATCGTTTCACACCACGGGCAATATGAATTTGGCAGTCCCAAGCTACCAATGACACTCGAAGCTATCACACTTCATCATCTCGACAATTTAGACGCCAAGATTCATAGCGTTTCTAAATTGATCGAAGAAGATGTTAATAAGTCAAGTCCTTGGACCGTTTACCACCCCTCCATTGGTCGCAAGATTTACAAAGGCCATACGCCTTAACCCCATCCGGATCCACTGAATTGCCAGTGCTTCTCCCTCCGCATGCTTGCGCAGCGCATTAGCAGACTAATCAATTGAGTCAGTTGCGACGCACTCTGCCTGCAGGAGTCTCCGTTCTTCGCTTGCGTTTTCATGATAAAAACGAATAGGCTCTCCACCTCAGATGACCTTGGGGAGACGGTTTAATCCGCAACACCGCTTTTATAAAACCGAGATGCCCGGAATTACGGTAATTTGGTGTTTCCAGTAGCTATTTGGCGGTATGCAAAATAAACTCTGAACATGAATGTAGAAAAACAAGTGGAAAAATTAATTCTCGAATTAGTCCTGAGCGATACCTATCAACCGCTGAAGCCCAAAGCGATCGCAAAGAAACTCAAGCTACTGGATGAAGAACGTGAGGTAAAACGAACGATCAAGAGGTTGATTAAAAAAGGAAAACTTGCCTACGGCTCAAAACACCTAGTCATTCGTTCAAAGCAAAAACCTCAAGCTGCTAACAACCGTTCTAATAAAACCGACGCCCGCGACAAAAACATCACCGGCCGTTTTCGAAAAAATTCGGGCGGCTTTGGATTCGTCACCCCTGAAAACTCTGTCGCCACAGACCGGTCCGACGACATCTTTATTCCCAAATCAAAAACTTCCGATGCCTCCGATCGGGACATCGTAAAAATTCGAATTTCCAAATCACGCGCGCGCGTGAGCGGACAAATTATCGAAGTTGTACAGCGGCACACTCACCGTTTTGTCGGAACCTATCGAACTTCAGGCGACGTCGGAATCGTTGATGTCGACGGAGGTGTTTTCGAATCGGGAATTCTTGTTGGAGATGCCGAAGCAAAAAATTGTAAAGTCGATGACAAAGTCGTAATCGAAATTGCAAATTTCCCCTCTCTCAATCAGCCTGGAGAAGGCGTTATCACTGAAGTCTTAGGGGATCGCGGCACGCCAGGAGTGGATACACTAAGCATTATTCGACAGTATGACCTTCCTGACGAGTTTCCTGAATCTGTCCTTGAAGAGGCTCGAAGCCAAGCGGAGAAGTTCGATGAGTCCATTGGAAATCGAACAGATTTCACTAAGACGACGGTCATCACGATTGACCCCAAGACGGCCAGAGATTTCGACGATGCAATTTCGCTTCAAAAACTAGAGAATGGCCACTTGCAACTCGGAGTCCACATTGCCGATGTCTCCCACTTCGTTCCGCTCCACAGCGAATTAGACACCGAAGCTTTCCAGCGAGGAACCAGCATCTACCTTCCGGACCGAGTGATTCCGATGCTTCCAGAAATCATTTCAAACAATCTGGCGAGCCTTCAACCCAAACGCGTTCGCTATTGCATGACTGCTTTGATCGAGTTCACAAGCGACGGAATCCCAGTGCAAACCGAACTTCATCGTGGCGCTATTCAGTCTGCCCACCGATTTACCTACGAAGAAATTGACGACTACCTCGAAGACGATGAACCATGGAAACAAAAGTTACCCCATGAGGTATTCGAGCTCGTACGTAACATGCACACTCTGGCCATGAAATTGCGGCAGCGGCGCATGAAAGCTGGAGCTATTAATCTAATCCTTCCAGAAGTAAAAATAGACCTCGATGAGAACGGGAAAGTCGCAGGAGCGCACACCGTCGACAACACGGAAAGCCATCAAGTCATTGAGGAGTTCATGCTTGCTGGCAACGAGGCGGTTGCCCAGCGAATGGCCGATGAGAAATTGTTCTACATGAGGAGAGTTCACCCACATCCCAGTGAACAAAAACTCAATCAACTTACTGAATTTGTCCAACAACTTGGGATCAAATGCGATTCACTTAAAAGTCGATTTGAAGTCAAACGTGTGATTGAAGAATCTGAAAACCTGCCTGAACAATACGCCATTCACTATGCCGTTCTCCGCAGCATGCAAAAAGCAGTTTACGGTCCTGATGAAGTCGGCCACTACGCTCTAAACAGTGAGAATTATTGCCATTTCACCTCTCCAATTCGCCGCTACCCTGATCTAATCATTCACCGGATGGTAGGTGACCTTATTGACGGCAAACAACCCGATGCAAATTTTGAGCGACTGGCAATGCTTGGCAATCACTGCAGCGATCTTGAAAAGCGAGCAACCGAAGCGGAACGCGATTTAATCAAACTCAAGTTATTGAACTTCATGGCCGAAAAAATTGGCCACACCATGTCTGCGGTAATTACGGGAGTCGAATCTTTCGGCATCTTTGCTCAGGGAATCGAGATCCCGGCGGAAGGGATGATTCCCGTCGACAAACTACCACCAGACACCTACCAGTACGAACGGAACACCAGAACTCTTTCAGGATTTCGAGAAGGGAATGAGTATCGACTTGGAGATAAAATTGAAGTTCGAGTGGCGAAGGTTGACCCCGATGCACGAAATCTCGAATTTGAAATCCCAACGGCAGAAAGTTCAAACTATCCGCAAACCGAACGCCCAAAAAAGACCGACCGCCCTCCTCGCGAAAACCGCCCACGTCGAACCAAAGTGCAGCCACGCGATACGGCCAATGACGATTGGGAGAAAATCCGTGCCAACGGACCACAAAAAGGCCATAATAAAAAACGCCAAGCTCGGGATGTAGAAGCAGAAAAAAACCGCAGTAAATCGTCTTCTCGCAAGAAGAAAAAAAACGCTGCTAATGGTAAAAAAAACAAGACAAAACTGAAGAACAAGACCAAGCTAAAAAACAAAACGAAGTCAAAAAATAAATCAAAGCCAAAAACTGAAAAATCAAGGACTTCAAAACCCAAAAAACGCACCAAGCCTAAACGCAGTTAAGTGCGATGGATAGGTCGCAAGTCGCAGGCAAGTAGTAACTCAGGTTAGCCTTAACGCAGAACGAATTCGACTTTAGCGTTCGTCCAAACACCACCCAGTTTGGGTAGGATTGGAATTTGACATCCTAGCTTGAAACCCTTACTACTCTTCCGGAGTATACTTCATTACTCTCGAATAATCCGCCGTGATCCCGCGAGCCCCCATTTCTTCAAACACCTTTGGACTCAACCATGCCATCCAGTCTTTTTCTCAATTGCTCGACGAAAACCGCAATCAGAACCATTGCACTCTTGATCACACTTTCCTCGGTTAGCCAAGCTCAAAGCCAAGAAAAGGAGATCAACTCGGACTCCCTTTTCTCAGCCAATCGAATTTCTTCCATTGAAATAGAGCTACCCAAAAAAGACTGGGATTTTATTCGACAGCAATCTCGATCTTTCTCCGAAGCACTTGGCAAAGAAACGGCCGAATCGCCTTTTGAATATGTAAAAGGTGACGTGACAATCGATGGGCAAAAGATCGAGAATATAGGCATTCGAAAAAAAGGTTTTCTCGGTTCTCTCAACGTCGATCGTCCTTCTTTAAAATTGAAATTCGACAAATATCAAGAGCAAGATCCCATCGACGGCTTAGACCGATTGACCCTCAACAATAACAACCAAGATCCTTCGCGAGTCTGCCAGTATCTGAGCTATAAACTTTTTCGTGAATCAGGTACCCGAAGCCCTCGATGTGGATTTGCAAAGGTCACTGTCAACGGAAAGTATCTTGGAATCTATTCGAATGTAGAATCGGTGAAACCGATTTTTTTAGAGCGGGAATTTGGTGATGGCACTGGTGATTGTTTTGAGGGAACCGTTACCGACTTTTTCCCTGATTGGGTCAAAAAGTTTGAGGCGAAAAACAAGAAAGCAAGTTACAAGGATCTTAAAAAAATTGCCGCTGCACTTGCTCTTCCAGAACTTAACCAAGACAAACTCCAAGAACTGCTTAACCTTGACGCCTTTATTCAATTCTGGGCGATGGAAAGTCTCATTGGATTTTGGGATGGTTACTGCAGCAATCAAAATAATTTCTTTGTCTACCAAAA
>CALKNI010000213.1 GCA_938091115.1 uncultured Pirellulaceae bacterium | reverse complement strand
GTACGAAACCTTCCCTGCCAGTTTTGTGACCGAGAATTTTTGGCCTCGAGAAATACGTGACGAACGGGTCATGGAATTTCAAATGGAGCCTAAGACGCAGGTGCAGGAGAATATGCTGCAGGAACGAGGGAACGATTTGCGTATGAATGTGCAACGTGGAACGGTTTCGAGTCCTGTGCGATAGATTTGCCTTATTAGATTATTTGGTTGTGGAGCGTTCCTCCAACCATCGCGAGTCGCCGTCTTAGGTGTTGCCCCTGTGTTTGGCGGACGTTTTCCAGGCGTTCGATAAAACTGTAAGGCTCAAGAGTTCATTTAATGTGGCAGCGTTAACTGGAGATTGGTGAAAAACTTGGTGAGCACGTCTAACTGGCCATTTGGGGTTAGGGTTGGCTACCAGTGCGATTGGTGTCTCCAGTTTAATTCGCCCGTTTTTGATTACACGACAATACCATCCGCAGAATCCTGATTGGACGACCTGTTTCGGCAGTTCCGGCAGATGCCAATGTCTAGCTAGTTTCCAGCAGGGTTGCCGAGGTTGAGATACTTCGAGTATGACATCATTGATTGATAATCGGTCGCCTATGCATACCGTGGATTCGTCCATTCCTGAAACCGTTAGATTTTCTCCAAACGCTCCCGGGGCGATCGCGGGAACGCCAAGTTGATTTTGCCAATAGTCGAAATGATCGGCCGAGTAGAACAACACCGCTTTGTCGATACCACCATGGTTTTTTTTATCGGCTTGTTCATCACCGGCAATTCCAGCGGCGGTCACACTTACCCAGCCTTCGACGGGGGATTTGTTGAACGATGTAGTCCAATTCTCAGTTTTATTTGAGCGAGAATTGGTTTGGGAGTATGTCCGCGGTTGGCTTATTTGAACGCTTTCGAGTTGGGTGCGAGCAGTTGGTTTCATTCCCGAAAGTAACCGTCCTCTTCCCAGATGACAGTGGGCGTGCTTTTGGGGCCGGTGTCTTTCCGAGGTCTCAACGCACCTCTGACAATAGACCCGGGATTACGGGCAAGTGAATCGCCAAAGAACCGCAGGTCGTCGAGTAACAGGTCGAGCTTTGCCGTTATTCTTAAGATTTCATCTTCGTTTACGTTTTCCGCGAGGTTTTCTACCTTAAGAGCAATCTCGGCGAGGCTTCCGCTAAGTGTATTTAAGTCAAATCCGATTTTTTCGTCCGTGAGAGCTTTTTCTAGCAGTGAATTCGGCTTGGCCTCCAAGCTCTTAACAGTCTGACTTGCATTAGCTATAAACTCAATAACTTTGGTCTTAACATCCCCATTCCATTCGTTTGGAATTTTCTCGTAACGTGTAAATGTTTTCTCTGCCATCAAAGATGCTGCGTTAATACTTTCAGAAGTTTCCACAATTTTGCCGAGTGCCATGGCAAAATTTAAGTCGTCGTCTGGGGTGCGTTTTTGAAACATCGCTCGGAAGGCCTCGGACGTATTGTAAAGGCTATCAAGCGTGTAATAGATGTTTTTTTGATCTTCTCTTTTTTCAAACATGGCATTGATCAAGTCTGAAGTCTCTTGGAAGCTCGCAATTGCACTAGCGAGATTGTGTGTTTCATCGTCGGAGGGTGGGATCTCAAACATGTTGGTGATTGCCCCGGCAGCTAATTTGATTTCGGCTACGGTGTCGCCAAAGTTTGTTTTCACGTCAGGGTTAGGTTTTAATAGACTCCCCAATTCTGACACTAAATTCGAGCCTTGTTCTCCGAGTATCGCTTCGATCGGATTACTTTTCGTGATTTTGATTTCTGATTCAATTTGGCTTTTGTCTTCGCCATTTTTAGCAGGTTCAATGTTAATAACGACGTCACCAAGAATTGAATCCGATCCGATCACTGCCATCTCAGCTGAAGTATCGATCGTTTGCTTCAATCCGTTACTATCAGTTTCCTGAATGTTCATCCATACGGTGACTCCTGTTCCGCTCGGAGAAGGGGCTACCTTGGTAACGCGTCCAATCGGCAACCCAAATTTTTTAATGGGTGTTCCGCTAGAGATTCCAGCTGCATCGTCAGTCTGTCCTGAGATTTGGTAGGAACTGCCAAAGAATGGTTTTCCGCTGATGGTGAGGATCAAAATCCCTAAAATCAGCATCGAGATGACGACAAGAATGCCGACTCGAAATTTTAAGATTCTTTCATCCATATTGTTCACCTTCGGGAGCCGAAGTTTTCGATTTCAGTTGTCGTATAAATCAGTTGACAAAAAAGTTTATTGGTCGTGGTCATCGGCTCGCATTTCCATCAATCGCTCGCCAGCTTCGCCATTCACGAATTGTTGTACCCGGCGGTCGCGACAATTCTCGAGTTCTTTGACGGAACCGTCGAAAATAATCTGATTTTCTCCGGGGTCGAGTCGTTGCCTGGGGATCAGCATCACGACTCGGTCTGCCACTTTGCGAGCGGTATGCATATCGTGGGTGACGACGATACTAGTCACAGGATTTCGAGATCGTGTTCGCAGGATTAGTTCATTAATAACATCGCTCATGATGGGGTCGAGTCCGGTCGTCGGTTCGTCGTACATGATTAACTCGGGATTCATGATTAGCGCACGTGCGAGTCCCACCCGCTTTCTCATGCCTCCGGAAAGTTCTGCCGGTTTTTTGAAAACTACCGAGTCGGGCAGGCCGACTTCGGATAAACGGGACAGTACCATTTCCCGTATTTGGTTGTCTGAGAATCTTCCGTGTTGCCGTAACGGAAAGGCAACATTTTGACCGATGGTCATACTGTCAAACAGCGCGGCATTCTGAAAGATAAATCCATAACGGAGCCGCATGCGACTGAGCTGGCGCTCCGTCAGTTGGTTAATGTTTTCACTGTCAAATTCGATTTTTCCATCTGTCGGTTTCACTAAACCAATAATTGATTTCATCAGTACGGTTTTGCCGCAACCACTTTCGCCCAGTAAGGCGAGTGTTTGTCCGGGGGGAATTCTCAGGGTGATGTCTTTGAGAACTTCTTGGTTGCCAAAGGTAACAGACAGACTTTCGACATCGACAATTGATTCTTGTTCTTGATCAAGTAGTTGTTCAATCATCATTTTAATAAGTCCCTCCCGGGTACCACGACTCGTATACGGCCTTGAGTGTTAGGCCAAGGCTTAAGTCGAGAATCAAAATAACGATGAACGCAAATACGAAAGATGAGGTGGCGGCTTTGCCGACCCCTTCAGCCCCCGCTTTGCAGTTAAACCCCTGGTAGCAGCTAATTAGAGAAATAGCAGACCCGAAAAATAGACTTTTTAAGATCCCTGTGAATAGATCGAAGTTGTTGACGAATTTTGCGCTGTTTGTCCAGTAATAATGCTGATCGATACTTAGCCAAATGTTGCTATAAAAATAGCCGCCAGCGACACCCATGAAATCAGCCATTATTGTGAGGGTAGGGATAAATAGGAGACAAGCAAGAAAGCGTGGGACGACCAAATAGTGAATTGGATCTGCCCCCATCGCTGAGAGGGCGTCAATTTGTTCTGTGACACGCATCGTTCCAAGTTCGGCTGCCATTGCGCTTCCCACGCGACCGGCCAGCATGGTTGCTGCCAATACTGGCCCAAGTTCACGAACAAGCGTTAAATTGATGACTCCGCCCAGTTGATTGGTTAATCCATAGTGGCCAAGCTGCGAGCTACTTTGTAACGCAAGGACCACTCCGATGAACGTACCTGTAAGCGCGACTACGGGCAAACTCGAAACACCTACTTGGTAAAAATTGGGCCAAAGGGTTTCGCCGCGGGGAATGCGACTGAACATCCAGCGAAACGTACTGAGTACAAAAAGGCAGAAATCGCCTAAGGCAACACAGCTGGAGATGACCAGTTCGCCCCAGTCCGAAACCCATTCTGCGAACCAGCCCGTGATTCGGGTGGATGCTTGAGGTTTCGGATTGTTCGAGGCAACGGTGGACATAAAATCAGTGCACAACCTGCGCGCACGCCTGTACTGTGGTGCCCCCCACGGATACATATTTCTGTCATCGACGAATTAACGGTACGGCTTGAGCAACTTTAAGGATTAGGAAAGATTTTCCAGTCGTCGGTCGAGTGAAGGAATGATTTTCGTTCTTGAAATCCTTGCCAGCGGTCAAATTCGGCAGTCCTAGCGATCTTTCTCGTAAGCCATCGTTGCTATCGAGCGGCTAGGCAGCGACTGCTAGCGGTTAATTGCTTCGGAGTAGATAAAGTCGCAGATCCCCGAGGTTAAGCAATTGAGCGGGCTTTTAATCGAGTGGCGCGGCGGTGCCGAGATGAGTTCGTTGTTCGGAATTTCTTGGGGCGTTGTATGGGGGCAACGAACCGAGGGTAATACGAGAGGCAATAAAAAAAGCCGGCTTAAAAGCCGGCTTTTCTTGACTACATTCAATGAATGTAGTCTTAATCGACAGGTGTCACGTTTTCAGCGCGTGGACCTTTTGGTCCCATACCTTCGGTGTAAGTTACCGATTGTCCTTCTCGAAGATCGTCGAATCCGACGCCTTCAACGTTTGATGAATGGAAAAACATGTCTTGGCTTGTGCCAGTGTCAATGAATCCAAAACCTTTGTCAGTCAAACGCTTAATTGTACCTTCAGCCATTACTCAAAATCCTAAAAAGAAATCTAACAGTGCCTGCCAGAATCTACATCTACTTAAGGCCGCACTGCCACCTAAGATACCTATTCTTAGCTTCATCGCAACCGTGAATCCTTAAAAGTCAAAGGATTTCCAAGATCGTTGTGTTTTTTTTCGTTGGTTTCGAGGTAAACCGGAGCCCTTTCGTGATCGGAGCAACCGCTTCATTAGATTCGGTGTAAGAGAAAGAAATGGCGGTTTGGGCTTTAAACCCAAGAAATAGCGAGTCGAATTCATTTTTTCCAATCTCTTAGGGAGATCTTCCAGATGATCTTCAAAACTGAAGCGGCAGCAATTGATTTGGGCAGATATTATTTAATTTTTGCTTTGAGCGGTGGTATAACAGGGCGAATCTAAACCTTGTTGGAGAACCCAGAATGGCTCAATCATCTGCCAGATTGACTTTTAACTCGCTCGTTCGTCCCGGTTGGGGGATTATCGGAGTGACTTTGTTTTTACTGCTGATGTCAATCAAGCCATGTTTGGGGCAGGAAAAAAAGGCAGAAACGTGGATGGGTATTTTAAAAGTTGGCCCCCAGCAACTGCGACTACAGCTAAGGTTAAAGCCGGAAAAGGATGGTTCTTATAGCGGGGCAATGGTTAGCTTGGATCAAGTTGCGACTCCGATTCCATTTGACACGGTCAAGCGAACCTCAACGCAGTTGGCGTTTGAAATCAAGAAGCTGGGAGTCTCTTTTGCCGGCGATATGAATGCAGATCAAACGGCGGTGTCGGGAGTTTTCACTCAGGGGTTAAAATTCAATATTGAATTTAAGCTAATTGACGGTTGGAAGCCGGCAAAACACGTCTCCACCTGGGTGGGCAAGATGGAGGCTGGGCCGAAGCAATTCGATTTTCAGTTTCGCATTTACGTAGATTTCGAAGGAAAGAAGTCAATCCAGTTAGATAGTCTCACCGAGGGAATCAATGGTCTGGAAGGAGATTTCGAGCAAGAGGGGGATCAGATTACGATGACGATTCCTGCGACGGCGGCCAAGGTCGTGGGGAAACTTGATGCTGAGGGCAAGGAGTTAGGCGGAACCTGGGTCCAATCTGGTGCAAAAATCCCGTTGGTGCTTAAAAGAATACCCATTGAGCAAACGAAGTCGCCTGAGTTGAAGCGTCCGCAAACGCCCAAGCCCCCTTTTGATTACGAATCTGAAGATTTTAAAGTGCAAGCTCGATCGGTGGATTCAAATTATTCAAACGAAGTTGTGCTCGCTGGGACCGTCACCATGCCTACCGGTAAAGGCCCTTTTCCAACAGTTATTTTGACTAGTGGTTCAGGCCCGCAGGATCGCGATGAGACAATTTTTGAGCACCGTCCGTTTTTGGTCATTGCTGATCATTTAACCAAAATAGGATTTGCCGTAGTCCGTTACGATGACCGGGGTATCGGAGAATCGAAGGGGAATTTTATCGAGGCGACCACTGCGGATTTAGCGGATGATTTGGAGGCGGTTTTTGAATGGGCTAAAAAGAACACTAAGATTGATTCCAAGAGAATTATTCTTGTCGGCCATAGCGAAGGTGGAATTATTGGGCCAATGGTTGCGAGTCGAAATGCAGATGTTGCGGGCGTCGTGCTTTTGGCTGGAACAGGAGTGGCTGGTCGCGAGATTGTTTTGAATCAGACTAGAGGGATTGCGGCGGTTGCCGGGTTACCCGAAAAAGTTCTTGATCTACAGGATGAGTTGTTACGGCTTGTGATTGCTAGATCAAAAGAGGGGCTTCCCATGGACGGGGATTTTGTAGAATCGTTGAACGGCGTTTTCGCCGATTTAAGCGAGGACGAGCGGCTGAAATACGGTCTCAACGATGTTGCAACCAAAACGATACTAGTTTTTAAATCGAAATGGATGAAGTATTTTCTTGAATTTGACCCGGCGACTACGCTCAGCAAAACGCACTGTCCGGTTCTCTCACTGATCGGTGAGAAGGATCTCCAAGTCGATCCCCAATTGAACATGCCTGCCATTAAAAGGGCGATGGATAAGGCGGTGAATCAGGATTTCACTCAGGTTTTGCTACCCGGTCTAAATCATCTTTTTCAAAAATGCGACACGGGTTCGCCGAGTAATTACGTTACTATCGAGCAAACGCTTGATGATTCGATGTTAAGTGAAATGAGCAGTTGGCTGGAGACACGGTTTAAATAGAAATTAGGTAAACGATGTAAGTTGATGGTGAGAAACGAGACAAGCCCCGATGTTTCCCACCGGGGCTTGCTGTTGATTGTTAAGATCTAAATTTTGGTTTAGTCCTCACTTGTTCCAGAGTTTTCCGGGGAGTCGTCATCGGCAACACCGACGCCGACAGCCTCTTCTTGCGGAGGTTCTTCAGGAGGTGCAACAAATTCGCTGTCAAATTTGAGCCCTGTGATCTTTCCCTTGTCGTTCTTGACACCGTCGACAGTGATTCGGTTTTTGCCCTGGAAGTTGCCTTTCAGCAGCTCTTCCGAGAGTGTGTCTTCGACATAATTTTCCAACGCGCGTCGTAATGGGCGTGCACCATACTCCAAATCGGTTCCCTTTTTGATTAGGAAATCTTTGGCTTCGTTGGACAAGGTTAGTTCAAAGCCTCGCTCAGAAAGCCGCTCCCTGATTTTCGCCAATTCGAAGTCAATAACCAATTTAAGGTCTTTCTTCTCAAGGTGACGGAAAATGATTGGCGTTTCCGAGAGGCGATTGAGGAATTCTGGACGGAAAGCCTTATTGATTTCATCGTAAACCCGAGCTTTCATGCCCTCGAACGATTGGTCTTCACCTGCCCCAGGAAGTCCGAAGTGTGATTCATTCTTGATCGCATGAGCACCGACGTTGGTGGTCATGATCAGGATTACATTTCGGAAGTCGATGTTTCTGCCGAAGCTGTCAGTTAATCGCCCCTCCTCCATCACCTGGAGAAGCATGTTGAAAATGTCGGGATGAGCTTTTTCGATTTCGTCTAAAAGAACGACCGAGTACGGACGCCGGCGAATTTTCTCGGTCAGCTGTCCACCCTCTTCGTAGCCAACGTATCCCGGAGGTGCTCCGATCAACCGGCTCAGATTGTGCTTCTCCATGTATTCAGACATGTCGATTGCAACCAGAGCCTCTTCATCTCCGAACATGAACTCAGCGAGTGCCTTGGAGAGCAATGTTTTACCAACACCGGTTGGGCCGGCAAACATAAAGCAACCAATCGGGCGCCGCGGATCTTTAAGTCCACTACGGCTTCGTCGAACGGCTTTCGAAATCGCGACGACTGCAGCGTCTTGGCTAACGACTTTCTTGTGAAGCTCGTCTTCCATTTTCATCAGCCGCATCGAGTCTTCGGTTGACAGACGTGTAAGCGGAACGCCAGTCATTTTCGAAATGACTTCTGCAATTACCTCTTCGTCAACCACGCCGTCAGTTTCTTGAGACTTCTCACGCCATTCTCGCTTGATTTGGTCTTTCTTTTTACGAAGTTTATCGGCCTGATCTCTCAGATTTGCTGCTTTCTCAAAGTCTTGGTTGGCAACCGCGTCTTCCTTCTCTTTGTTGAGACGCTCGATGTCTTCGTCAATTTCTTTTAGATCTGGTGGACGGCTCATCGTTCGCAACCGGACACGTGCACCCGCTTCGTCGATCACGTCGATGGCTTTATCCGGTAGGCAGCGTCCGGTGATGTAACGACTGGAAAGGTCAACCGCAGAAGCCACCGCGTCATCGGTGATCTGTACGCGGTGATGTTCTTCGTATCTTTTACGCAACCCTTTCAAAATTTCGATTGTCTCTTCGTTGGACGTAGGTTCAACGATGATTTCCTGGAATCGACGAGCCAGAGCATTGTCTTTTTCAATGTACTTTCGATACTCATCCAGCGTCGTTGCTCCGATGCACTGAATTTCGCCACGTGCAAGTGCGGGCTTGAGCACGTTGGCAGCATCGATCGCTCCCTCTGCGCCGCCAGCACCGACTAATGTGTGTAATTCGTCGATGAATAGGATTGTGTTTTTTGCGCGGCGGACTTCGTTCATTACCGCTTTGATACGTTCTTCGAATTGTCCGCGGTACTTCGTACCGGCAACCATCATGGCGAGATCGAGAACCACGATCCGCTTATCGGCTAGGATTTCAGGAACCTCTCCCGAAACGACCAACTGCGCGAACCCTTCAACGATCGCCGTTTTTCCAACTCCCGCTTCACCAAGAAGAACG
>CALKNI010000212.1 GCA_938091115.1 uncultured Pirellulaceae bacterium | reverse complement strand
TGAACTTGGGCATTCAAATTCGACAACTTGCTTACCACTGGCAACATCAAATATCCGCAGCTTCGTTTCAAATCCAACCGTAGCAACCTGCTTACCATCAGGAGAAAATGTTAAATCGATAATCGCTCCAGGATTCTTAACGGAAAAAGTTGGAGTTCCAAGCTGACTGGAATTCCAAATGATAAGCTTGTAATCGTTTCCAGCAGTCGCCAGAGCTTTTCCATCGGGAGAAAACTTAACCGCACGAATCCAGTCTGTATGTTCACTCAATGACACGTTGAACACTCGTTTTCGTGTGTCGTAAATCGACACGAAATGATCATCACCAACTATTGCTAAAAAATCGCCACCAGGCTGCAAACTAACTCCGGTGACCACTGGACGGCGCGATGATTTCGTGCTTGGAATCGGTTCAATAATCTCGCATTCCCAATTTAACGGTCCGGCCTCAGCTTGCGACCAACCACGTGCATGCGTCCGCCCAGCAGTACCTGCCGCCAGCGCTGCTAGTGAACCAATAAACTGTCGACGCGGAATCATCAATCTAATCTCCTCAATGGGAATCAAATCGATCCTTATGTTCCTCGAACAAAACCGACTAGGCAATTCGGCTTAATTTTGTCTTGAAGGCAACATCAAGCGTTCGCAATCGATGTCGTTACCAAAAAAGAAAAACACGGAATCGGTGGACAACTGAACGTCCGTTATCTTTATCGGAAGCCCGACATTGAAACTGAGAATTTATCTCACTGCGTGTTAAAAACTGCCAAGCAACACTAAATAACGCCCCAATGGACAAGTAATAGGGAAGAACCGGGGAGTCAATTCACCCAATCTACAGAAATGGGTTATTAAACTCCCCCTTTTGGACGGACAAAATCGAAGCAGTCCACTCAATCGTTAGATTTTAACAGAGCGGACCAGTCGCAAGCCAGTGACCTGAATCGGCCGACTTAACACCGTAAGAACCAGGCCTTCCTAGAAATTAAAAAACGAAAACCAGACGTCTCAGCCACCTATAGTCGCTTTCCAAAAACGGGGAACAACGTCGATTCGACAAATCTCTTTTACTGGTCGTCAGATTCGCGAAGCTTTGCAAGCACGCTAAAATCTTCAAGCGTGCTCGTATCGCCGGTCGCTTCCTTTCCAGCTGCAATATCCCTGAGCAGGCGACGCATAATTTTCCCACTTCTTGTTTTTGGAACCGATTCGGTAAAACGTATATCGTCTGGGACAGCTAAAGCACCAATTTCTTGGCGAACATGAAGCCTCAATTGTTGTCGAAGTTCATCATCGGCGGTAGCATCTTTTACCGTCACGAAAACCGCGATGGCTTGCCCTTTGATATCATGGGGTCTCCCCACCGCGGCACATTCGGCAACATTCGGATGCGATACCAACGCGCTTTCAACTTCAATCGTGCTCAACCGATGCCCAGAGACATTGATCACATCATCAATCCTGCCCATGATCCAGTAGTAGTCATCATCGTCGAGGCGGGCATTGTCACCAGTTAAATAATTGCCTGGATAAGTTTCCCAATATTGCTGTTTAAAGCGTTCGTCATCACCCCAGATGCCTCGTAACATACCGGGCCACGGTTTTGCAATGCACAGCATTCCACCATTATTTTTATCAACTGAGTTGAGCGATTCATCAACAATCACGGGCACTATTCCCGGCAGCGGTTTAGTGCAACTGCCGGGTTTAGTCGAAGTCGCTCCTGGCAGAGGACTGAGCATGATTCCACCAGTTTCTGTTTGCCACCATGTATCTACGATTGGACATTTCCCACCGCCAATCTTCTCATGATACCAAATCCACGTATCTGGATTGATCCCCTCGCCTACCGTTCCCAACAATCTCAAACTACTCAAATCATGCTTTTCAACGTGCTCGTCACCCCACTTAACGAACGCTCGAATTGCGGTCGGCGCCGTATAAAGAATCGTAACTTTGTATTTCTCAACTAACTCCCAAAAACGATCTTCTGCAGGGAAGTTAGGCGCTCCCTCATACATTAGACAAGTCGCGCCATTCGAGAGCGGACCGTAAACGATATAAGAATGTCCCGTAATCCATCCGCAATCGGCGGTACACCAATAAATATCATCATCCCGGTGGTCGAATACCCACTCAAACGTTTTCTTCGCCCAGAGATTATAACCAGCGGTAGTGTGGCGAATCCCCTTTGGCTTCCCAGTCGATCCACTGGTGTAAAGAATAAAAGAAGTCGCCTCGCTTTCCAAAGGCGTCGCCGGGCATTCAACCGATGCATTTTCATTTAACTCATGCCACCAATGGTCGCGTCCCGACTGCATCTCAACATCGTTCTCACACCGTTTCAGAACAATACAATGTTCCACCGTTGGTGATTTTTCAAGAGCTTTGTTGACGGTTTCTTTGAGTGGAATACACTTGCCTCGACGCCACAGTCCATCAGCTGTCAATTGGACTTTTGCATTCGCGTCGTTATTTCGATCAGCAATCGCCTCGGCAGAGAATCCAGCAAAAATAACAGAGTGAATGGCACCAATGCGGACACACGCCAGCATCGCAACTGCGATTTCAGGAGTCATTGGCATGTAGATCGAAACTACATCGCCCACCCCAACGCCCAATCCCTTCAGAACATTGGAAAACTTGCAGACCTCCCGATGTAATTCGGCATAAGTAAGCGTTCGGGTATCTCCCGGTTCCCCTTCCCAAATAATGGCCGGACGATCGCCATGCCCCGCTTCAATATTCGCGTCGAGACAGTTATATGACATGTTGGTTTGACCACCAACGAACCATTCAACGTCGGTTCCGGTTCCTTTTAAGACTGTGTCGTATGTCTTAAACCAATGCAATTCTGACTTGCCGATTGCATCCCAAAACGATTCAGGATCATCTTTAGCACGGTCATAGATCGCTTGGTATTCTTCCAGTGAGCCAATCTTTGCCTTGCCGGAGAACTCCGATGAGGGCGGAAACATGCGATCTTCGTGCATTACATTATCAATTTGACCGGATGTTTCTTCAGACATTAGCTCACTCCCAATTTCGCCCTGAACCGTTTAAATATATGTGAAAACGCAATTTTAGGACTGTTAAAATAGACTGTCAACGAAACCAAAATTTAATCATACGAAATATACGATTTCTACGACGTTGTTAACGAATTGCGCTCGCAGATTCAAACATCTCTCACACCTGAACCGCCAAACTCAGTCTCCTCAATTTGGAAAATTCCAGCAACCTTGCTTTACGAAAACGAATCAATCACTTCTCAAAGATCTGCGATGAATCCTTGAACGCCTTAAACTCGAGCGCATTACCGGAGGGATCTAAAAAGAACATCGTTGCTTGCTCTCCAACCTCGCCTTGAAATCGCACGTAAGGCTCAATCACAAATTCAACACCCTCTGTTTTTAGCCGTTCAGCTAACCGCTCCCATTCACCCCACTTTAAAACGACACCAAAATGGGGCACAGGAATATCATGACCATCAACCCGGTTCTCAATCGCCTCGACGGAGAATTTCTCACGTGGTTTCAAGTGAGCCACAATCTGATGACCGAACAAATTAAAATCAATCCACCGTTCGCTGCTGCGACCCTCGCGACAGTCAAGCGTACCGCCGTAAAACTTACGCGCCGCAGCCAGGTCATCGACGGGAAAAGCTAGATGAAAAGGAGACATTTCTTGTACAAACATTTTTCAACCCAGATCAACGCAAGATAGTTTTTGTTTCAACACAACGCATTCTCTCACTTCCAAATCCCCGTTCCCATCATCATGATTTGCCAGAATACCCGCAGCCCCAAGACTGGATTCGTTTTGGATCTACCAAGTTCTCGATTTCGAAAGAGAATTGGATACTCTTTCATTGCGACGCCCTGCTTAGTAAGCCGCCACAACATCTCTTCAAGATAGGCAAAATCTGTACTTCGCAACTTTTGCAAATCAAGTTTGCCGAGCGCGGTTGAGCGATAAATTCGAAATGCTCCACTATTGTCGTATGTCTTTAGTCTTAACATCGTCCGAGCAAATTTATTAACCGCTCGGGAAGCTAGCCGTCGCAGGAATGGCCAGCCTTCCGTGCCACCGCCATCGACATACCGACTTCCCACAAAGACACCTATCTCAGCGTATTCTGGTTGGGTCGACAGTTCAAACATCGCTGCGAGCGACTTCGGATCGTGACTTAAATCTGCGTCCATGGTCGCAACGAGATCATAGTTTAACTTCTTTGCATATTCGAAACCGGCAACCGCCGCAGTCCCCAAACCAAGCTTGGCACTACGATGTAAAACAGAGAGCCTTGGGAATTTCGCGGCAGCCTGTTCACACCAATTACCCGTTCCGTCGGGCGACGCATCGTCGATAACCAAAACGTCAGCGTCGGGCAACAACTCCGAAATTTGAAGAACTAAGCGAGGTAAATTGTCAATCTCGTTGTAGGTCGCAACTACCACAAGCATTCTCGAATTTGACACGTACTCTTAGCACCTCAATGGATAATGAAACAGCCCGACCCCATTCCTAGAAATCGACTACGGTAATCTAACGGATTGCAACCCGCCAGCTCTAGCCCTAACGTCCTCGCAGTATTGTTTCACAGCAAGAATTATCCGACTCTATTCTCCGCACCTAGCTAAACGCCCTAGGATTTTATTAGTTAAGCAGACTCTGGAAATTCCGCAATCAGAGTCCCGTGTTAGACGTCCCAAAACGAACGCAGAACCTGTCTTAGGCCCCATATCCATCAGGATTGTTTGATTGCCAACGCCAACAATCAACACACATCTCCTGAATACCGCGGTGGGCAGTCCAACCCAGCTCCAGCTTAGCGAGAGTTGGATCAGCATAGCAGGCAGCGATATCTCCGGAGCGGCGAGGTAAAATTTCAAATGGAATTTTTCGTCCAGACGCCTCCTCGAAAGCAGCAATAATCTGAAACACGCTGTAGCCGAGACCGGTTCCAAGATTATACGTAACCACTCCGGGGTTTTCGCTCAGTTTTTTGACCGCTAGGACGTGGCCAACCGCCAAATCTACAACATGAATGTAATCTCGAACTCCCGTACCATCCGACGTTTCGTAGTCATCTCCAAAAACCCCCAACTTTTCGAGTTTGCCAACTGCGACCTGAGACACATAGGGCAGGAGGTTGTTGGGCAGCCCGCTTGGGTCCTCTCCAATTTGTCCAGAAACATGAGCTCCGACTGGGTTAAAGTAACGCAGCAAAGCGATATTCATTTCTGGAAAAGCCCTTTGCCAATCTTTGAGCACGTACTCCACCATCAATTTTGTGCGGCCATAGGGATTAGTAACTTCGTGAATCAATGTCTCAGATTGTTCGGTCAAAGGAAGAGCCTTCGGAAGCCCATAAACTGTCGCGCTGGAACTAAACACCAAATCTGTTACGCCATGACTCTGCATCGCTTGGCAAAGATTGATGGTCCCGGTCACGTTATTTTGGTAGTACTGAAGAGGTTGAGATACACTTTCCCCAACGGCCTTAAGTGCTGCAAAATGAATTACCGTCTTAAATTCGCTCTTCGAGAAAACTGAATCCAGGCCGCGAGCATCCCGAAGGTCAACATCAAAAAAGGAAATCTCCTTTCCCGTGAGCATACTCACGCGCTGTAATGACTCTTCAGTCGAATTGCTTAGATTATCAACAACCGTGATTTCAAATCCTGCGTTTAGCAATTCAAGGCAAGTGTGACTGCCAATATAGCCCGCTCCACCGGTAACTAAGACTTGCCTCATAAGAGGACCTCTATTTAAGAAAAATTTTGACGTTCAATTGAAACCAGTCAATCGACATCGGTAACAATACAACCCAACAAACGACCGCCGGACACGCGCAACTTCGAAACCGCAGCTTTTGCTTGGGATTGATTGCTATTTTTCAAGCTCACCAGCAAATAGGTACCGTCACCCACATCATTCCAAAATTGGGTTGACAATTCGTTCGACGTGCCTGCTGACACACAAATGAATTGATATTCTTTTTTTAAACCGACGACTAATTGCCTTAAAAGAGGCGTGGCGTGGTCTCCTAACTCTCGTTGAGAACCAGCACCCATGAAATCTAAACCGGTCGCCGAACCGCCAAACACCGTGTTCTTCCAATCAAACCCATTGGCGACGACATCGGTGACACCGGGCTGCCCCGCAACCCCGCTGGCGATTGTTAAGGCTTGTCCTTGAGTGTCCGCATCAATCAAAAGGGCACGCCCAATTTTTCGTTCCGACAGTGAAGTGGCGACTCGAGCACAGGTTTCATCAATCAGTGAATTAGATTCTGAGCCTGCGAATACCACTAACCCAGGATTACCAACGGGATATCGCTCGACAATAGAACGGGCGATCTTCTCAACCGCTTGCTCTTTGCTGGTTTTCTTTGCCGGTTCTTCAAGCACCTTTCGGTTGGAAGATCTCCCAGCGCCGCGTTCTCGCCATTCACTCGGAGGTTCGCTTACATCACCTTGCACTTCACCGCCGAGTGAAATCACAGGGGCTTTCAAATTCATTACAAGTGGTAAGAACGAAAACCCCTCCCCCTCCAAGGGAACTGCCGCAGAGGCTCTCTGCCCAACTTCCGCCAGAGTCGCTTCAAGATGCTGAAATGACTCTCTTTCAAGACCCAATTTCTGATTTGTTGTTGCATCGAGAGTGCTTTTTGATGCTCCCTTTGTTCGGGGTGCAAAATTGGGAATTAAAACACAAATAGTGCCATCCTCTGTTTGCCTTTTAAATGGTGACTCAACTTCACGATGAATTTGATTGATAAATTCTTTTGTCGGAGGTTGCCTATCCATTTCAGTAGGAACAGCCACCTTATGACCATCCGATGCAATCAACCATTTCAACCCCATTTCAGTGGTCACGGATGAATCAACGGCGCTTGAGCGAGAATACGGTTTCATTTCAGTAATTTAACTAAGAAAGGGCTGGGAAAAGATTCAGCTATTTTGAGAATTTGAAATATCGCGGAGTTGTTCAAACAACTTCTGGTAGTCCATTCTTTCCGCTCTACCGGTCGACGTTGGAACCGTTGGAGGAACAGGCAGTTCAGTCGCCTGTGTTTTTTCTTCGGTTGCCCCCCCTGTTTGATTGACCACGATGATTGGTTTCACGTTCTCTTGCTCTTTTTTAAAAGGCTGCATTTGAGTCTCTAGAATCTGCTCTTCAACGCATGCCGAACTGTCATCTGGCCCAGCCTCTTGGGCCAGAGCGTTCCTTTGCTCGAGGATTTCGTTCAATATCTGCTGGGACTCATCCAACGCTCCACTTGGGTAATTTGAAACCGAATCGGTACCAGACAATGACGCAGGTTCGCTTGAAAGAACTAAAGTTTCCTTTGCATCAACCGCGCTATTGAGCACTTGCTCGCCTGAATGGGATTCTGCAGAATTTAGCCGACCCAAAATTTCCTCGGCTTGATTCCGGATATCTTTCGAAATGACATTATCTCCATGAACATGGAACCCCTCGCCGGTTGATTCTGGGTTTTCATTCGCTAGACCTGAGCTGGTTGAGGTCCAGTCCGTTCCCATCACAAACTCATAGCCGCCGGGAACTTCCGACATAGCAGCCGTCTCACCACCAACTTGCTGATCTAGGGCTTCCAACGCATCACGACTATGGTTGGGTTCAAAATATTTCGTTTCCACTGGTGACCGTTGTTCGACTTCGGATTCCTGATTTGGCTCTGGCCTAGTGTGTGATTGCGAACCAACTGGTTGGCCTTGCAAACCTTCATCAACGACCTGATTCCTATCTGCCGTATCTTGTGGTGTTAGATCAGTCAGATCAACAGAGCGAATGCTCAAAGAAGCCTGGTTTTGTTGAGCTACCATCGGGGCAAAATAATCCCCTAACACCTCTTCTTCATCAAACTTCTCTTGAAACGGATCCACCACCTCCTGATTTTGTCTTAACCCCACAGCGGTTGTAGATGTAATTTCAATTTCCATCGCTTCCAGATCAGTTGGTTGCGAAACTTCCTCCATCGGCCCCCTGCTTTGAGACTGGGAACCCAAGGCATGAGCAGCCGCCTCTGCC
>CALKNI010000211.1 GCA_938091115.1 uncultured Pirellulaceae bacterium | reverse complement strand
CGAAACAATATACGAAAATACGCTCGCAGAGCTTAAGAAAAAAAAGGACTCTTGGGTCGGCTATGCCGAAAAAGGATTGGCCCTCATCGACCTCGGCTTAGGAGCGGGCTTCACTGATTTTTCGTCACTCGAGCAAGTTTTAGTTTTCATCAACAGTTTAGAAGCTGAACTGGACAAATGTCTCGCGGAAGAACTGTAGGATGACTTGTTGCTATTGAGATACTTAGGTGTGAATCGCAAAGCTGTTTGACGGTAACAGAGTTACCTTCCAATGCCGCGGACGCTTTCAGGTCGATTTCCAGCTGGTCGGTCTTGGCCAACCACTGATCGAGAACACAGTCCGGTTTGGCCCCCAAATAAAGCGTGTGACCTTTATACTTTTTGCGGTACTGGCCGGTTGGCGGATGGATTCCAAATTGCAGTTTGCCGCCTCGATAATCTACCGTTAATTTGGTACACTTCTTCTTCGCCATGATGGGGTAAGCTCCCGTTGCGGCCTGCCAGCTTTGAAGTGAGATTTATAGCTGGCATTTTTGCCAAGGTGTTAGTAGCAGGTGTTAGTGGCACAAAAACTAACTATCCAACAATTACATCTTACTCGGTTTTTTCCGAACGGCAACGGAGGATAAGCGAATGGCTAGCAGGTTGATTCGAAATCAATTGCCCGCAAGGGTTGCGGGTTCGACCCCCGTGTCCTCCGCTACAGGCACCGCCATGACAGGCGGTGCCTTTTTTGTTTAGCTGGATAAAGCAAGGAATCTCATCGCACCGTGACTCAAATTACTCCGCGAACGAAATCGTCATCCGTTCGACAATCGGCCTTGATTTGTTCTCGGTGGAATCGGTCAAACGCATTTGGACTTGAAGTCCGTAGCCAGCCGGCAGTTTCGAAAGATCCAGTTCGGCGGGTGTTTTCGAAATTTGTTTCGAAAAACCGGGAATGTAGTCGTAGCTTTCTTTGACCTGTGTCCAATCGGTCCACTGGTCAATTTTCTGGTCGTTATCGAGATCAACCCCCACACGAGCTTCGACGGTTTCCACCCACGGCCCCGGACTTACATAGTCGGTCTTCTGTTGGGTCGCCAAATAGAATTCTCCTTCGGCAAAGGCGATGTCCGGATCTGGATGGCCATTGCCAATGTGATCACACCAAGTGAACGGCTGATCGATCGATTGCGATGTAAACCATCCCACACTCATCTGGTGACCGCCGACCGGATCGTAATCACCAAAAAGATAGTACTGACCGCCGATGCAGATCGCCGCCCAATCACCGTAGGCTTCCTGTTCTGGTTGGTGAATATTGTATTGGGCAACATTGGTTTTGTAATTTTTCGGATCTTCCTTAGCCCAGTGTGGATGCTTGTAAGTTCCAATCTCACCAGTCGGCTTGGTTCGATTGTCAACAGCAGGTTGACGAAATTTAAATCCACTAATCCCGTTTGGACTCACCGCATGTCCGGCCAGCGGCGAATCCCATGAGCGCTTGTTTGCACTGATTGGACTCCAATCTTCAATGATGACATGCATATTGCCATTCAGGTCGCGAATAAAACCAGCATCAGAACCGTGTGAAGGATCCCTGACGGCGATCCCCATATTCTTTCCCGGTTCACCGTCAAATAGATCTTCATCAACGTAGACATGTGGATCCTGATCGTTGGGAAAGTCGTAATAGATCAAAGCCTTTCCATCGACGTATTCTGCGCTGGTAACCCATTTCGAAAACCCTTCGGTGACCGGTCCGTGATGAACCCAGTTCTTCATGTCACGACTTTGCCAGGCATGGTATCCACCTTTGCCGGCTTTCAGTCCACCGGGGGCATCAAACTGATTTGGATAACGCGTTGTCAGCAACGGCATCTCGAATCCATCGAGCGTTGCCGTTTGTGGTTTGAAAGGCGGAACGGGCTTGGCCCTTTGCCCTTTTTTTTGAGTAGTTCCTTTCCGATAACGTCCGAACATCCAATAATTACCGGGGGCCACCGTAAGTAAAACAGGAGCGTCAGCCAGATTGAGAGGACCGAGGTTCTCAATCGGCTTCCAGTTTTGCCAGACTGCCGACTGAGTCACGATGAGCGATTTTGCAGAACGCTTTACATCCGACGTGTGAATTTTTGTAGTGATCAGCGCCATCTTCGCTGTCGGTGAAATTGAGCCATCAGCAACATCGGCTCCCTCCGCAGATTTAATGTTCCGCTTCCAGTCGGCCGCGCTGTCGATCGTCCAATCATCTGCTTGAATCGGGGCGCCAAACAGCAGAGCGGTACCCCAACAAAATGCAATCATTTTCATGATGGTGTTGATCTCTCGATTCATTATTTGGTGATTTTTCATGGTTCTTATCCTATCACTTTTCAAGGTGATCAGCCAACAACACCACTTTCCAGTTGATGATCGACCATTTTAATGAACTGCCCGTTTGGCTGAGCACAAATGACCGCCAAAGCAAGTCGCATCGACGATCACAAAAAAATCTCACTAATTTCACACCACAGCAATTCCGCTACAATATTAAGTGAGCCCGCTTTCGCTGGCCTCATCCCTCGCTTTTATTTAGCCTTCGATCACGTTTGACCACAGACTAGAGAAATCTCATGCACCAACACGCGTTCCCGTTTACTTTACTCGTCATACTGAGTTTCTTTTTTCTTCACGACTCGGCGACGGGAGTGCAAGCTCCACCTTCCAAGAAACCGAACATTATCTTGATCATGGCCGACGACATGGGCTATTCAGATATCGGATGTTACGGTAGTGAAATCAAAACTCCGGTACTCGATCAATTGGCTGAATCAGGTCTGCGTTTGACTCAGTTTTACAACACATCTCGCTGCTGCCCGACTCGCGCCGCTCTCTTAACAGGACTTTACTCCCATCAAGCGGGAATTGGCTTGATGACGGGTGACCGCGGTTACGATGCCTACCGAGGAGACCTCAATCGCCAGTGCGTAACACTCGCCGAAGCACTCGATTCGGACTATCAAAATTACATGTCCGGGAAATGGCACGTGACCAAGCACGTTAGCCCACAGGGCCCTAATTTCAACTGGCCTCTTCAACGTGGGTTCGATCGGTTCTATGGAACCATTATTGGCGCCGGCAGTTTCTATGATCCAGCTACTCTGTGCCGTGGCAACCAGTTCATCACCCCTGAGAATGATCCTGAATATCAAGTCGACAATTACTACTACACCGATGCGATTAACGACAATGCTATTCAATTTTTAAAAGACCACGAGGCCACTTACAAAGACAATCCATTTTTCATGTACGTGTCGTACACTTCCGCACACTGGCCCATGCATGCCCCCGAGGAAGACATCAAAAAATACGACGGATTTTACGACCAGGGATTCGATGCTATCCGCTTGAAAAGATATCAAAAAGCGATCGAACTTGGAGTTCTTGACTCATCCTGGCCAATGTCACCAGTCGCACGCGACTGGAGTAAGAATAAGAATCAGGAATGGGACATTCGTTGCATGGAAGTCTACGCAGCAATGGTTGATCGAATGGACCAGGGAATTGGACGAATTGTCAATCAGCTAAAAATCCAGCAGGATTATGACAACACGTTGATCATCTATCTTCAGGACAATGGAGGTTGCGCTGAAGGATTCGGACGCGCATCCAACGCTGAAAAAATCGCCGGAAAATCATTTCCTCCATTAGGGAAAAATGGACTTCAAACCAAAATCTGGCCTCCCATGCAAACCCGTGACGGACGCCCCGTCAGAACTGGCCCCGAAACGATGCCGGGGGGTGAAGATACGTTTGTCGGTTATGGACAAGGTTGGGCCAACGTTTCCAATACACCGTTTCGAGGATACAAACATGACGGCTTTGAAGGAGGCATCAGCTCGCCTTTCATTATCCACTGGCCTGACGGCATTGCCGTATCTCAGCAAGGAACCATCGTCGACGCACCAGCTCATTTGATTGACATCATGCCAACCCTGCTCAATGTCGCCGGGATAGAATACCCCCTGACGTACCACACAGACGTCGAACCAAAAAAGGAACATCAGATCAAACCCGTTGAAGGGATTAGTCTCGTTCCACTGTTTACTGGACGACCAATCAAACGCTCAGCTCCCCTCGGTTTTGAACATCATGGAAATTTAGCACTGCGAGATGGGCAATGGAAAATTGTCTCAGCGTATCGAAACAACCAACCAACCCAATGGCACCTATACGACATGCAAGCCGACCGCACAGAACTGAATGATCTGGCTGAAGAAAACCCTCAGAAATTGGCGGAAATGGTCGCCCAGTGGCAAGTCTGGGCCGACCGCGTAGGTGTACAAAAGTGGCCATTCAAAAACAAAAAATAACCCACCTATTGTTTCGTCACTTTGCAATTTGACAAAACAATATCTAGTTTAAGTTTCGAACGAGATTCCTAATAATTTTAGAAACTCTCGCATCCAGGCGGGGTGTGCAGGCCACGCTGGAGCCGTGACCAGGTTGCCTTCGACATGGGCATTATCAAACGTTGCATTCGGACCAACAAATGTACCCGAGGCGGATGTGACATCCGGCCCAACGGCTGGGTAGGCACAACACTCCCGCCCAGCCAACACGTTTGCAGTCGCCAGAATTTGGGGGCCGTGACATACCGCGGCAACCGGCAAATTTCGTTCGAAAAACTGACCAACGATTTCCAGCACGCGGTCATTTAAACGCAAGTATTCCGGTGAGCGGCCACCTGGAATTACCAAACCCCCATATTCATTGACGTCAACTTCTTCGAAATCAAAATTGATTCCAAAATTGTGCCCGCGTTTTTCGCTGTATGTCTGCTCGCCTTCAAAATCGTGAATTGCTGTCGCGACCGTTTCTCCAGATTTTTTCCCAGGACAGACAGTATCAACGCGGCATCCAACCATCAACAAAACTTGATAAGGCACCATGGCCTCGTAATCCTCAACATAATCTCCAACCAACATCAATATACGTTTCGATTTCATGCTTCCAATATCCTAAATGTATTAATTGATCGTATGCAGTCCTGCCTCAGCTTCACTTTATCGCGAGGCAGTCTCACTTACCGGGAATCACCACATCCTGTCTACGATCTATTTTATTGGTTGAAAGTCAACCTCTGCAAACCAGTAAACGCGATCATCATCCGTGGCTAAATCAG
The DNA here is from genome assembly GCA_938091115.1 of uncultured Pirellulaceae bacterium. Taxonomy (GTDB): domain Bacteria; phylum Planctomycetota; class Planctomycetia; order Pirellulales; family Pirellulaceae; genus Mariniblastus. The sequence continues at coordinate 11,490 of CALKNI010000211.1, read as the reverse complement.
TAAACGTAATCCGGGCGTTTTCATCATTCCAGGGACCCGAAAAAGTAAACTCTTTCTTCTTCCATTGCTCAGAAATCAAAATTCCCTGTTCGGTTGAGTGTTCCCACGGATCGTGGTTCTGCATACAGATTACCTTAATCGTTCCTTCGTAATTTGACTTCACCCAAAATGTCAAACGATATTTCTGATCCTTTCGAACCTTTAGATTGCCTTGATAGAGCTGCAGATTCCAGGGTTCCTCGCCGACATCAACCACGTCTATGCGAAACGCAGGCGCTCCATCCGGTCCTTCTTTATTAACAACAACCTCCGCTTTGGCCCCCGCCGCCTGATCGACTTTCCAGTTATTTTTCCCGGCAGCGAAATTACCATTGACAAGCATCGGATGCTTCACAACAGACCGAGGCTCTTCAATTTTCTCTACCGACAATGCGTTGTGTTTCCGAATTAAACTCCTTGCCTGTTTCCCGGCAGGCTTCAAAGTTTCTGGTGGCCAATTTCCAGCGTTGCCTGCGCCTTCGGGGAGCATCGAGCAAGTTTCGTCCTTCGATGAAATTGACCACACGACCGAACTAATTTTGTTTCTTTCCATCCATTGAACCCAAAGATCCCACTCCTTCAAATTTAAAGGACCGTCACCGCTGGCAGCGCATCCTCCGTATTCAGACACAAATAGCGGAAGCCCTTTGTTCAGCGCATAATCCGCACGATCACGCAGATCTTGCCTGTGGGTGTTCGCGTAAAAATGCAATGAGTACATCAGGTTTTCTTGGTTCTCAATTGGCGCGTCGGCAGCCAAATGAATATCCTGATCCCAGTGCGGCGTTCCAACCAAAATAATGTTATCCGGATCAATCTTTCGAATCGCAGTTATGACGGTTTCCGAATATTCCTTCACTTCATCCCAGGAAACTTTGACTGGCTCGTTGTAAATCTCATAGATGACATTAGGGCAATTGCCGTAGCGTCTGGCCATCTCAGTAAAAAAGGCGACGGCTTCATCCGCCCGCTGATGGGCATGGTGATCATGCCAATCAATGATGACATACACACCGTTTTTAATTGCCGAGTCCACAACCGTCGTGATTAAGTTTTTTGACCATTGGGGCCGATCGAGATAACTCCCTTGAGGCCCAACTCCCATCGAAGCGCGAATAACAGTGCAATGCCAGTCGTCCACCAACCAACCTACCGCCCCGTCATTGTAAAACTGACTCCACCAATTGCTCCATCCAAAACTAACCCCGCGGAGTACAACCGGGTCGCCAGTTTCATTGACTAATTGCTTTCCTGTAACCGAAAGTTGGCCGTTGTTTGCGACAACGGTTGAATTCCTTTTGGACATGACAGTGTTTTCATCGTCAGCACCGGCAACTCCACACGCGACTGCAAGTAGCAAACAAATCCCCGTTCGAACGGACAATGCCCAGCACGGCATTTCGTGCTTTAGTAGCGGTACAAACCACCGGCAGTGTCTTGAACCCACACCGAAATTCCAATCAAAATTATTCATTGATAAACCGTAAAATTCAGTAGCAGTTAGTTAACAAACATGCCAAACTTGTCCAAAACATCGGACACAATTTAACAAATCCACAAGACCCTTAAACCGGGGCATAAATGTTCACACCAACGATCAAGGCAAGACAGGTACTCACTACTCAATCGACACTTGGCGAAGGGCCACTCTGGGATCCAGAGAGGAATGCATTCTGGTGGATCGACATCATCGATAAGAAACTCCATCTATTCGAGCCAGCCAGCCGAAACAATCGAACTTGGCAACTCAATCAAATGCCCGGAACTGTGGTGACCCGTCAGGCAGGTGGCTTAGTCCTCGCACTTGAAAATGGATTTTCCCTCTTTGATCCCGACACCGAGGAAATCAAATTCCTCGGAGATCCTGAATCCAAACTTCCAGAAAACCGGTTCAATGATGGAAAATGTGATCCACAAGGCCGATTCTGGGCAGGCACCATGAGGACTGAAAACCACATGGAACAGTTCACTGGTTCGCTCTATTCGCTGGAACAACAGGGAGAGATCATTAAAAGACTAGGCTCCAAAATTGGTGTCTCTAATGGAATTGTCTGGTCTGCGGATTCGCGTTTTATGTATTTCATCGACTCACCGACTCGCCAAATCTTCAAATTTGATTACGCCCCGGTGACAGGAGAGATTGGAAATCGTCAAGTTGTATTCGAAGCTCCCGAAGGATTTGGATTTCCTGATGGGATGGCAATCGATTCTGACGACCATCTTTGGGTGGCGTTTTGGGGAGGTAGTTGTGTGGCAAAAATTGACCCTTCCGATGGGTCAATCCACGAACGGGTCATCGTTCCAGTAACCGCCCCCACTGCCTGTGCCTTTGGAGGCTCTAACTTGAATCAACTTTTAATCACCACAGCTTCACTTGGGCTCGATCAGAAGGCTAAGGCAAAACAACCCATGGCCGGCGATCTCTTCATTGCAGAAGTTTCTGCTACGGGCGTTATCCCCTTCCAATACGCTGGCTAACCCATAATACGCAACGTTTACTCCTTACCTCGCTCGCGCGTATTTATTTAAACGCAGAACCTGCAAACTGGAAACAATCCCTGTGAGTAATAAACAAACTGAAAAAGTAAGATTGTAAGAACTAGATTTAAGAGATAAATCATACAGTCCATGAGGTTCAGACGAAGTTCCTAACATTACGACCATTCCAAAACCAACCAGCGAAGAAATCGTTGCAACGGAAATCAAGTCGATACGACGAAACAGACTAATTACCAAAATCAACAAAGGAAAAGCAGACATTAAAAGCCCGCGAGGTTCAGAGTTTAAGACCAGAAGTCCAGCAAGAAAAATTGGGTCTATACCGGCCCAAAGCGTCGGAATAAAACTCTCAGACTGAAACCGGTTGTGTATCTTTTGAAGGATGATTGCTACCACCCCCCAGGCCAACAAAACGTAAATATTCTTCATAAACTGTCCCGACCAGCCGTACGGATCTCCGCGCATAGGTGGAGCTAACTCCGTAGCACAAAAAACAGTAACCGCCAGAATCGGAACGAGCGCTAAATGAGCAGCCAGCACAGGCTCTTTAGAAATCCATCGTTTTGCCCTGCGTTTCCAATCATTTTTCGCATGGATTGGATTCCCATTCAAAAACCGTTCCAGATCAGCTGCTAAATGTTTGGCCGATAAGTAACGGTCCAATGGCTTTTTCTCCATACATTTTGCGCAGATTGCTTCGAGGTCAACGGGAATGCCCGCTTTGATGTTCCGCGGCCGCAGAGGATCGTCTTGCAACACCTGCATTAAAGTCTCAGTTGAATTACCGGCAACAAAAGGGGGCTGACCCGTTAACAGCGTGTACAAGATTGCACCCAGTGAATAAACATCCGATGCATTGGTAACTTCTTTATTTTTACCGGTAGCCTGCTCAGGCGGCATGTAGTTGGGAGTCCCCATGACGGTTCCAGTTCGCGTCAAGTTACTATCATCCTCAGAACTTTTTGCTAAACCAAAATCAACAATCCGCGGTTCGTTTTTTTCGTCCAACAATATATTTGCGGGCTTCAAGTCCCGGTGGATGAAGCCAGCCTTATGAGCAACGTGGACGGCACGCGCAATTTTCAAGAGGATTTCCGCAGACTCACGAGGCTCAATCGGAGATTCTTTGATCCGGGCAGCCAGGCTCTCCCCTTCAATAAGCGCCATCGAATAATAGTGCTGGCCGTCACAACAACCAACGTCATAAACGGGCACAATACCGGGGTGATCAAGTTTTGCCGCAGCTTCCGCCTCTTGGTAGAACCGCTTAATTTCTTCGTCGTCTGCGAACGCGCCGGTCAGGATCATTTTCAACGCGACAGTGCGATTCAGCCCGATTTGCTTCGCCTTGTATACCACTCCCATCCCGCCATGTGCGATCACTTCGATTAACTCGTAGTTACCAAATTTCCGAAACGGAACATCGTCGCCTACCCTTCCGCGCCAACCGCTCAACCACGGGCGTTGCGTTACGTCGTCCGAAGCATTGTAAATCTTAGGCGGATCCATCGGCAGCGAATCGTGCGGATCAACATTCTCCAAAAACCCTTCAGCGCGACCCACGGCGTCGATTAGTTCGTGCACTTCTTTGGCCAACGCAAGATTTTGCTCACACAATTGATCGACCAAAGCAGAACGTTCCTCTGGACAGAACACGTCCATGGCCGCATTAAAAATACGTTGTAAATGAGGTTCTTTCGTTTCCAATCGGCCACCAGAACTAAACTATCGAATATCTAAACTACTCACCTACTATACAGTGCGCTATTCGAGCTAAATTGTGCCAAGTGATCCAAATATTCTCGAATTATTCTTCTTCAACTAGTCCTGGTTCACTGGATAGCTCTTTGAATAACCACGCCTTGGCAAAGACCCAGTGACGATTGACCGTGCGCACAGACACGTCCATAGCCTCAGCCACTTCTTGGATTGTAAGGCCGGTAAAATACCTGAGAATAACAACGCGAGCAGCCTCAGGACTATTTTCCGCAAGGCGATCAAGCGATTCGTCAAGTCCCAACAGAAATTCATCATCGTTGGGATCCGCCAATTCCAATTTTTCAATATCAATTCTCCGCCGGCCGCCACCGTGAACAATACGCTGTTTCTTTCGCGCAGAATCTACCAAAATACGTCGCATCGCTAAGGCGGCCGCACCAAAAAAATGACCGCGACTATTCCACACCTGAGGATCCTTGGAGTCGATCAGCCGAAGATAGGCTTCATGCACAAGTGCGGTGGGCTGGAGTGAATGACCAACCGACTCTCTTGCCATCCGAGCGGCAGCCAGACGCCGCAATTCAGCATAAACCAGTGGAAGCAAATCGCTCGCAGCCAGTTGATCGCCCTGATTGATAGCTTTTAAAATTCGTGAAACATCATCCATAGGCTCATGGTAGCGGTGATTCGAAAAACAATCCATTCGTGGATTGTTTTTTTAACTAGGGAACACAACCGAGGGTGCGACAAGGGCTTCAGCTAATTAAATCATCAACTGGTTTACCATGCACATCGGTCAACCGATAATCTCGTCCTTGGAATCGATAAGTCAATTTTTCATGATTAAAACCCATCAGCTTCATGATAGTGGCCTGCAAATCATGAACATGTACTTTGTTCTCGGTTACGCCAAAACCAAGTTCGTCCGTCTGCCCATAGTTATAGCCCCCTTTAACACCTCCCCCAGCCATCCACATCGTGAAACAGTCTGGATAGTGATCTCGTCCCAAGACACTCCCTTTCGCAGTCCTTCCCTCTCGAAACGGAGTGCGACCAAACTCGCCGCCACAGACAATAAGCGTATCCTCAAGCAAACCTCGCTGTTTCAAATCACGGATTAATGCGGCAATCGGTTTGTCGGTCGATCTCATTTTCTTAGTCAGGCCATCTTTAAGACCCTCATTAGGGTTTGTTCCATGAAAGTCCCAACCCCAGTCGAACAGCTGGACGAACCGAACGCCCCCTTCCACCAATCTACGAGCAAGCAAACAATTATTTGCAAAACTTGACGTTCCTGGAACTGCACCATAAGCCTCGTGCGTTTCTTTTGTTTCCCGAGTGATATCCATAACATCAGGAACCGAATCTTGCATTCGGTAGGCCAGTTCGTACTGGGCAATACGAGTAAGTGTTTCAGGGTGCTTCATTTCAGTGGCTTGAATTTCGTTCAATTCTCGCAAAGTATCTAACGATCGCCTTCGCAGAGATCGATTCATCCCTTTTGGATCAGAAGCGTATAAAACAGGGTCGCCTTTAGACCTGCATTGCACCCCTTGGAACACTGACGACAAAAATCCACTTCCGAACGAATTAGCACCACCGTTCGGTTGGACCCCACTACTAATGAGAACCACAAACCCAGGTAGATCTTGATTCTCTGTACCTAATCCATAAGTTGCCCAGGACCCCAGCGAAGGACGCCCAGAACGCGGTGAACCGGTATATATCAAAAGTTCGGCAGGGGCATGATTAAATTGATCCGTATTCATCGAGTGAACAAAACACATCTCGTCAACAATGTCGGCAGCGTGAAAATTTGGCACGGCATCAGAAAGCCAGGTTCCATTTTTGCCATACCGGGCGAATTTACGTGGCGTACCCAATAGCTTAGGAACACCCGAGGTAAACGCAAACGTACGTCCTTTTAAAAATTCATCAGGACAAGGCTCCCCCGTCCGTTTTACCAGCTCAGGTTTGTAATCATATAAATCCAGGTTAGGTGGAGACCCCGTCAGATGCAAATAAATAACCCGTTTGGCCTTTGCAGCAAAATGTGGTTGCCGTTTAGCAAGCGGTTGCATCGCATCAATTGGAACGTCCGCCGACGCACTTGCACCAGTCAACGAAGACAAAGCAATTGCTCCAACACCAACGCCAGAGGCAGACAGAAAATGCCGCCGCGTACGATCTTTCAATTGACTTAAATAAGAATTCATATGCTACCGTTTTAAAAAGATTTCATCCAAATTCAGCATTACGTTACAGACCACAGTCATCGCCGCAACCTCAACAGAATCCATCCCTTCCGGCAAAGGTCCGAGTGGATCTGACGACAGTTTGGCAGCTTCTTCTGGCTGGTTTTCCAATCGCGAGACCGAATCGTTAAACAATGACACCAAAGCTACAACTTCATTCTCACTTGGTGGTCGAAGCAAACACCGCCGAAATCCAAACTTGATTTGGGACTCAACCTCTGTCTCTTCTGTCATCACCACTCGAGCAAGCGCCTGAGCCGCTTCGACATAGACCGGATCGTTAAGCGTGACCAGCGACTGAAGTGGGGTGTTTGTACTATTCCGCCGCACCGTGCAAACCTCACGATTAGGAGCATCAAAGGTCGCCATCGAAGGATAAGGATTACTTCGTCGCCAAGTTGTATAAATACCTCTTCGATAACGGTCCTCACCCGCACTCGTTTTCCAATCAGTCGACCCTCCAAATGCAGCCTTTAAACCAAGATTGGGTTGCGGAGGTTTCACCGGAGCACCGAACATTTTTCGGCTTAGTAAACCGCTAACGAAAAGAGCCTGATCACGGACCATTTCTGCGCTTAAACGAACCCGTGGCGCCCGGGAAAGCCAGCGATTATCCGGATCTAAAGCAATCCGCCCCGGATCCAACAAAGCACTTTGTCGATACGTAGACGACATGACGAGAGTTTTTAACAGATGGCGAACATCCCAATCATTCTCCACTAACTCCACCGCTAACCAATCCAGTAATTCTGGGTGCGTTGGCAGTTCTCCCTGTGAACCAAATTCCTCACTCGTTACAACTATTCCGCGACCAAAAATCGTTTCCCAATATCGATTTGCCAACACCCTAGCGGTCAATGGATTCTCGGCATCGACCAACCAGTCAGCCAACGCCAATCGGTCCGGCAACCGATCAGATTTTTGCAACTGAAAAACAGCAGGAAACCCCGGCTTCACCAACTGACCTTTATCGAGATAATTTCCACGATGCTGCAAATAGGTTTCCCGACGGTTATCCGTTAACTCACGAAGGACAGGCACCGACGTTGCTGGCTTGAGCGCTTCCAATTGCCCTTTCGCTTTGGCAAGCCCCTCCCGCTGAATTTTCAGAGAGGGAGCAACGTCATAGCGAAAATAGCTGGCCAATGCCTGACGGGACTTCATAGTCCTTTGCTCCCGAACCGTATCGAGAATTTTAATAATTTCTACAGGAATGTTTGCTCGTTCAATCGCGACCTGATCTTCCGTAACACTAAATTGAAAATGACCCACAAGATGATTTTCATACGGCGAATTTTGTTCCAAACGTATCCTCAAGATCATGGGTTCATCCACCTTGACCGGGGCTTCGGGAATCAAAGTCAACTGATGTGGTTCGCCCGCAGAACCGCCAACCGCCCAACCATCGCGTGGGCCATTCTTCCCGGCCAAAACGTCAGCCGCCTCGAACTCGGGCTGATTAAAATCAGCAAACGCTGCGTTAAATTTGATTTTGCGAATTTGATCCGTCGGAATATTCAGGGAAGGCTTGGGAGGAGTTTCGAATTCTCGGGTCATTACAACCTCACGATCCGAGTTCAACAGCTCAACCGTAAATCCAGCCAGCCGCTCTGAGGCCTCCAGCCGATTCCACAAACTGACTCGTTCAATTTCAAAAGATGAACCAAGATCCAATTCCCACCAGGGATTATCTACGATTGCTGTATGTGTTACCGAACGATTGGTAAACGTTCCGTCTGTATTACCATCAATTGCTAATTCAGGCGGCCCATCGTATTCGGTCGAATGTTGAGTTGCGGTGCCTTTGGTAGCAACATTCTCACCGTTACTAAAAACCTGAACTTCAGCAAGCGACAAGATTTGCTTGTCCCCGAGATTGGTGACGCGAACGAACCGCGCATTAGGTGCCGATTCAACCAATGGAATTAAATCAGCTTCGAGTCGCGTTATGACAAAATTCTGGCTAACACTCGACAAATTATTAAGACGCTCGTGGGGCTTGGTATCAAGCCGAATGGCTGACCACTGCAATTCTTCACTTGCACCAACTTCAATCGGAATTTCAATCGTGTATTCATCCTGCGCCGCCGCTGTGGTAACCAACAGACTACCGTCCTCAAGCACTTCGCCCGACATTTTACTTTTGCGTAAGATTGATTTTGGCATCAACTTCTTCCATGAGAGTAACGTTGAGATTCGCCCCTCCCATTGTCGCTGGGCAGCCTCCAGCTTTGGAGTGGCGTGATCCAATACGGATGTCAGTTCGGATATTTGTTTTTCTAATTCTCGTCGCGTCTCAATTTGTTGCTCAGTAAACACATTCAACAAGGGCGCTTCATTACGACGATCAGCGTCCTCCGTGTTGTTTAAAATAGCAAAGAACTGGAAGTACTCCTCCTGCGTGATCGGATCGTATTTGTGGGTATGACACTGGGCGCACGCCATCGTAGTTCCCATCCATACCGCCATCGTGGTGTTGACCCGGTCCACTACTGCTACATTCCGAAATTCTTCGTTTTGCGTTCCACCTTCGTTATTTGTCAATGTATTTCGGTGGAATGCCGTGGCAATTTTTTGCTGATCGCTTGACGACGAAAGTAAATCACCCGCGATCTGCTCACGCGTAAATTGATCGAAAGGAAGATTGTTGTTGTAGGCATTAATGACCCAATCTCGATATGCCCATATTGTCCGCGGTGGATCATCAGCATAGCCGGCACTGTCTGCATACCTTGCTAAATCTAGCCATTTACGAGCCCATTGTTCACCATAGGCTGGTCGCTGAAGCAGGTCGTCCACTAAACTCTCATAAGCCTTAGGATCTCTCGAATCTACAAATCTGTCCACCTCCTCAATCGATGGCGGCAAGCCAGTCACATCCAAATAAAGACGCCGAGCCAAAGCATACCGATCAGCTGGAGCCGACGGAGACAACCCGTGTTCGGTCATTTTGCTCAATGTAAAATGGTCAATTGGGTTCTGAGGCCAACTCGCTAAACTGGCATCAACGACAGGTAACTGAGGACGCTCAGGCTTAACGTAAGACCAATGCTTCGCATATTTTGCCCCTTCCTTTACCCAACGCGTCACCAATTCGATTTGTTCCGTGTTGAGCGCTTGCCCATGTTCGGGTGGAGGCATTCGAACATCTACATCTTCTGACGAAATTCGAGCTATCAATTCACTCTCTTCAGGCGATCCAGGAACGATCGCAATGAGATCACTTTCAAGCACCGAAAGTGCCGCGTCTCGCAGGTCTAAACGCAATCCAGCTTCTAATCCCTCCGGATCTGGTCCGTGACATAGCAAACACTTCTCAGACAAAATAGGGCGGATGTCGCGATTGAAATCGACATCGTCAAACGCGACCAGAAATCCCCCAACTGATTGAGAGAAAAAAACGAGCGTCAATAAAATGATCCGCATCAGATTTATCCACACGAATTCGCGGTTAAAAAAAGTCTTATTTAAGTATATCTCAGATCGCTTGGTTTGGCTTGCACAAGCCCTGCATGTTTGTGTAAAAAATTTGCAATAACGCAAGCTAAGTCGGCCCGTTTTTCTCGCAAGATGGCAAACGAAACACGGCACAGTCTCTATCCAAACATTCTAATAGAATCCTAATTGTTAAAATTCAAAAGACATTCCGCTTTTTTCCATCTATTTTTTTGCTATTCACAGCGGTAGAACAGCAGGAAATTGACTAGGATAGGGAGGCCTTTGAAATCAGCTTGCAGCTACATTCTCGCATTCATCGATGATTCCCGTGCTGCGAATGATCCGAGAATCGTATGATTAATTAACAAGCTGACTTTTTTCGACGCGCTGCGGAAAACGGATCGACCCTGTGAAAGAGATTTATGAATCGATATTTGACCGGCACTCTTTTGGCACAAAAAACTCAAACGCTGATTGCCTTCCCCGCCTTGCCAAAGCGAATTTTAACGTTAGCCGTTTTCATATGCATTTTGTTTTCTGGTCACGTTACAGCAGACGAAAAACTGGATTTCAATCGTGACATTCGTCCGATCCTCTCAGACAATTGTTTTCTTTGCCATGGTCCCGCAGCCTCAACACGCGCTGCGGAATTACGTCTCGACAAACGAGAACCAGCCATCGCCTCAGGTGCAATCAAACCTGGCAAGCCCGACGAGAGCGACTTGGTGGAACGCATTTTTTCAGACGATGCAGATTCAATCATGCCCCCACCTGATTCGAACAAACAACTTTCACCCGAGCAAAAAAAGACCCTCAAACGTTGGATCCAAGAAGGGGCGGAATACCAACAACACTGGTCTTTCGTGTCTCCTAAAAGACAACCCGAGGCGAAATCAATCGATGAATTTGTTGCAAAAAAGCTATTAGCTTCTCAGCTGACTGCCAACCCTCCCTCCAATCCAGAAACACTGATTCGTCGTGTGACATTTGATTTAAATGGAGTCCCTCCCACGCCATTGGAGGTTGAGCAATTTAAAGATGACATAAACGATCGCGGAATTGACGATGCTTACCAAGCGTTAGTCGATCGCTTGCTTACCAGAAATGCATACGGTGAGCGGATGGCACTGGCCTGGTTAGACGCGGCCCGCTATGGAGACAGTAGCGTAATGCATGCCGATGGGCCACGTGACATGTGGCCTTGGCGGGACTGGGTCATCAATGCCTACAACACCAACATGCCGTTTAACCAGTTTACGACTGAACAGCTTGCCGGCGATTTACTTCCCAACGCAACCGTTGAACAAAAAATTGCATCAGGATTTAATCGCAACCACGCGACTAGTGATGAAGGGGGAGCTTTTGCGGAAGAGTTACGCGTTGAATATGTTGTCGACCGTGTCAAAACCACATCCACGGTCTGGCTAGGTTTGACCATGGAATGCAGCCAATGCCACGACCACAAATACGATCCAATTTCGCAGGAAGAATACTACAAATTTTTCGCTTACTTCAACAACACGACCGATCCCGGAATGCA
>CALKNI010000210.1 GCA_938091115.1 uncultured Pirellulaceae bacterium | reverse complement strand
GGAAAGCTTGGGGCTAATTTTCACGATTCAACTTTTGTAGACGATTTTTTGGACGAAAGGCTTCCTCGTTATAAGGGGCTTTTCCTTAGGTGGTCAGTGTTAAGATGGGTGGCTTGGCGGGTAATTCTGGATTATTTGAAGTTTGACGAAAGAAAGGAGTGTGACGATTCCGATCTTGTTTACCAATGGCCTTCTGCGCGAGTAGCTGCAACGTGGCCCCTAGCAATCAGACAGGATGATCGAAATGTTTTTGCCTTTCAATATTAAGGCGGTCTTTTTAGGATCGCTGGTAACCGTGTTAATTATCACCAGCACGACCAAGGCGCAGCAGGCGGAGTACAACCGCCGCGTAGCGGCGATGCAGGAAGCTCGAGCAAGGGCTCAGAGTAAGTCGAAACCTGCGGTGCGATCGGTCGCAATGCAGAGTGACATTGAAATTTCTGTTGATCTCAACGCTCCAAAAATGAGTCGAGCTTCGACTCAATCTCGGTCCAATGCGTCGTCGACACGACCCGTTCGACAGGCTCAACGGGCTGTTTACACTGATCAGCGAAGGCCACAGCGAACCGGTCTGATGCAAACCAGTGGCAGCCAAAGTCTCTCTCGATATCGGTCAAATGGGATTCGGACAGCCCAAAAAATGGAGTCAGCGGTGGTAGACGGCGGTGCTCCAGTCGTCTCGACTGAAATTCTTGACGATGGCTATTATGAAGGTGAAATCATTGAAGGTGAATTCATCGAGGGTGGCTGCGAGAGTTGTGGCGAAGTGGGTGGATATTTTGATGGTTGCGACAGCTGCTGCGGACGTGGTGGGTGCCCCCCAGGTTCTTGTTGGATCACTGGCTTGGGAGAATTGCTTAGAAATGCGGAATACTTTTCAGGAGCGACCTCCTTCAGATCCCCCATGTTCCGGATTCCAGATGCCTCTTTTGAAAATCGGATGTTTGATGACAGTAGTTACGGTCTTTATGCCGGTTTCAATGCAGGATTGCCTCTTTGTCGGCTCTCATGCGGTCTGTTTTCTGGCCAGTTTGGTATTCGTTCGGTTCAATCAAACTTTAATGGAAATAGTTTCACGTCAGAGGAGCGAAATCAGACTTTTATTACTGGTGGATTTTACCGACGGGTTGATTACGGTATGCAATTGGGAATGGTTGTCGATGTGCTCCATGAAGAGTGGTTTACGACAGACGATGTAGTCCAATTACGAGGTGACCTTGGTTGGGTTTATCCCAATGGCACCACACTTGGCTTTCGCTTTGCAAAGGGCGTCCAGGATGCTGATACATCTGGTGTACATGATAATGTTGCGTTCACTGGTCTGATTCAGCAACCGATTGATCACTATCGTTTTTACTATAGATACGATGCTCCCACCGGCGGAACCGGTGGTGGTTACATCGGCTGGTCGGGCGATTCCCAAACGGTCCTGGGTCTTGATTTTGACATTCCTGTGGCTGAACGCGTGGCAGTGCAGGCTGGTTTTTCATATTACCTGGGGGAAGAAGGAATGCCGCCGGGAGTTCTTAACGTAGGTGGGAATCCGAACGACGCGTTTAACATATTTGTTGGGATGTCGTTCCGACCACGTGGAATGTGCCATTACAACTCTTACCACCGACCGATGTTCTCGGTTGCAGACAACGGGTCCTTGATGATCCGAAGAGATATTAATTAACGTAGGGCGATTGGTGCGAAATGATAAAGCTCGGGGTGGCCCCGAGCTTTTTTCGTATTCCAACTAGTTTTTGGGGTGATTCTCTTGGGTTGCCCAGCCTACCTAGAATTGTTTTCTCGTTTTGGCGGCAGATTTGGGGTCACATTCTCTCTATTCTGGTCCAGCTTGGGGCGAAGGGGTTCCTAAAATCAAGCATTTTGCGATATATTAGGGGATCAACAAATAAATTTTGGGTCTGTTAGTGCAGACCCTGCAAATATACTGCTGGCCACCGGAAGTCGCTTTCGCTGGTCTAGCCTTGTGGTTGACTATGTCAACGGAGAATTATCGTGACAGATGAGCTTTACGATTACTTTGGTGGGAATGCATCGAAAAAGGTAGAACCGATTGAGGATGACGAGTTCGACAATGAATTAGAGGACGAGGTGGTCGGTCAAGATTCGGCTGAGGCAACCGCTGAGCCGGTATCAGATTCCAACGATGAGGCCCAAGCGGCCGTTGCTTCGGATAACGAGGGTAAGAAAGCTGGGCATTGGGATTTTCTCGCCAACATGCTGGGTATTTCCTCTTCTAAAAAGGCGACGCCCAACATGGAGCCTGCCTCAGATTCCGACAGTGTTTCAGAGGCATCGAAGGACGATGACGCAAAAACTGAAGACGAAGGGAGTATGTTCGGACTGGAACCCATTCCATCTCCTGAAAAATCGAGTGTGCTTTCGTCGATGTTCACGCCTGGTAAAGATGATGAACCCAACGAGATTGAAGCAAGTAATACTCAGGCAAATGATGTTGAAGTAAATAACTCGGAAGATGATCTAATTGGCTGGAATCCTCGGCCTCGAAAATCATTCATCTCAGAAGTTGAAGAGGCGAGTGCGAATGTAGGATCTTCAACGTCTTCGGATGAACCGGCCGAGGAAATAGAGGTGGTTTACGAAGAGGGCTACAGCGATGTTGATGTGAGTGAAGGTGATGAGGTTTTTGAGTTCGAAATTGAAGACCTGGATCCCCGACCTCGAACTGAGGAAGATGATGCGGCTCACGGTCGCCGCCGGCGTAAGCCTGTGCGTTCCGAGGATAAGCCGGGGGGTAAAAGTTCTAATTCACGGCGCCGTGGACGACGTGAAAAGGTTTCTAACGAGAGTGGCCCAGATGCTAGTGTTGACGCTAAATCTGAACGGTCCGAAGGAAAAGAGCGAGAAGAAGGTCGGACAGAAAAACCTCGGCGGGGACGACGTTCTCGACGCGCGCCACGTGAAGGGGATCGCCAGCAAGTGGCTGCTGAGCGGAAGGCTCAGTCGAACGCGGAAGAGCCGGCAAGAGATCGGCCTAGAGGTTCAAATGATGGGTTCGGAGCTGGGCTGGAAGATTGGGATCAAAAGGTCGACGACGCACCAACGCCTTCGCGCAGCGAACGTCTTAGGGATTCTGATGGCGATCATTCTGATGCCGATAGTTCTGAGTCTCGACCAAGCGGCCGAAAGCGGCGGCGGAGACGAGGTGGTTCTAGGCCTACATCAGAGCGATCAGAGCGGACTTCCGGGAGTAGCGATCGACCTAAGAGCGATGGGTTTGGTTCCGGCCTACTAGATGACGAAGATTTTGCTCCAGATTTAGAGGTCGATTCGGATGAAGACGTGGTGGAGCGCAAGGATCGTGGTCGAGGCCAACGCGAGGAAGAGGGCGAAGGCCGATCCCGTCGGCGTGGACGGTCGCGGAGGCGGAAATCGAGCACTCAAAGCGAAAGCCGAAGAAGCGAAGGGGCAGAAGATCGAGACGCACGTGACGAGGATGATCAATTTGATTCGTCGGATCGTGGAGAACCGGCTAGAAAGCGTGCAAAAGTTCCAACGTGGGAAGAGACGATCACAGTCCTGGTCGAATCGAACATCCAGAATCATAAGAAATCGGGTGGTGGACGTCGAGGTCATGGCGGCGGCCGTGCTCGCGGTGGTGCGGGTGGCTCACGTGGAGGCAGTCGCAACAGCGAAGGAAGTTCGCGTGGCAATATCCGGGGCAGTAACAGCGACGGTGGTTCTCGCGGTAATAGCCGCGGGAACGACGGTGGCTCTCGTGGCAACCATCGCAGCAATGAAGATGGAGGCCGCGGTGGGAATCGCGATAAAGACAACGGTCGGGGCCGTCGATAAAGAGGATTCCGATTGGACGATGAGCGACGGCTTGGTTGAATCGAACAGGAAGATTATTGATGGGGCAATCGTTTCTGCTGCCGAATTCTTCGCTTGATTTTTTTGAGTCGGTAATCGGTTGGTTCGGAGTTTTATATTCTGGGAAAACCGTCCTTGCGATTAAGCTTGGCTTCGACGATCCGGGACAGGTGCGTCAGGCGTTTCAGGATGCTGGACTTAGTGATGTATCGTCCTATGAACCAATGAAGCAATTTCGGACTCAAGTTCGGAAGTACCTCGCTGGAGAGAAGGTGGGTTTCGATAGCTTCGAAATCTATACAGCTGGGATGACTCCTTTTCAGTTGGCGGTTACCCATGCTTGCCGAAAAATCCCCCGTGGTCAGGTTTTGACCTACGGTGATTTGGCGGACAGGGTGGGGCATGCTGGAGCGGCGAGAGCGGTGGGGACTGTGATGAAAAAAAATCCCTTTCCCATGATCGTTCCTTGTCATCGAGTCGTGCGTAACGCCGGGTTGGGCGGGTTCTCAACCCAAGGAGGCGTGGGAACGAAGAAGTGGCTATTGGAGCTTGAGGGCGCGCTGCCAAAGGTGAAAGAACCATTGCTGGATCTCTTGGAATGATCTATTCCATCGATTGCTTTTCGAAGAACGGTTTGGGTTTCCCCAAGGTTCAGTTCGCTATTTAGCACTTCTCCCCTGAATCGCATTCCGAAGTGTCGTGCATCTGGAATGGGCAGTCGCGGTTGGTTTGCCAGAAAACAGGATGAAATCAAAGAGAATTCGCATGAGTTACCTTCGGTTTGGTTGTTAAAAGTCGTTTATCCTTGAAAAACCGTATCTTGGAGCGTATTCTAGAGGAACGGTCTCGGTGATAATTAATTTGTCGTGGCTCCCCACCTTGAAATTTTTCATTTCTGAATTGTTTGGTTTTCTGATCGATGAATCGTTTCGTTTTTGGTTTAATTATTTTGATTGTCGGGTGGGTTTCCGCCTGCCAAGGCCAAATGACTATCCGATCGAGTACCGGAACCAATGCGTTGGCCAACCGATCGTTCCAGCGAGCTGCCAACACCTGGGGTACTGAGTTCCATGATAACATTACGATCTTCCTTGATTTTGGATTCGTCACGTTAGACCAACGCACTGTAAGCGCTGCGACGTTCGTTCGGGAATCGTTCACGTATAGTGAATTTCGGAGTGCGATTAGTAACGATGTCTCCACCGCCGACGATGTCAAATTCTCTAATGGATTGGCGGAGGGCTCTTCCTTTTCGATTTATACCAACCAGACTTCTGAAGCGCCAGGGTCGAATTTTGAATTGGGCTATCTCGATAACGATGGTGGGTTAAACAACACCACCGTTTCGCTTACGACAGCTAATGCGAAAGCACTTGGTTTGAGGGATTCCCATGCTTCGACCGTTGACGGGGTCATTAATTTCAATGCTCTCTATGACTGGGATTTCGACCCAAGCGACGGAATTGAGGCCAACCATTTAGATTTTTTCGGCACTGCGTTGCATGAGATTGGGCATACCTTGGGTTTTTCAAGTGGTGTCGATGAGCTGGATAACAATGGTGGCGGTCAGTTTTCAGATGACGAACTGAAGTTTGTTAATAGCTTAGATTTTCTAAGATTTTCCACCGACAGCGAAGCCGTGGGTGCAGATCTTGACTGGACGGCCGATGAGCGAGATAAGTATTTTTCGATTGACGGCGGGTTGACGAATGCGGTCGGCATGGCGTCAGCCTGGTCTAAAGGAGTCAACTATGGCGATGGTGAGCAAGCGAGTCACTGGGCGATTGAAGGCGGTTTGGGGGTGATGGACCCGACGACCGATTTCGGAGTTCGAAATGAACTCTCGAATCTCGATTTGCTGGCATTGGATGCGATTGGATACGACCGCATCTTCTCTGCGGTTCCAGAACCTGGAAGCATGTTGGGTTTGTTAGCGCTTGCGTTTTGTTTTCGGCGTTACCGAAGAGTCAAGGCTTAGTCAGCGTCTCAAGTGCCAGGCTTGGTGCCACTAGAGGCTCCGTCTCGCGTTGGGCCTTGGAAGCTTGAAATGAAAGCTGGGCGTTGCTTGAAGTTCTGGGGTTGTTTATTCCGAGTTCGTTGTGGGTGTGTTTGCTTGGAACGCAATTCTTCCATCGATAATGGTCATTTCGACGCGCGTGTTTTTAATTTGTGCTACATTGCATTGAATAAGATCGTTGTTGAGGACCACGATGTCTGCCAGCTTTCCGGGGACCAAAGATCCCTTGATGTTTTCTTCAAAAGCAGCATAGGCATTGTCGATTGTGTAAGAGCGAATGGCCTGTTCCCGCGAAAGCACCTGCTCCGGGAAAAATGCGAATTTGTCTGTTAGGCGTCGCGTAACTGAAGCATAAAACGACGCAACTGGGTCGACGTCTTCGACAGGTGCATCGGTTCCGTTTGTGACAATGGCGCCAGTCTCAATTAATGATTTCCAGACGTAAGCGCCTTCCTCACTGCGGCGCATGCCTAATCGTTGCGGAACAAAAATTGCGTCTGATGTGCAGTGAATTCCTTGCATCGATGCAATTACTCCCAGTTTTCCAAAACGGGGGATGTCGTTTGGATGCAGGTGTTGCGCGTGCTCTATTCGCCATCGGCGCGGAAACTGACTTGGATATTCGCGAAAGATCTTTTCGTAAATATCGAGGACCTCTCGGTTGGCTCGATCGCCGATTGCATGAATGCAGACTTGGAAATCATTTTTAATTCCGAGTTTTGCGGTTTCGGTAACGGATTCAATCGAGGCGGTATTCAAGCCTGAGCTGGTGGGTAGATCTTGATAAGGAGCTAGTAGCCAAGCTCCGTGAGCGCCTAGAGCACCGTCGATTGAGCGTTTCAAGGCTCGGCAGGTCAAAAAATGATCCGCGTATCCGATCATTTTGAAGTTTGCCAGTTGACCGCGTAGCCGCTCGTTGTCATCTCTAATCATGACCCAAAGACGAACTCCTAGCTTACCTTTGTCGGCTAACTGGCGGAGTGTTCGAACGGTGGCAAGATTGGAGCCTGCGTCTTGGAAACTGGTGATGCCCTTGCTTAGGCATTCCATCGAGGCAAGCTCAGCTGCGCGTTGTGAATAGGCTTGTTTTTCTATTTGAGGCCTTTGACTATCAGCACGTGTTTTTACTTTTTGAATTAAAGACTGAGCTGTTTCACGGAAAATCCCAATGGGCTTTCCGTTTTCGTCTTTAACAATTTCTCCTCCTCCGGGGTTTACTGTGTCTGCATCAACACCTGCAAGCCTCATTGCATATTCATTGGCGAAACTCATGTGGCCACTTGCGTGCGTTAATAAGACAGGGTGGTCAGGCGTTGCTAAGTTCATCTCGAAATTAGTAGGGTAGCCATCGACGTTTGGTGAAGGTACGTGATCCCATTTAGACTGATGCCAACCACGACCGATGATCCACTCTCCGGGTGGCGTCGTGCGGGTGGCGTTTTCAACCTGAAGCACAATCTCATCCCAGGTTTTTGCTTTGTGAAGGTTTAGCATCATCATAGATTCACCCAGGCCCATGAAGTGAGCATGGCCTTCGATAAATCCGGGCATTGCAAACTTGCCCTTGAGATCGATAACTTGCGTTTCTGGGGTTATATAGGCCGATACCGTCTTGTCGGATCCAACGGCAACAATTCGGCCAGCGTTCACAGCAATCGCCTCTGCATAAGGGCGTGACTGATCCACCGTATAAATATTACCGCCAACTAATACAAGATCCGCGGACTGTTGTTGTCCGCAAACCGGTGTGGAGGGTAGGGCACATGCAATACAGGCAAAAACAACTGCTAGCGATTTTTGCGAGAGTACGAACCGGAGAGTTGTCTTGTGAGAAAGAAGTAGTTGCATCGATCTTCCGTGTTGAGTGCAGGCTATCGTTTGTAAATGTCTCAATATTTTGCCCTAATTTGGTCACAAGCACCATCGTTTTCACGGATTTCGGTTAATGAAAGTTGGCTGAAGTACAGGGGCGATCTGGGAACTGATCTTGCGAAGTCATCGCAACTTGCTATCGTACGCCGCCTTAAGTAATTCAAATTTTGAAAACTTGAGCTTAAAAAGAATTTTCTTAAATGATCGCAGTGTTTTAGAGGACAACCTCGATGTTTCGCATTCATTATTTTCTGTTGTGTGCCTGTAGTCTTATTTTGGCAGCAGGTTGTCAAACTTCGGGTAATCAACCAAATAATTGGTTTGCGGGGCAGACAACGGTCCAGCCTCCACCGGCATACAGCATGAATATTCCATCGAAGAACACCAATTCGCCCTCAAATTCTCTAACCGGTTCGTCCGTGGTTGTTAACCCCAACCAGCGGGCACCGACACCGGTCAACCAAGCGTCGGGCGGATGGACGCGGCAGGGAATGGCTGCAGCGAATCCTGTTCAGCCGATAAACGGTATGGTTGCCTCTAGTTCAGGTTTCGTTGAAACGACAGGAAGCGCCTCGACTCCGAGCGTGGTGAACAGTGGACTTGCCCCGCCATCGGTTCCTGTGGCGAAAACTACGTTCACCAAAGCAGTCGACTATGCGTCAACGCAAATCGATGATAGCCGTGATCTCTCACGACTGCCCGTCAATGATGCATCGACAGTTGTCGCGCCTAGTGGGTTTGTTGGAACACCGCGGGTAGCCACTTTACCTCCTAGTTCCAGTAACCAGTTTTCTGGAAATTTGACAGTTCCTAATAGTGTGGCCGCTCCGGCAACTCAACAGAACTTCATGGTAAACCCGGTTTTACCGGAAAAAACTCAGCAAGGTTTTCAATCGGCGACGCCACCGGCACAGGGTGGTTCAATTCCACCGGGTTGGTCAATGAAATAGAGTCGCCCGAATTCGGTGCGAACTTTTTAACCGAGTGAGCTGTTGACTTTGCGAAAGATTGGGTTTGTTTGATTGGAGTTTCGTTTGATATCCTTGTTTCTACTCTTCTGCTACTTGAAATCATCCAAACGAGATTCGCCTTCGCAGAAGATTGAATCCGCTTGAATCATTTCGAGTCAAGTGGTTTGTCGAGAGAAGGGAACAGATAAGAAAACAATCAAACGGGAAGCCGCACCGGTTTTAGGTGTTCGTTTTTCTAGATTAGACAGCCAGATCGAATAGCCCGGATGCGGCCGGAGCGAAAACTGCGGCTGCGACCGTCGGGTTACTGCGGGGTTCGAGAGCAAGATTCAGCGACAGAGATTAGAAGCTCGGTGATTGAGTGTTCTGTCTATTTTTCTTCCACGTATTCGATGACGCTCGGCTGTTCCGTTTGGCATTCAACACACTGGCAATCTGACTTCTTAAACCAGCCTTTGATTCCTCTGAGCTTTGTGCATCTGATGGTTGTTGAATCGCAGTCTAGAGTTCCGCAGCCAAGTCCTGGTCTTTCAATGCCGCATCCACAGCCACGTGCTGCTTCGCAATTGTCCTTGCCGGTTAACCATGGAATTCCATAGTGGCCAGGATTTGTCTTTAGGCCCCCGCAGGCTGTGAAGTTTTCCCACTCATCGCAGCATTGGTCTTCGTCAATTCCAAAGATATTGGTGCGAGTCGATGAAGGGGATTCAACAGTTGCTTGGTATTGAAAGGTATGCGCTGGTGTGGGCTGTAGGCTTGCCTGGCGGTCGGTGTAATTGAGAGACAAACCAAAGTCGTTATTATTTGAGGTTTCAAAGGTCGCCGCTACTAAGTCACTTGTGCGTGGGCGAGATTGTACCGGGACAGCAGCGAGTGTCTGGGACTGTTTGACGCGAGAAATTTGAGTCGCTGAATTGACCGATGGAACCGAGTTCGGATTTTGATTTGCGGTTACGAATCGGTGTCGGGGCGCGTTGGGCGAGGTTCCATCTGCTTGATTGCTGGCTGGTTGTTGTTGGGGTGCGTGAGACTGTGCCGTACAATCTGTAGCAAGTACAGCGATTGCGGTTAAGATTGTTGCGAGGAATGTAGTTTGAAATCTCATTGAGTGCTCCAACCAGTAGGCCACTTCGAAGTGCGAATCACGCTCCGGTGTAAAAATGTTCTTAGCTATAGTCTGAAGTCGGAGTGTTTAGGTCGGTGAATTCAATAGGTTGGTTTTTATCGGGATTGCTTGGTTAAAGGGAAATGTTTCGCCGACCGTTATAGTTTGACATTTACAGGCCCTTTGCGCCGTTGGTGGTTTGCTACCACATCGGTTGGAGAGAGTTAGTTAAATAAAAGTGGAAAGCGATGGCTGGTCATTGTCATGGTTGCCAAACAAAAAAAGGGCTCAGACTGAATGGTCTGAGCCCTTTTGGGTGTCGTGTTCCGGCTTGGGTTAATCTTCCATGACCTCGGATTCTCTTGCTTTCGCAATTTCCTGAGCTTGGTTTTCGAACTTTTTGGTCAGTTCCTGAACTTGATCTTTCACGTCATCTCTCTGGTCTTCAGAAAGCGTTTTGTCTTTTTCTGCAACGTCAGCTGCTTTGTTTCCGTCTCGGCGAACGTTTCGAATCGAAATCTTTGCTTCTTCAGTGAGTTCTTTGATTCGATTGACCATTTTTTTCCTTACGTCGGTGGAGAGTGGCGGAATGTTAATTCGCACCACGCGACCGTCGTTTTGGGGGTTGAAGCCAAGGTCACTGGCAACAATCGCCTTTTCAATTTCCTTGATGATTCCAGTGTCGTAGGGGCGAATTACGATTTGAGTTGGTTCTGGCGCGCCGACTTGAGCAACTTGTTTAATGGGTGTGGGAGAACCGTAGACATCGACTCGAAGGGAGTCAACAAGTCCTGGGTTGGCTCGCCCGGTTCGAATTCCACCGAGGCTCTTTTTTAAAACCTCAATTGCTTTGTCCATCCTCTGTTCGGCATCTTCGATGATTGCGGCTGCAGGCATTGGTTTCTCCGTTCAGTAAAACTACTGTTTTTTATTAATTTGCAAAGTTTAAGGCGACCGACTGTTATCGTAATCGATAATGGATTCCGAAAGTTGCCGAGAGGCACTCTCGATTATACGCGTAATTTTGCTTTAGTGTCGACAAGGGGAAATATATATAGCTAACGTTTTAGCTTTATTATTTATTGGTCTGCAATTGATTGGTTGCTGACGATGGTTCCAACTTTTTCGCCAAGAACTGCTTTGATGATGTTTCCGTCTTTTCGAAAGTTAAAGACCATCAGCGGCATGTCGTGTTCCATGCAATGAGAGATTGCGGTCGAGTCCATCACGCGAAGGTTTTTTTCAATGCACGTTTGGAACTCAAGTTCCGAATAGAGCACGGCATGCGGGTTTTTTTCAGGGTCTTCACTATAGACCCCGTCAACACGAGTGGCCTTCATTAAAATGTCGGCTTCGAGTTCCATGCTTCGCAATGCAGCGGCGGTATCGGTGGTTACGAAAGGACCGCCTGTGCCAGCGCCCAGAATGACAATGCGTCCTTTTTCTAGATGCCGGTGGGCACGGCGGCGAATGTATGGTTCACAAACGCCATCCATTTTTATGGCACTCATCAAGCGAGTCTGGCAGCCCACCGATTCAAGTGCGTCTTGGAGAGCGAGGCCGTTAATGATTGTAGCCATCATACCCATGTAGTGGGCGGTCGCCTCATGGACAACTTCATTTTTGGCTTTGAACTGACTGCCGCGAAGGATGTTGCCGCCTCCGATAACGACTGCAATCTGGCAACCAAGCTGTTGTGCCTCGCTTATTTGTTGTGAGATGTGAACAACTTCCTCCATGCTGATTCCGCGTTCTCCCGAGGGGCTGAAGCTCTCACCTGACAGTTTCAGGATAATCCGTTTGTATTTTGCCGTTTGCGTCATTAGATTTTTTCGGGGTTCAGTGTGTCGGTCTCATAAATTGGGCGGACCGATGTCAACTAGGAGGCTTGCTTGCCGAGTAGCAGAATTCGCCACAGCCTTTGTAAGTTGCATCGTCACAGAAGATTAGAATACAAAAAAAGCCCTGCAAACAGCAGGGCTTCTGCGACAACGAATAAATTGTCGAATATTTGATCGTCTTGGTGGCTTTAGCCAACCGACAGTCGTTTGAACTCAACGATTTCGGCTGCATCGCCGAAGTCACTGATGGCCGTTTGGACGGTTTTGCTATCGTCTAGTGCGAAGAACTGACTTAGAAGGCAGCGTTCCTGGTCGAGGAGCGTATTGTCTGCAACGAAGCGTTCGAGTTTCCCGGGAACGATTTTGTCCCAAATCTTCTCGGGCTTTCCTTCTGCTTCTAATTGCGCTTTGATATCCGCCTCTGCTTTTGCCATCACCTCGGGTGTCAATTGAAGTTTACTTCCAAAAAGAGGAACGTTCTTCATTGGCTTACCGAGGTCTTCTGCTTCATTTAGCTCGTTTTCGGCTTTGATTTGAGCTTGAATTACCTCGGTTTCTTTAGCAACGAACTCTGCGTCAAATTCTTCTGGGGAGAGAATCACAGGGTTCATGGCTGCGATGTGCATCGCGATACTGCGGAAGAATTTAGCGGCTTCGTCATTACCTCCGGATTTGTAAGAGACGGCGACGCCGATCTTACTACCAGCATGGATGTAAGTGGAGATGCTCTCGCCACTCATTTTACCGTAACCTGAAACCTCGATCTTTTCGCCGATCTTTCCAGTTTGCTCGACGAGTTTTTCAGCGAGCGGTGTGCCTTCGTAAGGGAGTGCAAGTAGTTCTTCTTTGGTTTCGGGCAGATTTTCAAGCGCCATTTGACCGATGCTGTTGGCAAACGCGATAAAATCATCGTTCTTGGCGACAAAGTCAGTCTCGCAACTGAGTGCTAGGATGATACCGGTGTCGCCGGCTTCGTTTGTGAGTGCGACGACGACACCTTCATTGGCGTCACGTCCAGCTCGTTTGGCAGCTACTTTCTGCCCCTTTTTTCGGAGGAAGTCGAGGGCGCCCTCAATGTCGCCACCGGATTCTTTAAGTGCTTCCTTGCAATCCATCATCCCGGCGCCCGTCGCTTTTCTCAGTTCGCTAACGTCTTTGGCTGAAATGGTTACGCTCATTGTTTTTCCTTCTCTTGGTATCAATTGTCGCGACAATTGCAACGAATCGGTTGAATTCGATTGCAATCCGGTTTGCGTGCTACCGGTGTCGTAAGGGGATATGATTAAATTTCAATTGCTGCACGCTTGCAGCAAAAAGAAAAATCGTTTGTTTGATCTCTATTGGAATCGAAGAACCGACTGGCTCGGATTAGAGCCTTGTCGGTTGTTTATTCAAAACTAAGCAGTCAGAATTAAACTGCGGTTTCTTCTGCATCTTTGTCCGGCACAGTGTCTGCCTTTGGGGCTGATTCTGTTTTGGCGCCTGATTCTTTGCCTTCGTTTTTCGCAACGATGGCTTTTCGACCTGCCAGAACGGCATCGGCCATGTGGCTCATGATTAATTCAATCGAGCGAATACCGTCGTCGTTACCAGGGATTGGCAAATCGATCAGATCAGGATTGCAGTTCGTATCGATCAAAGAAACAGTCGTGATTCCAAGCTTTTTAGCTTCGAGAACCGCATTCTTTTCTTTATTTGGGTCAACGATGATCAAGCATTCCGGCTTGCGGTTCATCGTGCGAATACCGTTCAAGTTGCGGTGAATTTTACGGAACTCACGATTCAATGACGACTGAGCCTTCTTTGAGTAACCTTCAATTTTGTCGCTTCCTCGAATTTCTTCGAGTTCTTCAAGGCGACCCATTCGACTGCGAATGGTTCGGAAGTTCGTTAGGGCGCCACCGAGCCAACGCTCGCTAACATAAGGCATGCCACAGCGTTCGGCTTCACGCTGAACTGCGGCTGAGGCTTGTCGTTTGGTGCCGACGAACAAAACGAGACTTCCACCGCTGGCAACCTGAGAAACGTACTTTTTGGCTCGCAACAGGCCACGTACCGTTTCACGGATATCCATGATGTGGATTTGGTTTTTACGACCGTAGATGTACGGCGACATTTTAGGGTTCCAGCGACTGGCTCTGTGGCCGAAGTGAACACCCGCATCAATAAGATCTTGAACTAGCGCGTTTGCCATCAATTTACTCCATCACTACCGGTTTTCTCGGCAAAAAATGCCTTAACTGTCCTTATGGCAGGAGCAGCACCGATGGGATCAAAAAGGGTTGAAAATGTTTTGCGTGGGGAAATCCCAAGCTCTAAGAACAAAAACTATATCGGTTCATTGAGGCTTTTACAATCGTAAATGCTGCCTAGAAAGTCGAATGGTCGCAAATTTAGTCCAATTCATGGCTTCTTCAGCCTGTCTGCCGGTTCCAAGCTCTACTGCCAACAGCTGGTTAAGCGATTTTAAAGCTGTGTTGAGCCCAAAATGGCAACAAAGAAGAAATCCTCTCAAGCCTTTACTCTATTTCTTCCGGGCTACTATGGCACTGAGCAGGCCAGACAGCCCGCCGTTCATTGAATCTTTCATCGGCAGTCTTGAAAAGTTTCGAGGTTATGAATCTTTAGATTCCCTCGATCGGTCATTTCTTAACTCTTTTTTGCGCATGAACGAAGCCGGAACAGATCGAGACCTGCTGGGCTGCGGTTTGTGAAACTCGCGAACCAGTCCGTTAATTTGTTTGAAGGATAAAGAGACTGGATTCTGCTCTATTTCTGTACTATCAAACTCTAGCCTCTTTCTGTCCGGTATTTACCGTTTTAAATAAGCAAGAGAGACTTTAAATAGAAAATTCGCCATTCTCAAGAGCTTCGAAAAATTGGCGGTTGCTATCTAGTAAATTTGAGCAGGCAACTATTTGTCCGGCGGACAGCCAGCTGAATGAATCGACTTCGTCGGGATTCGGGATGATGGTTTGCCCCTTTTCAATTACTGTTTTCCACCAGTGAATTTCAAGACCTCGCGGCGATACACTTTTCCAGATTTCTTTTTGGGCGATGACGTTGACTCCGAGCTCTTCACGCATTTCCCGAACTGTGGCTTCCCGGGGCGACTCTGCTAATTCGATTCCGCCGCCTGGAAAACAGATTTGCCCCGGTGCACGCACCGCTCGCGATCGAAGAATGGTCAGAAACTGAGAGCCATCAACAATTACGGCAACCGCAGCACGTTGGGTGAAATCGCTCATAAACAAAACTAAACTTTGTGTAAAAAGTGGAGACGATTAGTTGGTGTGGATTTGGGCGTTTCGTTACGACGATCCAAAGGCCTGTGGTGGGTATGGTAATGAAACTTCTTGAGCTCAATCCGTTTGACGGACCGTGTTAAAGAATTGTTACTCATTTTTATAAATCGGTACTGCGAGTTAAGCCTTAGCCTAAAGGATGCTCTCAATAAGTTGACGAATTTCTCGAGACCGATATTCAGGTTGTGTTGGAATTCTGAGTAGCGGGAGTTGAGCTGATTTAAAAGCTTGGTTGACGAATTTATCTCTTTCGATTCGCTCGGGTCTTTGGTGGGAGATGTCGTCGAGTTCGATGCAAACCAACGGTTTGAGGGAGCCCGGGTCGCACAGGACAAAATCAATATGTTTTGCGAGGATTTTATTTAGCCATTTGCGTCGGTGTTTGTTGTTTTTTTCGACTCGTAATAAATCGGCAATTCTAACCATGGCAAAGATTTGAAAATCGTCCTGAACTGCTTTTGAAAGTGATTTGTAGAATTTCAGTTCACTTTTGGTTACAAGTTGACCGCGGGCAAGGTAAGGCAGGTTTCGGGGCAGTGCCCAAATCTGCATCAAGAGAACCACGGCCACCAGAATCGCCAACCCCAGCCAGAATGGCCACCAGTTGATGAGGCTTTCTATTACTGTTTCCATGGCAAAGACTCTCCGATGTTTCGGTTTAACAATATCGCAGATTTAAGTTGTGGTTTGATAGGTAGCGCGGGGGACGCGGTGCAATCGGGATTATCTGGATGTTTGGGAAATGGCAACAAGGGAAAACCCGACAAATTCACCGGAGGATGACTCTATCTCAGAATGGCAAATCGACGTAAGATAACCAAAGATTAACTAATCCTGTTTATTTTCTTAATCCAGATTTGGGTTTTCGTTGGCAAAAAATCGACATTCTTTTTTTCGGCCGATGCTCAAATGCTTTAAACACTTGTTTTCAAGTAATTCTATGGAATCTGTAAGTCTGAAACCGCTGAAACTCGGGTCCGTCGAAATCGGATTCCCGATCGTGCAGGCCGCGTTGTCTGGATACAGTGATTGGCCCATGCGGGTGATCGCTCGGCGACTTGGCGCGCCGTATTCTATTTGCGAAGTCATGCTGGATGAATTTCTGGTTAATTTAAAAGAGCGCAAGCGGACCAGCCACTTTTTGCATATTTCCGATGAAGAGCACCCCGTTGGTGGGCAACTGATGGGCGCCGAGCCCGAGCAGTTTGCTTTGGGGGCAATGAAATTGGTCGAGGCTGGTTTTGATGTGATCGATATTAATTTTGGGTGTCCGGTGAAAAAAGTTTTGGGCCGCTGCCGAGGTGGATTCCATCTCAGTCAACCCAAAATCGCGTTAGAGATTGTCAAACAGACCCGCGATAATGTCCCATCGGAAATACCAGTCACGGTAAAGATGCGCCGTGGTATTGATGACACACCCGAGAGTCGAGATAACTTTTTTGAAATTTTAGACGGGGCATTTGAGTTGGGGGTCGCGGCAATTACCGTGCACGGACGGACGGTTACCCAGCGTTACGTCGGTCCAAGTAAATGGCAGTTTTTATCGGAGTTGAAACAGCGCGTCGGTGATAAAGTAATTTTAGGAAGCGGCGATTTGTTTACCGCTCAGGATTGCTTGGACATGATTGAACAAACGGGTGTCGACGGTGTAACCGTAGCTCGAGGTGCGATTGGTAATCCCTGGATTTTTCAACAAGCACGGGCGTTAGCTGCCGGTATGCCCCTGCCTGAGCCACCGTCGCTTCGCGAGCAGCGAGAGGTGATGTTGGAACATTATAAGTTAGCGGAGTCGCTTTACGGTGAGAGTCGCGTGGGTAAACTGATGAGGAAATTTGGAATTAAGTATTCTATTTTGCACCCTGAGCACGATTCAGTAAGGGCGGCCTTTGTGAAAATTCGTTCTCGTGAAGATTGGGAATCAGTGTTGGCTAAGTTCTATGATTCTGATCTGCCCGGTTGCCATCCCGACGGACGGATGCACAAAGCTCAGGGTAGTTGCGCCTAAGAGCGTATCCATCTCTAATGCCACGGCTTTCAAAGGCTTGCGGGCCTCCAGTTCGGCCAAGCTGAATTCTTAATTTTTGTCAGACGTGGTGGATGGAGTACGGGCGCTCCGCGTTTTTCCTGCGTTACTGCGACAGGTGTACGGTAAGTAAATTATTCATCGGCAGTGCGACAACCGGGAATGTTCCCTCCTCGGCGGTCTGTATTAGGTTGCCCGTTTCCAAACTCTCTGCCTACTTGCAAAAATTGAGGAAGGTCTCGTGAATTTCCTCATTGCTGTTTAGATCTGCAAACGGGCTTCGGGAAGGAGAGTTCTAACTTTGGCGTACCTATTTGTAAGATTCCTAGATATCTGCTGGTGTTATTTAGCGATAACTCCCAATTCTGCGGCGGAGGCCCAGGGTCCCTGATTTACTTCTGAAAAAATCTTAATTTTGATGAAACGTCCGGAAACAGGCGCTTTTAGATCGGCCGATTGCACCAGATTGGTCTTCTTGAATGTGATCTTTAGTTGACTCGTCGGAAATGAATCAGGTGTATTGCTGACGCTGAACTCGGTTTCCGCAAACGCTCCATTCCATCCACCATCCTGCCGAGCGAGGTATCGAAAACCTTCGATTGACATTGATTTACCGAGGTCAAGTATTAGTTCATGTGGATGCAATTTCAGTTCGCTTGAAAATTGGGTATGCCAGATCGTATTTGATTTTCCATCGATCGCGTAATTTGCCAACTTGTCGTTGGTTCGGTTTTCACTGCTGAATTTTAAAATCTTAATACCTTCCGGTGCAATCAAATTAGGATGCTTAATTCGATTCATTTTGCCAGCCTTTTTGGGTGGAGTAAGCCGTTTCGACGTACCGAACTTTGCTTGGCGATCTCGTTCGTGGCGGACTTTGGTCGTGTAAGTTCCCTCCTTCACCGGTTCGTGTGATTGTTGAGCAAATTCTTTCATCTTTTGGATGATTTCAGGGTGCTGTTGAGCAACGTCATGGGCCTCGCTTAAGTCCTGATTCAGATCGTAAAGCTCCCAAGGTTTATTTTTTTGGGCCTGAATCGCCTTCCAGTTCTTCATTCGAACGGCGGTTTGGGATCCGAATTCCCAATACAGAAATCGGTGCTGTTCTTGTTCCCGGCCTGCCTGCTCTTGTCCAATCAGCTCCGGTAGGATTGAGAGTCCGTCGATATCCGCTGGCGCCTGAGTACCAGTCAATTCTGCAAGCGTAGGTAGGATGTCGACCTGGTTGAAAAGATGATCGCTTATTTGTCCGGGGGCAATTTTTCCAGGCCAGCGGACAATGAAAGGAATGCGCAAGCCTCCTTCGTAGAGATTTCCTTTTCCACCCCTAAATTCAACGTTATTAACAGGGTTTACATTGGGTCCAAAAAAGCCACGTGGGTGTTGTTTGGAGCGAAATCGGTCTTGCCCACCGTTGTCGCCAGTGAAAAATACAATCGTATTTTGTTCCAGATCGAGTTCCTTTAATAGATCCAAGACCTGCTGTAGGTTGTGATCGACCATTGAGACCATCGCGGCATAATTTTTAGTGTCCTGCGAGATTTTAGGGTCTTGAATCCAGTTGTCGTTTTCGTAGAGCTTCCAAGCCGGATCATCGGCAGGAATGTCGTACATTCCGTGCGGAGGCGTGATGGGAAGATAGCAAAAAAATGGTTTCTCGTGATTGCTTTTGATGAATTCGAGCGCTTCATCCATGATGGCGTAGTGAGAGTAAGTTTTCCCCTGCCGACCTCCTATGTTCCCTTCAAGTTTTACTTCCTCGCTGTTACGAATTAGATAGGGAGGGAAGAAAGAATGGGCATGAACCTGGTCGTAATAACCGAAGAAGACATCGAAACCGTGTTTTTCGGGAACTCCCGTTGAATCGCGTCCACCGGCGCCCCATTTGCCAAACCCGCCTGTAGCAAAATTTTTCTGTTTCAACATCGAAGCGATTGTTACCTCGTCAGCTCGCAGCGGAGTGCCACCTCCATTGGCGCGTACGGACGCGTGTCCCATGTGTTTGCCTGTCATTAATGCCCCTCGCAGCGGAGCACATACCGGCGCGGCGGCGAGTGCCTGGGTGAAGCGGATTCCCTCAGCAGCCATCCGGTCAATATTGGGAGTGCGAATATATGGGTTTCCCATGTGGGACAACTCAAAGTAAGCAAGTTCGTCGGACATGATGAACACAATATTTGGTGGATCGACATTCAAACGGTCAGATTCAGTTTGGATTGCCAATGAAACTGAATTTGGAGGCGTCATTAATGTCGCCAACAACAAGAACAAGGGACGTAAAATCATGAGGTGATTCCGTTTGTTTGAGAAGAATTAGCTGATTTTTGTAACGATGACTTTCGCAATTATTAGCGGTGCGGAGTTCTGTTTTAAATCCGTTAGGAAATGAAGGTGATTACGTGATGTCTGCGTTAAAAATAATTTCATGAACGAGGAGTTAATGAGGCGTTGAAGGGGAGATTGTCGCCTATATGGGCTGTCTTGAAAAGTAAATTTGGTGATGGAATTGAGAACTTGGTTTGGCGCGAGCGACAGGCAGTATGCCTGTTTAGACGCAGGATTCAAAAGGTAAGGGCTTTCGTTGGCACCCTTTGGGTAGGAATCATTATGCTAAAACATTTTGAACGCAGGTATAACTATTGAAGGGTCACTCGATAAGAAGTTAAAGGCAGTGTCCGCCTAACCCGTGCAAACTCTCAGCTGGAATTCAGTTCGTATCGGTTGGGAGGGTTCGGCGGTAGACCTTGTCGGTCATTGAAACATTTTCCCCCAAATAGACTTTTCTTTTAAGGCAAAGATTGTCGATGAACCCGCTATCGGGAATTTACTTTTTGACGGGAAAAGTTATTTTCGTGTAGGTCAATTTGAACGAACGCTCCACATTCGAATTGACTTACGCCAAAGGATGGCAAACTGAAGGACAACGGAAGGTCATTCCACACCTTTCGGCTGATTATTGATCCTGCACGGGCAGGTCAAGCAGTCGCCTGAACTCCATCAATCAGGTTGATGTCCAATGAATAGAACCGCTCCCCATTATTTGTTATTTACCGAGGCCAAATACGTATCCCAACCATCGCCTGGCGGCCGCTGGCGATTCGTTTTGGAACAGATTGGCACCGCAACCCGATTCGAAGAAGCAGATACCGAATCGGGTATACGGGGGGAGCGGTTACAACTTCTATCGGTGGTTCGAGGTCTCGAAGCGCTTGAGCAAGAATCTCACGTTACGCTGATTACGTCGAGTAAATACGTGGGCCGCGGAATTCGGCGCGGAATAGCCCAATGGCGTAAAAACAATTGGCAGTGGGAAAAATTTGGTGCATTGACCCTTATTAAGAACCACGACCTTTGGCAGCGAATCGACAGGGCGATGGCGATTCATCAAATTAACTGTCGGATTTGGCAGTTTGATCCTCCTCAGGTTCGGACGCAGGTTGCTAATGAGTTTGATCAGGTTGAACAGGGAGGTAATAGTGTGACTGTAGATGCGATCGGCGGCAGGCATCATCCCATTAACGGTCAACCAACGGTGGTCAAAGAAGATTCAGCGACAGGGTTGTTGGTGACCGACCGGATCCACCCTGTTCAAGCGCCGCTGAAGTTGGGAAACCATCTCAAGTTGAATCTCCACGGACGACGTAAGCGTATTCAACAACGCGCAGAAAAAGAGCCAAGCAGGATGGCTGAATTTCTTTCTGATCGTATAAAGCCAATTGGACAGGGGCAGGCGTTTGGTTATGCCGCAAGCTGATCGCGTTGTTAAATCCTAATTATTGCCACTGTCTATTTTTTGCCACTGGGGTAAAATTTGGGGAGGCGAGCGATTTACCTCGGAGCGTCAGTGTTTTGCTTTCTTGAACCGATGTTTCCAGTCAACGGTTTTCAACTCTGAATTGCGTATTAGAATGAGTCGAGATGCGTTAGCAGTAGCGGGGCATCCTAAGTTCCATCTGTTGATTTTAGGAAAAGAGAGTCAACCTCACAAACTTCTCGGGCCGCAGCGACAGATTGATTCGCGGTCGCGGGATACGGTGCTGGTAAGGGCGTTTTTTCCGAAAGCTGATTGCGTATGGATACTGGACTGCCGAGAAAAAGTTTCGAAGAAAATGGTGCGGATCGACGCTCTAGGTATATTTGAGGCAGAATGTGAGGCCGAGACTTTCGGCACGACGGGTGGCAAATATAAATATCGATATCTTCAGGACGGCGTCGTTATGACGGAGTATGATCCTTATGCATTCCCGCCGCTATTGAGCGATGAGGACTTGTATCTGTTTAATGACGGCAATCAGTTTCAAATTTATGAGAAACTTGGTTCACACCTGCGGGAGGTAGAAGGGGTTGCAGGTGTTAATTTTGCCGTCTGGGCGCCGGATGCTCAGGCAATTAGCGTTGTTGGTGATTTTAATGGCTGGGACGGCTGTCGTCACCAAATGAGAAAGCGAATACCGAGTGGTGTTTGGGAGTTGTTTATTCCGAATTTGGCTGTTGGTGAGAAATACAAATATTGTGTGGTGGATTGCAACGGCCTCGAATCGGAAAAATCAGATCCGTTTGGTTTTGCCAGTGAATTGCCGCCAAGAACCGCGTCGGTTGTCGCAAATTTAGAAGACTATCAATGGAATGATGGCGACTGGATAGCCCAGCGCGAGGCGAATGACACGCTCGACCGGGCAATTTCAGTTTATGAATTTCATCTTGGTAGTTGGCGCACGGATCCAACTAAGCCCAATGGCTGGATGAATTATCGGGACATCGCTCATCAGATTGTCGAGTATTGCAAACAGCTGAACTTTACTCATATAGAGTTGATGCCAATTTCGGAACATCCTTACACCGGAAGTTGGGGCTACCAGACGGTAGGCTATTTTGCCTGCACGAGCCGCTACGGGACTCCGGAAGACTTCATGTACTTTGTGGATTACTGCCATCAAAATGATCTTGGTGTAATCATTGATTGGGTGCCCGCGCATTTTCCAAAAGATGTCCACGGGTTGGCGCGGTTTGACGGAACGGCATTGTATGAGCATGCGGATCCAAGGCAGGGGGAACACCCGGACTGGAATACCTTAATTTTTAATTATGATCGAAATGAAGTTCGAAATTACCTAGTAGCCAATGCTTTGTTTTGGCTCAAGAAGTATCATATCGATGGGCTTCGTGTGGATGCCGTCGCATCGATGTTATATCTCGATTACAGTCGCCAAGATGGTGAATGGATACCGAATAAATATGGCGGTCGAGAGAATCTTGGCGCGATCGAATTCATTAAGAAAATGAATGACCAGGTTCACCAAGCGTTTCCTGGAGTCGTAACGATCGCGGAGGAGTCGACGTCATGGGGCGGGGTTTCCCGTCCAACGTACGCTGGTGGATTAGGGTTCAGTCTAAAGTGGAATATGGGGTGGATGAATGATTCGCTTCACTATTTTCATAAAGATCCAATCCACCGAAAATATCATCATGACGAACTTACCTTCAGCCTGATGTACGCGTTCACCGAGAATTTCATGCTTCCTTTTTCACACGATGAAGTTGTGCACGGGAAGGGAGCCTTAATTGACCAAATGCCGGGTGATCACTGGCAGAAATTTGCGAATCTTAGATTGCTCTATGCGTATATGTGGACGCACCCCGGGAAGAAACTTATTTTCATGGGTAACGAAATTGGCCAATGGAACGAGTGGGATTGTGATGGAACTCTCGATTGGAGTTTGTGTGATCACGATGCCCACTCAGGTTTGCAGAAGCTGATCTCCGACTTGAACCAAATCTATCGCGAAGAGAAAGCTTTGCATGAGCAAGATTTTGATTCGAACGGCTTCGAGTGGGTTGATGGACTGAATCGTGAAGCAAGTGTTGTTGGATATCTTCGCAGAGCCAGAGACAGCAGCGATTTTGTCGTGGTATGCAATAATTTCACGCCTGCAGTTCATCGTAATTATCGTTTAGGTGTTCCTGAGCGAGGTCGGTATTTGGAGATATTTAACAGTGATTCCTCATATTATGGCGGATCGAATGTTGGCAATGGGATGGGGCTTTACGCGGAAGGGATTGAGGCTCAGGGACGTCCGTATTCCGTCAATCTTTCGGTTCCACCGCTTGGTTCGATTGTGTTGAAAAAGGTTAGTGAGTGACGCTGTCTCTTTTGGATGTTGGTTTGGTTTTGTCGTTTCGTATTTTAAATGGCTGATCGAATGGGGTTGTTAGCGAGCCAATCATGGAGATCAAAAAACAATTTATTCATCACGACTACGCCAGTGAACCTTCCGCTGAGTCTTACGAGCTTCTGAAGCCTGGTCTAACGGATTTTACCGATGGCTCCGACATTGCAAATAGGTTGGCGGCTGCTCGCAATCAATTTTCAAGCCTCGGAATAGAACGAATTCTTCTTGTCCACGGAACGATGGTGGGGACCGATGCACTCGGTTGGTACGGTCACTGGGAACGAGGTCTTCCTTGGCTGAGTAGGAAGATGAAACAGAGTTACAAACGATTAGTGGACACTCTCTCGGGAGATCGTGGCAATTACGATGAGAAGTTCACTCTGGCATTCCAACGGGGAATGACCGCAACCGACCCCCGGGACTCGATCTTGGTTGATCGTTTTTCATGGAGTGGTGAAAATCATCACCTGGGACGAGCCGACGCGGCGGTTAGGCTCTGCCATCTGCTCTTGGACAGCCATGAGGCAGACGAGCAATTGATGCTGTGGGGACACAGTCACGCAGGGAATGTGTTCGCAATCGCAACTCAATTGCTTCAGGCCTCCACTAAGGGGAATCAACCGTTGCTTTCACGCTTCTTTCATGCGGCCTCTTTCTTTCATGCAGCCACCGGTCGAATTGATGTTGCGAGTTGGCTTAGATTGCAAGTAAGACTTTCCGAATATGCGAATCGCCATGAAGTATTTTCTCCCGTGGAGATTGTTACCTTCGGCACGCCGCTCCGCTATGGCTGGCCAGACTCACAAGTGGGACGGTTGCAGCATTTTGTAAACCATGTCCCACGTGATTCCAGTCAGGTTTTTCGAGGTCAGTGGCCGACGAATTCGAATCAATGGATCCGCGCGGTAAAAGGTGAGGAGGGGGATTTTATTCAATTGGCATTCATCGCAGGGTCAGATTTTCCACCCGCGTATTGGAGCCGAAGTGCTTACCAGGCGAATCGATGGCTCGGCCGATTGTTTGAACACAAACTTCTAAAAAGAGGCCGAGTTGCAAATCTAAAAAAGGCATTACGTGTCGCCCAACAGGGGCATGCAACGCTTGTGGATTACGCAAGCGTAGATCCGCGAGCTCGTGAGTGTTGCGGGCATTCTGTTTACACCGACGCGCGGTGGCTTGCGTTTCACGCTAGTCAGATCGCTCAACGCATCCCAGGTTCTGGGGGAGATTCCTGTGGGTTGGTTTGATCGGAAATCAAACTATGCGATCTGAGAAAAAAGATTTAGTCTTTGAAGAAATTGATTGCGTTCTGAAAGAGTGCCAGTCCATCACCGGCCGCAGAGTTCCCTTCGCGTGTCCATCGAGGATGATGCGTCGGATCGATGAACCTCTCCGGATGTGGCATTAGTCCAAAAATTCGTCCGGTTGTGTCGCAGACGCCAGCTACATTTGCGGTCGATCCATTGGGGTTGTCAGGATAAACGAGATCGTCGTCGCTTCCATTGGCAAGGCAATAGCTCAGGGCAAGTTGATGATCGCCCTTGAGTTGGTTGAGAACCTGTTTGTTTCGCGGGACGAATTTCCCTTCAGCATGAGCGATTGGTAAGTACATCTTTTCAATGTTTTTAAGGAAAACGCATTTTTCGTTGTCGGTTTTGAGGTTTACCCAACAGTCCACAAACCTACCGCTGTCGTTCCAGGTTAGAGTGGCGGGCAAGCCTTGGTCGTCCGGCGGGAGAAGAAAGCCCGACTTGATAAGTATTTGAAAGCCGTTGCAGATTCCAAGAATTAACTTTCCTGAGGAATGAAATTCCGCAAGCACATCAGCGAGTCGGGATTGCATTTGACTGGCTAGAATCCTGCCGGCTGCGATGTCGTCCCCGTAGCTGAAACCTCCTGGAAGGCACAGGATTTGATAATCACTGACCATTTCAGGGGATTCAATTAGTTGATTAATATGGACGAAACTGGAGTTTCCCCCAGCCAAGTCAAAAGCGTAACCAGTTTCCTGGTCACAGTTAGTACCAGGAGCTCGCAGGATGAGAACGTTCGGTTGAGGCATGGCGAAATCGTAAAGGGTTAAGTGATTATCATTAAAAAAAATTAAGCAGCGTGTAGTGTAACGATCGGCAGATTATTTCCAGTCGAGCGTTCCTAACCAGGCATTCTTGAGCGTGATCAAATCACTTTGAATTACAGTGTTAGAAGCAACTTCAATGGTTAGGTTGGGCTCTGAAATGACTGTTCCAAGTTCTTGTACGTCAATATCTCCCATGGAAGCTCTGAATTGTTCGACATTTTCTCGTGCGATTTCAACCACAAACCGAGTGTTAGATTCGGCGAATAGCAGTGCCGCTGTGGCGTAGCTAAGCTCGATTTGTGAATCTGAGTCGCTTGGAAGGATTTCGATCCCGACTTCGTTGGTCGTGATTTTGGCCCCCAGTCCGCCGGCGAATGCCATTTCAGCGACGGCTACCGCGAGTCCACCTTCGCTCATGTCGTGGCAACTTCGCACCAATCCTTTCTGGATAGCATGGTGGAGTTGGATGAATGTCTGCTTTGCCCGTTCCGGAACAACCGTAGGGACTTTACCGCCTGAGAGATTGTTGACGAGGTTCCAGTGAGAACCGCCGAGATGATCTCCCGTGACCCCGACTTGAAACAGAACGTTTCCAGCCTTTTTCAGATCCATCGTGATACAATTTGCGACATCAGGCACTTGCCCCATCGCGCTGATCAAGAGGGTTGAAGGGATTGAAATTGTTTGTCGACTGCCTGCTTCATCGGTGTAGCTAAATTCGTTGTGGAGGCTGTCCTTTCCACTGATAAATGGCGTTTGGAGAACAACAGAAAGATCTTGGCAGGCGATCGCGGCACGGACGAGCGAGCCGAGGGTTTCTGGGCGATCGGTGTAGCCCCAGCAAAAGTTGTCGAGAATCGCAATCCGCGTTGGGTCGGCACCTACTGAGACACAATTTCGGATCGCTTCGTCGATCGCACTGGTGGCCATGTGGTAGGTGTCCAGGTCGCCATACAGAGGATTCATTCCACAAGAAACAGCCAGTCCACGCCTTGAATTTAGGACGGGTCGTACAACCGCAGCGTCACCCGGTCCATCATTTTGAATACCGACGAGTGGCTTGATGACGCTTCCTCCCTGAACTTCGTGGTCGTACTGTCGGATGATCCAGTGTTTACTTGCAACGTTGGGAGATGCAAGAATCTTGCAAAGATCGGTTGTCCATTGGGCGGTAGTTTTAAATTCGAACGAAGGGATATCGCTTTCTGGTACTGGTTGGTAAGTCGCTTCCCGAATGATGGGAGGTCGGCCATCATGTAGCATGCTCATGGACACATCGCCCACGATTTCGTCACCATATTTGAGCACCAATTGACCGGTTGGCTTGAATTGTCCGATCACGGTAGCCTCTACTGATTCCGAAGCGCAAAGTGCTTCAAACTGTTCCCAATTCGATTCGGGAATCGCAAATACCATCCGTTCCTGAGCTTCGGAAATCCAAATTTCGGTGTAGGATAATCCGTCGTACTTGAGTGGAACTCGATCTAGCCAGACTTCCGCACCAATTTCCTCTCCCATCTCTCCCACGGCACTGGAATAACCTCCTGCTCCACAATCGGTAACGGAGGAATAGAGTTCCCGATCTCGTGCGATCAACAGCACGTCCATTAGCATTTTTTCGGTGATCGCATTTCCAATTTGAACCGCTCCACCAGACGTGATGTCGCTAGATTCAGTCAATTCAGCGGAACTAAAGGTCGCCCCGTGGATACCGTCCCTACCGGTTTTGCCGCCAATCGAAACAATCAAATCATTCGGTTGAACCTCTTTGAAAGATTTTTCTTTTGGTATGAGACCAACGTTGCCACAAAAGACCAACGGATTACCGACGTAACGCTCATCAAAAAACACAGCTCCATTGACGGTCGGGATGCCCATTCGGTTGCCATAATCGCGGACGCCCGAAACGACGCCTTTCATGATTCGGCGGGGATGCATGACACCGGGAGGAAGCTCTTCAAAAGGAGTATCCGGAGAGGCAAAACAAAACACATCTGTATTGCAAATTGGTTTCGCACCAAGGCCGGTTCCAAGAGTGTCGCGGATGACGCCGCCAATTCCCGTATTTGCGCCTCCATATGGTTCGAGAGCCGAAGGGCGGTTATGAGTTTCTACTTTGAAAGCGATATTGTAGCTATTGTCGAATTCGACAATTCCAGCGTTGTCCTTGAATACGCTAACGCACCAGTCACTTTCACCGAGATCTGATCTGATCTGCATCGTCGCAGAGAAAATCGTTTCTTTGAGCATGTTTTCAAATTGACGTTCTCCATTTTCATCTCGGTATGAGATGCGTCCAGCAAGTGTTTTGTGGCTGCAATGTTCGCTCCACGTCTGTGCGATGGACTCAAGTTCGATGTCAGAGGGAGCGCGCCCAAGTTTTTCAAAATGATCCCGAATCGTATGCATCTCGATCAGCGAAAGGCTAAGCGTCCAATCCTGACTGATTTTCATGAGAGCTTCATCGGAAAGGTTCGCTAATGGAATGTCTTGTTTTGAAAACTCGTATTTCTGGCCAAGTTGGAGTTCGTCCAGTTCGAGTTTGCCGACAACGATCATCTCAATTGAGTCGTTGCACAAGATTTTACTGTGAAGCAGGTTTTGGTCGGATTCAGATAGTGAGGATGTCCAGAACTTTTTAAACGTGCGAACGACATCGACGGGAAATCCAAGGTGCCTCATCGCCATCAAAGCGCTTTCTGCCTGAGGATCAGTTACGCCGGGAAGTGGCAGGACGGTAAGCAAATTGGTTAGTTTTCCAATTGGTTGTGACAGCGAATCAGACCCAACCAATGCGAATTCACATCGTTCAACCACTGGCTCAACCAGCAGTTCAGATGTTAAGCGTGCCACGTCCTGATGGGTTAAGGGACCCTGAATGAGAAAACCGCGGGCGGCGATGACCTCGAGCGATTCATCGACTCGTAGATCCGTTGCGTTGTCGAGAACCTCTGACGAGAGACGATTAGGCTGACCGGCGACCGGAAATATATCGACCTGCCATAGCGTGGTCGTTTCTTGGCCCTGAGTTGTTTGGGATTTATCGGATGAGGTTGTAGTATTCGTCACGCTATCGACCATTTTGAAAGAACTGAGGACTTTCTTCGGGCTTTGCCCCGCACAGATGGATCCTAATTCTATCTAAGAGAGCGTTTGCTGACAGGGGTTCTCTAATATTACTGACGATGCGTTTCCTGTTAAAAGGGGAGGAGAAAGCACCAAGATTGATCGAACGTAGGCACCCATAAATGAGGGGAATTTTCGATTTTTATAGACTACATTGGAGCGAGGCCAGCGAGCATTGGCGTACTTTCTTCGGTGGGATGTACAGGGAGAGTTTGCAGGGTTGGGGGGAATTTCTTGTCTCTCGTGTTTTGCCCGATCTGCGAGGCCAAAAAAAACGCTCACCTATACGGGTGAGCGTTTGTTGTTTACCCAACTGAATGGTAGATGACTCGAGCTGAGCCGTTTTTAGTCTAAGCGTTTAGCCTTCTTCCGGTTTCTCTTCTTCAGCTGGAGTTTCCGCTGACGCTTCTTCGGCCGCCGGAGCAGCCTCTTCAGTGGGGGCAGCCTCTTCAGTGGGGGCAGCCTCTTCAGCGGGGGCAGCCTCTTCAGCGGGGGCAGCCTCTTCAGCAGCTGCTGCGTCTGGTGATTGAATTAACAATCCACCACCTCCAAGTCCGCCTTTGAGATCCGCCTGAGCAATATTGGGACCACCAGCAGTTCCCGAAACTTCCGCTGCTTCTTTTTTAGCTTCGGCTGCTTCCTCCTCTGCTGTCCAATCGACTCGTCGGCGAGAAAGTCCAATCTTTCGTTCTTCGGTGTCAACACGAAGTACTTTGACCTCAAGCTCGTCTCCAACTTTTACGACGTCCTCGGGGTTTTCGACTTTGTGCTCGGCGAGTTCCGAGATGTGAAGTAGTCCTTCAAGCCCATTTTCAAGTCCGACAAATACTCCAAAGTTTGTAATTTTGGTTACCTTGCCCGTGATCTTCTGGCCAGGTGAGTATCGTTTTGGAATGTCGCTTGTCCATGGATCTTCATTCATTTGCTTCAATCCAAGGGCGATCCGCCGACGGTCGGTGTCAACGGCCAAAATCCGGCAGGTCAATTCTTGACCTTTTTCAAGAACTTCATTGGGATGACTGATTTTTCGTGTCCAAGACATGTCAGAGACATGTAAAAGACCATCAATTCCCTCCTCGAGTTCGATGAAAGCACCATAGTTAGTAAGGTTTCGGACGCGTCCAGAAATCTCTTTACCGATTGGGTATTTGCCTTCGACTTTATCCCAAGGATTGTCCTGAGTTTGCTTCATGCCCAAGGACATCTGCTCACCCGATTTGTCGATACCCAAAACCGAAACTTGAATTTCGTCGCCAATGTTGACTAGTTCACTCGGATGATTGACTCGTTTAACCCATGACATTTCTGAGATGTGTACGAGACCTTCAATTCCAGGCTCAAGTTTAACAAAAGCTCCGTAGTTCATAACGTTGACAACTTCACCAGTTTGAACCGACGCAATCGGGTATTTCTCTTCGACTTGATCCCAAGGGTTAGGCAGCAATTGCTTCAAACCAAGGGCGATCTTGATTTTTTCTCGATCGATATTTAGCACCATTACGTCGAGTTCTTGATCCATCGACACCATTTGCGATGGATGCGAGATTCGTGTGTGCGACATATCAGTGATGTGCAGCAAGCCGTCAATTCCGCCGAGGTCGACAAAGGCACCGAAGTCGGCAATGTTCTTCACAACGCCTTTTCGGACCTGTCCTGTCTCCAATTCGGCCATTAGTTTTTGTTGTGCGTATGTTCGCTCTTTTTCAATCAGTGAGCGACGAGAAACGACAATGTTTCGGCGAAGTTCGTCAATTTTGAGCACTTCACACTGAACAACGCGGCCGATGTAATCACCGATGTCACCCGGACGTCGAATGTCAACTTGGCTGGCAGGTAAAAATACTGGGACACCAATATCAACCAGTAGTCCACCTTTAATTTTTCGCGTGCAAGTACCAGTTACGATATCGCCTTCAGCAACTTTCGAGATTACATCAATCCAATGGATGATATGGTCAGCTTTGCGTTTGCTAACGGCGATCAGTCCTGATGGATCGTCGGCACGACCTTGCTCATCTTCCAGATCTTCAATCAGAACTTTGATGCTTTGCCCGACTTCGGGTTGATCTTCGTGCTCTTCCCATTCGTTTCGGGGAATCGTACCTTCACTTTTAAAGCCGACATCTACGACGACATGGTCACTGTCAACGCGAACAATCTTTCCTTCGACGATCTCGTTGAGTTCGTATTTTTGCTCAGCGCCAACGCCATCAGGGTAATATAGTTCTGTAAGATTGAGTTCTTCGAGATCTTCCTGGGCAGTTGTGGAGAACAACTCTCCCATCTCCAGTTCGATTGCGTCGTCTTCAAGTGAGTGAATGAGATTACGATTTACCATTATTTAAGTTCTTTTGAGATCAGCGACCATGTTCGAGGCTAAATGAATTGAATCCGACTTAGGATGTCAGGAATAAAAACGGGGCGTTGAAGCGTTGGCGCTGCCTGGGTTGCATGTTGGAATGACCAACACGTCAGTGGTGAAAAACAAACTGCGAAACTGTCCGAGCGTCAGAGTTTGCTAACAATGACCTGACCCAAGAAGCCAAGTATCCGTTTGCAAATCATTCATTCTAGAAGGGACTGTGTCACAACGATCGCAATAAACTAACAAAAGGAAATCTCACACGCAACGGGCAAAATCACCCGTTTACTGCCATTTCACCTATCCTGCCGAGTCCACTCCGGAACGGGCAGGATTGCATCCGGTGGGGAGTTGCCTTGGATTAGTTCGGTTTCTGCAAGTTTAATCGGCAATTTTCGATAGAAATTCGTTTGTTTTCGCGGTTCGATCGCAATTTAATTCGAGGTCACTGAGGTGATAGCAACTTAATTAGGGGAAGTGATAGCGTTTATGTTTGGTGGCGAAACCGGAAAAACGAGGCTGTTTCTTCGTGGAACCATTGTTCCACTCGCTGATTTGGAATCACGGTGACATGGTTCTTTGGGTGGCAACCGTTCTTTTTGTTCGAACTGGATTGGTTGGATATGGGAGCAACATGCCGGTCAGAACTCCCTGTGATTGTGCCGCTGGAGCATTTTGATTTTGAGGCGTGTTCCGGAAGCTACCGGGTTACTTTGTGTTGATGAGAGTAGGGCACCGGCGTAATCGAGGCCGGCGTGAATGCAATGGACGATTTGTGTGAACGAATCGTTTATTTTGTAAATTCATCTCAAAACGAGGTAGCAATGTCGTTCGGATACTAAATAATGGGGCATCGGATCGCAGGTACGCACTGCGATGGTCAGAAGCCCGCTCCCACCGATCTTTACGGCTCTGTTTGGGATTGGGATGTCTTAAAGAAAGGAGGTGTTTTTGTGAATTATTTCTGTACTAGCCGACGAGGTGGCACCGCATAAACGGTTGCCGGCGGGTTGCCGTTGCAGCCACCCTTCGTTTAGGTCGTTTCACAACGAGCCTCATAACGATAAAAGGTCCGTTCTCAAATTTGGGAGCGGGCCGTTTTTTTAAACCTGGTAATAGGTTGTGACTTCTTTCGTATGACAGCACGCCGTGCTTGCAATGTCAAACTTTGTCGGATAATTCAGCTGTAAGGATTAAACTATCGCATGGGTTGATGCCGATTCCTTCAAGCAGAGAGAGCAATTTCGCTCTGGCTCTTATTTTCGAAGGACCGATTGAGTGTCAAATCAACCGAAACAAAAGGGAAGTATCATGCGTCGGCTTCTGACTGCGGCGTTCTTGGCAGCTGCATTAACTAGTAATGTAGGCTGTTTTCTACCTGCTTATGATGCGGATCCGGCCGTTCGTGCTAAGCAGTTGATCTACACATCCGAGAACTTGCGGGCAATCCGAACAGAGTGGGAACGATTCTGGTTCCTTGACGCTCCTGATCACATGGCTCCCGTGCGAACGCATGGCGGCATTCTCTAAGTGAGCCATCCACAGTCGTCGTTGGCTCAAGTTAGCGACCTGAACGATACAAAAAACGCCGAACCAGCGAATTGCGGGTTCGGCGTGCTTGCGTTGGGCTTTTAGGTTCGTCGGAGGGATTTTACCTAAAGAGCCACGGCGTTTGAGTTGGTTGCAGGTTGTGGATACCTTAACCTGTTGGTTCGTAGAGTTCAGTGCCGTTAATGAATTCGATTGCTACGAGAAACATCGGGTGAGTTTCTCCGATCGATGTGTTGTGGCGGACGCGACTGATTACCGTCGCATTCTTATTGAGCAATCCGGTCCTCACGAATTCAAAACCGAATGGCTCGGGGCAGATTAGCCCCATGCCCATTGGGCTAATATCTCTAGAAACGACCCAGAATTGTTCGCCAACAGTATTGAAATCTTCATCCAATGGTTGGATGGAAACAGGAATACTGGTCGATGAGCGTTGGTGTCGTCGGACGTTGTGGAGTGATGGAGGTTCTCGATCCACTATTTGCTTTAATTGTTGTGCCGCAAGGAAGAAATCGTGTTTCTCAACATCGAGCGGTTGTTGTTCAAGAAAGTTGTACTCGTGCATCACGCTTCCCCTTTGCCCCGATCTGACGAAATCGAGACGCATGTTTTAAAAGTAATTGATGCCAAATTGCGACTTGAACCATTGGAGGAGCAGGGTAGTTCGAGTCGACCAAGCAAGCAGATGGGTCATTGCTGAGTGGGAACGGTCATCACATGAGAAGCATAGGTTACGTCTTAATGCGTATGAGCCTGAAAA
Organism: uncultured Pirellulaceae bacterium; assembly: GCA_938091115.1. GTDB lineage: Bacteria > Planctomycetota > Planctomycetia > Pirellulales > Pirellulaceae > Mariniblastus. The sequence goes on along the minus strand of CALKNI010000210.1, from coordinate 5,414 downwards.
TCAAAAAATCATGGTTTCCAAGCTTCATCGGCTGAACGATTTTAATCAATTGCGGTAGAAATCGGTTTTATCCAAAATTTTCGCATTATCCTTAAGATTTATATCCCCGTATCAATTAGCCCGTTAACCGGAGCGGGCCAAAGTTGTCGCTGGTCTGATTACCAAAAACGATGTTGTGATTTTCCAACGTCGTTCTCCAGCGGGGCGGGCAGGACGTTGATAAATTTAAACCTGATCTTAATCAACTAATAGGCAGCGATTAGACGGCGTACAGGAACTCCGCCTAGCCCTTGATAGATCGCGGCCGTCAATTGGGAACGCGTAACCTCACCGATGACTCTTCCTGATTCAACAATTTGACAGTGATCACGGCGTTGATTGGTGAGCCAGGCAGCGACGGAATGGATTGAAAGACTGGACGGAACTCCGCCATCATTTCGGAAATTGTTCTCGCGTCCCCAGCTAAATTCTCGGGAGCTTGTTGGAAGCGGCTCGGTGGATTGCGGTGAGGTGTGTGAAGAGGCCTGGTGTTGAACCATCCGGTTTTCAGAGTGGGCAGCAAAGTAAACAAAGAGTGCCACCAGTAACATCATTAACTGGCCCGAAAACAGGCCAAATAATCCGAGTCCTACCGCACAGAGTTGCCCTGTGCGAGCAGCAATGGCAGTTGCTTTCGCGTAAGGGAGCTGGAACGCAAGTAGGCTCCGTAAGATCCGTCCTCCATCCATCGGGAAGGCGGGGATCAAGTTGAATAAGATCAGAATCACATTCGCGATCATAAGCTGTGCAAGAAACTGGGACACAGGAGAAATTGAGGGTCCGCTAATGATCTGAAGTGCAAAAATAATTGTTGCAATTACTACGTTGACCAGAGGGCCTGCGGATGCGATCCAAAGTTCTTGGAGTGGTATTCGGGGGATGCGTTCAAGTGCCGCGACTCCGCCAATGGGTAGTAAGGTAATGTCACGAGTCGCGATTCCAAATTGCTGTGCAGCGAAGGCGTGGCCAAGTTCGTGCAGGAGGACACAACCGAAAATTGCAAACACAAACAGTACGTTAGTGAGGGCCGACGTGAGTCCTGTGCCTGATGAAACGGCTGACGCAAAAATCCAAATGGGTAACAGTAAAAATGTCCAGTGAACGCGAAGCTTGATCCCTCGGATTGAGCCAATATCCCATGAATTGATCATTGTTAGCCTCCTCCTTATTCTTTCCAAAAGTCCTTTAGTGACGGATTGTCATGAAACGCTCTCATGCCGCTACTGTTTTGCAATTCGCGTGCCAAGGCAGCGTATTGGCTTAAATGAAAAAGTTTCGTTCAATATTCTGAACGGACTGCCTGTGAGGGTGGTCTGGTTCACCGTTTCTTTTACCGATATTTTCTCCGTTCCATTTTTAGTTGCTGTTCATATAGTTACGAAAATGTTCAACTTTGGGTTCTCTTGTTTGAATTCGATGTCGTGTTGTTTTCGAAAAAGTAAATGCCCAGCAAAATTTTGGATGGGGAGTCACCCAATTGTGAACCGAGTTACAACCAAAAGCATGGCGATTTTTTATTTTTACAATGGGTTGCCGAGGTCACTGTCCCGTTATCTTCTCCGGTTAAGAATGAAGGCTCTCAGGAAATTGAGCACGCTGGAAATCGGAACAAAAAAGAGAGGCGAATCGTGACGGATTTAAAAAACCCGAAGTGGATTTATTTTAAGGGAATTTTATTTCTTCTTTCGGGTCTGCTCGCCGCTGCCTTAATAATCGCGGAAGCACCAACCTTGAAAATTGGATTGCTTCTTGGGTTGGCAATCTGGTGCTTTTGCAGATTCTATTACTTTGCTTTTTACGTCATACAGCATTACGTCGATGGTGAATTTAAATATTCCGGGATTTTTGACTTCGTCGGCTATCTTTTACGCTCGAAGAAATAGCCGGTCATAGATGCCAGCGAGGCGTCTGCTCTTTGGTGCTGTGCATGTTATGTCGGTGTCGTAACGCTGGATAATGCGATGGACACTCACGCCCTTGAGCTGTTGGAAAGTGAAAACCTGATTCTAAATTTCTTCAAAACATCTTCTATCAATAGTAGGATTTGTTAGTGCTGGGCAGATTTTTACCTTTTGCACGTTAAACTCGGGGCTATCTTTTTAGTTTGACATTAACGTAATTAATGGTTTGGGCGCTTTCTTGTTTCGCGGGATTTCCGCATCGTTCTAGTCGTTCCAGAGGCGGTTTGTTAGACTAACTTGCTTAAAGTCGAACCCTATTTTTATTGAATGCTTAATCATGAAGGTACTTTCCGGGATCCAGCCCACAGGGCGACCTCACTGGGGGAATTATTTCGGTGCCATCCAGCAGTACATTGCGCTTCAAAATGAGGAGCAATCGTTCTACTTTATCGCCAACCTTCATGCGTTAACGACCATCCGAGATGGGGAGAAGTTGCGGCAGAATTCTTTGGACACGGCAATGGATCTGTTGGCACTTGGGCTCGATCCGGATCAAGCAACGCTATTTATTCAGTCGGATGTGCCAGAGATTTCGGAGTTATGCTGGCTTTTGATGTCCGGTACGCCAATGGGTTTGCTCGAACGGTGTGTTTCTTACAAAGATAAAATCGGAAAAGGATTGCCTGTCGTTACAGGTTTGTTCACTTATCCCGTTTTGCAGGCAGCCGATATTCTTGCCTATGATTCAGACGTAGTGCCCGTTGGTTCTGACCAGGTTCAGCACATTGAAGTTTGTCGGGATATCGCTCAGGCTTTCAATCATAATTTTGGAGAGGTTTTTACCCTGCCCAAGCCGCAGGTTCTCGACAGTAGCGCGAAAGTTCCCGGAACCGACGGCGAAAAAATGTCAAAAAGTTACGGTAACTTTATCGAGATCTTTGAGGACGTTAAGCCAATGAAGAAAAAGATCATGCGGATCGCAACTGATTCCCGGCCGATGGAGGAGTCGAAGGCTCCTGAGACAGACCATCTCTACCAGTTGTTTTCTTTGTTTGCAGATGAACGGGCGAAATCAGAGATGGCTTCGATGTATCGTGCCGGTGGATTTGGCTACGGCGACGTAAAAAAAGCTCTGGCCGAGGTTGCGGTTTCGTATTTTGCTGAAGCGAGAGAGAAGCGTGCTGAGTTAGAAAGTGATATGGACATGGTTCATCAAATTCTTGGAGATGGTGCTGCCCGCGCCAGGGCGAAAGCCGGCGAAGTACTCAAGCGTGCAAAAGACGCTTGTGGTGTATGAAACAAATGTTAGAAACAGATCGAGCTGATAAAGTGCTTCCAGTTGTAGGTGCAATGGTCAACGATTTTCAAGCTTTGAAGATAAGTGTTCGAGTGTTGAAATGAATGTAGTTGGAATTGGTACTGATATTGTCGAGTGTTTGCGGGTTGCAAAGATGATCGACAAGCACGAGGGTATTTTTATCGAGCGTGTCTATACGCCGGATGAAATTGAATATTGCGGATCTCGAAAAGCTTCCACGCAGCATTATGCGGGGCGATGGGCCGCCAAAGAGGCTATTCTTAAAGCGATGGGGACTGGTTGGTCCAACGGAATTCAGTGGACTGACATTGAGATTGTCAATCACATGGGGGGGAAGCCATACGTGAGGTTGGGTGGACAGGCCAAAGTGATTTGTGAATCTCGCGGGATCGCCGAGATCATGATTAGTATCTCTCATTGCGAAAATTTTGCGACGGCCTTTGCCACTGCTCTAGGTGATGCAATAGGGGAGTCGGAGCCAGTTTAGGGCTTCGGTTTCATCGCGATTTCTTTTAAGAAAGGGAGATGGTTAAATTAATTAACCTTCGCTGCGTGAGAATCGCTGAGTTTTGCGATGCTTGATCGCCAACACCTTGTCTACTGCCAAGAAAACTTAGTAATTGCAGGTTCTTTAACTAAGCTGGTAACGAGTTAGCCAATTTGAACGGTCTGCGACCGTGTCGATTGGAATGTTGATGTTCTTCACTTGAATTGAAACACAAGTTGACAATGCTTGTCTCTTTGCAAACTAACGCCTTTTTTGGATTTTAAGAACGCGCGCTTTAATTGTTTTGTGCATTATGTTGTTCCGTTTGAGGGACAATGTCTGCGGCGAACATGCGTCAGGACGTTAGATTTGCGACTAGCCTGCTAATGTAGGAGATTTATGGATTGAACCCTTACACGCCGGTAACCGAGCAGCCGATCCCTTTCTCTCGTCTTCAGGTTTCAAATTATGCTGCGGTGTGTGTCGTTGAGTCTGGTGAAATATCAGACGATGGGGATGAAGTGACTGAGGGTGCAATTTTTGAGCATGTGGACAGTGAGTCTAGCCTCGAAGAAAGAGCTTCGAAAAATAAGATGGTTCCCTTAAAGGGGAACTGAATCGAGTACAGGGAGTTGCGGATGAAAATTCAAAACGGGTTAAACTGGCTGAGTCAAAAATCTCAACATTAGCAGTCAAGTCCAAAACAACGTCCTCAGGGGTTCAAGATTTAGGATCAGTGAAGGGTAGTTCAAAGGGGCGGCCAAACGCGAAGCTAGGAACCGCAGTTCTAACACAAGAACTGGCCAGAATTAAAACAGCGACAAACCAGCAGGAAACGAAGGTTACACAAAAGATCTCGAGAGAACTTAAAAAGAAGATAGAGTTCCTTGTCAAAACGTGTAAGTCAGAGTCCGACCCAGCGTTCAAATCCTTCCTTCGTGAGCGGGATAAAGCTGTGGCAGCGGCTGTGAAAAGAGCTCAGGAAAAGAGCCAAAAACGGATTTTGAAAATCCAAAAAGAATTGTTAGTTCGGGCCAGAAGCTGAAAAGAGTCGCCCGATTGATCAATATCTCACCAATTAGGCTGCGTGGGGGGTTCAAATTCCGAAAGTTACTACGGAAAACAAAGGGGAAAGAGGCAACAAATATCGGTTTCGCATTGTGGGAAATGCTGCTGATTTTTATACTTTGCTTTTCAGATTTTCTTCCCTAAGAACATTATCAATGACACCTGATGATCAATTTACCGCACCGCTTTTCGCCGGTGTCGATGTTGGCGGCACGAATGTCAAAGTAGGTCTGGTGGACGATCGCGGCAAGATCGTAGCTGATACCAAATTTCCAACGTCCCCCGGTGAGTCTCCGGACATTGCAATCCTGCAGGCTTGTGAGGAGTTTAAAGCTTTAATTGAGCCTTCGGGTTTTCAGTGGAGTGATGTTGCAGCTGCTGGTTTGGGGACGCCTGGACCGATGGATATTCATCGGGGCGTGATTCTAACTCCAACGAACTTGCCGGGTTGGCACAATTTTCCTGTGCAGGGAAAATTGGCTGAGGTTTTGGGTAAACCCGTTACCTATGCTAACGATGCCGGGGCAGCCGCTTTCGGAGAGTTTTGGGTCGGAGGGGGACAGCAACATTCAAGTATGGTCATGATCACGCTTGGGACGGG
>CALKNI010000209.1 GCA_938091115.1 uncultured Pirellulaceae bacterium | reverse complement strand
TGGGAGCGTACAACGTCGTGATGATGTTTGACCCAAATCCGGAAGAGTTCGATGAAAATTGGATGGATTTGCTGAAGGACTTTTGCAAATTTAAAGCAGGCGGGGTTTTGTTTATGGCGGGACCTCAGCACACCAGTGAATTTGTTACGATGAATCGATTGAAATCGATTCGCGACTTACTACCGGTCCGATTCGGAGATACCGAGTTTATCGATACGGTGGAAGCGCTGGCCTCAGCAAAAGAGATGAATTCTGGCCAGATGTTAGTCGTCAATCACAATCTTGATCATCCGGTGATGAGTTTCCGCAGTGACCCAGGAGATAACGCGAAGATCTGGGATTTGATCCCAAGTGTGTTATGGAGTTTTCCTGCGATTGCCGCTAAGCCGACAGCAAGAGTGCTGTTAGAGAGCGGCGACCAAGTTAATGCCGAAGGGAACCAGCCATTGATGGTCGCAGGTCGATACGGTGCCGGTTCTGTTTTGTATCTTGGCTTTCAAGAGTCATTTAGATGGCGACCGGTTGGTGTGCAGGCTCAGTATTTCGATCGGTTTTGGATCCAGGTTGTCCGGTATCTCGTGGAGACTCGTTCTTTACAAGGGTCGCGGCGAGGATTTGTTGACACTGAGAAATCTGAGTTTGAACTTGGTGATCGCGTGTTATTAGTGGCAAGGGTTCTGGATGAGCAGTTTAAGCCATCGTCTGCTCCGATTCAAAAAGCAATCGTGCGGGCAGAGGATGGGCGAACTCAGACCGTGGAATTGAAAATGCTACCCAATCAAGAGGGCAGCTACGAAGGTACTTTTGTAGCCCAGCGAATTGGTAACTTTGAAGGTACGGTTTCATTTGCGGAAGGCGATTCTGAAGGAAAGTTAATTGATCCAATCGCATTTCGTGTCGTTCCACCGAGTGCAGAGTCCGGTGCTTATTGGTTAAACGAAAAGTTGTTAACAGAAATAGCAGGCCAGTCAGGCGGAAAATATTTCCGCTTGGAGCAACTCGCCAGTGTGCCGAATGCATTGCCAACGTTGGTGACTCGGGCCGAATTCAACAGTCCTCCGAAGCCACTTTGGGATGTTAACCCGTATTTGCGGTGGTTGTTCTACGGGTTGCCGGTGGCTTTACTTTCTATCGAGTGGGTTTTACGTAAATGGTACAAGTTGCTGTAACAAGATGACTGTGGTTGAGAGTAGTCTCGACTCTCAAATTTTAGAACTAGTAGACGATTTAGAAATCAGAGAATTCAAGGTAAGCGTTTTCAATGGCATCGGTCACGACAACCTCTAAAAACATGCCCAAACTGGTCATGGCAAAACTACTTCGCATGCGGAGTAAATTAACGCGTTGGATTCTAATCCATGGGCTGGGGCGATGGTTGATCGCTATCTTGGCGGTTTTGGCGTTCGACGTAGCGCTGGATCGATTTTTCAAAATGGACTTTGCTCAGCGACTGGTGATGCTGATTGCAATGGCCATTGCGGCGGCGGTGTATTTTGGTATGCGGGTGCTCAAGCCATTGTTGTCCCGGCTCAGTGACGACGCATTGATTTACGAAGTTGAAAGTAAGAACCCCGAGTTAAAGGAAAGTTTGCTTTCGAGTGTTCAGCTGTCTCGAGAAGAAGAATGGAAGCAATGGGGGACGTCTGCAGAATTGGCGGCGGCGACGATTGAACAAGGGATCGAAAAATCGAAGTCGGTTGATTTCTCCAAGGCACTTGACCTTAGTCGGCATTTCCAAAACTGGCTGCTGTTGATCGCCGGTATTGGAATGGCGGCAGGGGTGGGTGTTGGCGTCGCGCAGACGGACTTTTTGAGGACTTGGTTCAATCGAAATATTTTGTTGCTTGAAGATCAATGGCCGCAAGCTACCTATCTCGAAATTGTTGGAGCTGTTGATGGTGAGCTGATCTTGCCCCGTGGTGGAGATCATCGTCAGCTGGTTCGCGTCAGTGAAGATAGTCTTGAGAAAGACGTGTCGGTTTCATTGGAAATCAGCCATCAAGGTGGAAAGACGTTCCACCAAATGAAGCCGACGGGGAAATTAGACGGACGCGAGCATGTTTTCGTATTTCATAACGTTTCGTCTCCGTTTCGGTTTCGAGCATCCGGTGGCGATGATGTAACTTCCTGGGTTGAGGTAACGCTCGTTGAGCCTCCGAGTGTAATTCAGTTAGATCTAGGTGTGCTCATGCCAGAATATACGGGAGTTCAGCGTGCGGAGCTGCAAGGATCAGGCCCACATTCGGTTTTAGTAGGCAGTCGCTTGAAGATTGGCATTAAAACGAATAAATCTTTATCTGCAGCCAACTTGAAAATTGATGAAGAAGTTTACGCGATGCAACTTGGTGAGAGTGATACCGAATTCAGTTTGACCATTCCGGGCGAGGGTCAGGAGTTAGTGGGCGGCGAATATGAGTTTGAATTGGTCGACAGTGCTGGGATGAAGGGGGCGCGTCGATCTAAGTTCAGAGTGACGATTAAAGACGATGATGTACCAAAAGTTAGAGCAAGCTTGCTAGGAATTAGCGGGTTGGTGTCAGCCAGGGCGAATTTGCCGACTTCGTATCAGGCGGTTGATTCTTATGGATTGACGCAATTGTCATTCGATGCGACTTGGAAAACGGGCGAAAATGATGAGAAGACCGGCGAGCGGGAGCTCGTTTTTGCAGAGCCACGCCCCGGAGAAGATGGCTTGCCTGTTCGCCAGATCAAAGATTTTGCAGAATTGGATCTCGAACTATTGGAGCTAACTCCCGGTACTAGTTTTCGGTTTTCAGTTACTGCAAAAGATAATTACCCAGAGAAAGCGAATGTCGGTCGATCCCAAGAATTTTTATTGAGAGTTGTCACGGATGAGGAGCTGCGGGCAGATTTGTTGAGGCGGGAAATTGAACAACGAAAAGCATTTGATGATCAAGCCTATCAGGTTCAGTTAGCCTTAATGACGGAAATTCAGGCGATCGCGGCAAGAACACGCGCCAACGGAGAAAATCAAGAGGAGTTCGATTCAAAGCGTGAGGCGGCACTGATTGCGCTGGTTCGAAAACAAAAAGGAGTTGGTACTGTCCTTGATCGCGTGGCGAATCGATTCGAAGAGTTTTTGGTTGAAGTAAAAAATAATCGATTGGATGAAGCCGAAAACCAATTGGCTCCCGAACAACGAATCGAAACGAGATTTGACGAGCGGATAATTGGGCCAATTCGGCAGCTTGATTCAGAATTAATTTCATTAGCCAGTCGTCAATTTGACAATGCTCGTCGAGCGATTCGAGATCAAGCAGAGTTAGAGGGAATCGTGGATGAGGCGGTCGAGTTGCAACTCGCAATTCTTGAGGAAATGAAGAGAATTCTAAGTGCGATGGCGGATTCAGAAAGTTTCCAAGAAATCATCAACGATTTCCTTGAAGTAAAAAGTAAAACGACAGAAATAAAAGGCGGCATCAAAGATCGTATTAAGCCAGACGATGGGATATTCGATGGTGATGATGACGATATTTTTGATAAATAAATCTAACAACTTGCCTGATACGACGTTATGGATTGCGAGTTGTATTGGGCAAAGAGGAGTAGGGGAATGGTAGTGGACAACCGATTAAGTTTTTTCAGAGTGGCAATCATCGCCGCCCTCGTTTTGGTGACACACTTTAGCGTTGTGGTAGCGCAGGATGACACTAAGAGCTCTGATTTAAAAACCGAGTTAGGACTGCGCCAACGTCTCGTTGAACGGAAAATGTCCGAATTAGAGACAAAACTCACCGTCATCGCTGAAAAGCTTCGCGAAAAAGAACCCGAGCGGGCTAAACTGCTCGTTGCCGCTTATCAGCAATCTAAAGAACGACTAATTACCAAGAAGATGGCACAGATAAGTTCGCTACTTGATGGCGAAAAATATCAGGAAGCTGATCAGTTGCTGGACGAAGTAATTCAAAATTTAGAGTCGCTGATTCGGTTGCTCACCCAGCAGAAAGATCAAAAAGCGTCGAAGAAGGATCAGGAGAAAATGCTTGAACGCTGGAAACAGCAAATTCAAGAACGGCTACAAGAGCAGAAAAGTCAAACGAAAGACACTGAAAAAATCGCCGAAAAAGAGAAGACAATTAAGAATCTGGAAGCCCAGATCAAAAAATTAGAGAACCTGATCGGCAAGCAAACTGAGGTTATCGAAAATACGGACGCTAAGTCTAAAGCGGGCTTAAGAGCGTTGGATGGCGTTGCTGATGAGCAATTTGAAATTCGGAAGCAGACAGAAGCACTCAAGAAAGAAATAGCAGGCTCGGAGGACTCTGAATCGGTAAATGATGGTAAGCCGAGTGATGGTAAGCCGAGTGATGGTAAGCCGAGTGATGGTAAGCCAAGTGATGGTAAGCCAAGTGATGGTAAGCCAGGTGATGGTAAGCCAAGTGATGGTAAGCCAAGTGATGGTAAGCCAAGTGATGGTAAGCCAAGTGATGGTAAGCCAAG
>CALKNI010000208.1 GCA_938091115.1 uncultured Pirellulaceae bacterium | reverse complement strand
AAAAATATAGACTCCAATCAGCACTCCAATTCCCATCAACAGCGGGATGATCATAGCCACCAAAGGGAAGACCCACGGTTTTTTCCTTTTGCTAATTTGGGGGATTGGGTTTTCACCAGATTTTCGTTTTTTTGATTCCACATTGGTAGAAATTGCCAGACTGATTGGGGCTACTGACGCAGCGGGCAATTCCTTTTTTTGTGCAGAATTTTCGGCTGCTGCTAAGCGTTCAATCCGATTGACCGCGGAATCAAAACCAGCAATGCGTTTTTTGAGCTGTAGGTCATATTTGGCACGTTTTCGCCGGTCCAGAAGGCAGATTCTGGCGGTTGATATTTCGTTCAAAATCCTTTGAGACAGCTCAACCTGTTCGCTTCCAGTCGCAATATCTTGTAGCAATTCAATGCGTTTGACGGAGTGTTGGTCAATCAGCTTTTCGGAACTTTCGAAACGCGCTAATCCAAGCAGTGCATAGTGATCCAATGGGCGTTCAGTGATCTGAATTCCCAGCCATTCTAAGTAAGGATCAAATTCAATTGGCATTTAAGTGTTTGTTTGAAATGGGCGGAGTGGCTTGAGTTTTGGAACGTTGCGGGGAGTCGTTAGTCGATGTCCAAGTCAGAAAGAAAGTCGTCTAATTCGGAACCTCCGGCAGAAGGTTTGTTGGTGTCGTTGAGAAAATCTAACGCTGAATCTCCAGGAGTGGAGGTTGATGGATTTTCTTCAAACACAAACATTTCTTCTTCAGAGGGAATGTCGATTTTTCGATTAGTTTTTTGTCGGGTGACTTTTATTTCCGAGATGGATTGTTTTTTGGGATCGGAGAGGTGGATTGCAGGTGCGATCGCGGCCGCTGGTGGTTTCTGACTATTGGCTTGCAAGGTTGCTTTCATCGTAGGCAGAGCAAGCGGTGGAGGTTTTGATGGGGGCTCTGCGATAGACGGTTTTTCTAAATCGAGTAAGTCGGCACCGGAGGCGAGTTTTTCTTTCCACGAAAGGATATCTGCTCGCGTCATGCCGTCAGCGCGGTTGATGGCTGTGTCCGCGCTGATTTTAAGATCTGGTATTTCAGCGACGACATGGATTCTTCCCGAGCTAAGATAATTAAAAGAAACGACGACCTCGGTTCCTTTTTTAATGTCAGTAGGCAAATCCTGGACGATGCATTTACCAATCATCGTAGCTCCTTGCCCTGTGTCGGTTCCTCCTTCGATAACTTGGACGATAATTTGAGTTTGGGCATCTTTGGCAGTTTGAAATGTACGGGAAGATTTGGTTGGCAGACTGTGATTCCGAGGGATGAGTATTTTTCTTCTTTTAGTTTTGGTTTTAGAGTCAATTCCCAAAACTCCGAGATCGTGCGAATTAACATTTTTAATTGAAATGCCGGCCCCGGCGTCTTCGCCATACTTTAGGAGGATGTCTGCGTAAATTGCCGCTCCATGAGCCACGCATTCATCCGGAGAAAGTGTGCGATCAACTTTTAAGCCAGAAGTTTTTTCAAGCATTTTCGCAACCATCGGCATTCGAGTAGAACCACCCACGAGTAGGAGTTTGGTCACTGCAGACCAATCTGTTTTTGCATCGCGAAGCAAACGTTCAGTTGTGAGTTTGGTACGTTCGAGTAGGTCTTTAGTTAAGTCTTCGAATTCCTCACTGGTTATTTCAATTTTATAGCGTTCGCCTTCGTACTCAATTCGTATGAGCGTTTGCGAGCGAGCCGATAGAGAGGCTTTGGCTCGGATGCACTGGTTCATCAGTTTTTCTTTTAGCGAATTGTTGTTTTCAAAAGATATTTGATGCTTCGTTTCGAACTCTTTCATTGCAAAGTCAAAAATTCGATGGTCCCAATCGATTCCGCCGAGGTAGACATCGCCCGCAGTACCAATCGTGTTGAAATGGGAGTTTTTGATTTCCATTAGAGTGACATCGAAGGTTCCCCCACCCAGGTCGTAGACCAGAACTCGCTCAGTTTCTTTCGCTGCACCCTGAGCATTAAGAAAACCTTGCTGTACGCCATAGGCCAACGCAGCGGCGGTTGGCTCGTTGATGATGTCAATAACGTCAATTCCGGCAAGCTCGCCGGCATCCTGTGTGGCTTTGCGACGCGGTTCGTTAAAGTAAGCGGGCACCGTGATCACTGCTTTTTTAAATTCGCCCAGCTTTAATTCGGCGTCACTTTTAAGGCGACTTAATATGAGGGATTGGATCACTTCGGGTGGAAGAAAACAGTCGCGAATTTTTTTTCGATAACGAGCGTCGCCCATGTCTCGTTTCGCGTTTTTGGCAAGGCGATCGGTATCGGTTTCTCCAGCAATCGTCGCTTCAGTGCCAACAATCACAGCGTCGTGGTCAAAAAACACAGCACTGGGGGTGGTTAGTTCCCCTTCACTGTTAATGATCGTCAGGGGCCTACCTTCGCTGTCAATGTGAGCCACTGCTGAAAAAGTTGTCCCAAGGTCGATGCCGACGGATACTTCGGGAGGTTCCATAGCTACTTGTTTAAATGAAGGTTTGCTGGCGTTGTTTAAATCCCTATTGTAAACCCAAAATTTACAGAATTGAAGCAAAGCTTCCTACTTTATCGAGAGCTTAGTGATGAGCTGTTAAAAATAGGCTGAGTTTCCGGCGGAAGATCACCTAGAAATGCATCTTCGATGCAATTTTTAGTTTTTGAATATGGTGTTCGCCCGATTCAGCTTTTTTCAAAAAATGCATTTGTGTTGGAACTGGGCTATTCCGACGGTAACGAGGAAAAAAAGCTGCAAATCGGTATCCTCGCAAAAGACTTGTTTGGGTCTAATACGGGCGTTAGGCATAAGTTGGATTGACCAACGCTGTTCAACAATAGCGCAGCTAAATTCTAAATTGCCTCGAGATTTTTGGAGGGCCTGCGAATTGGGTGACATTCGAACAATACGAAATCGAATTATCGCTGGATTATTTGTTTTAATGCCACTGTTTATCACGTTTGCGATTATCAGATGGCTTTACGACACGCTCTATTCGCTTGTTTTGGGACCGATTTCGAGTCACTTGAAATCTCGTTGGTTGCCGAGCGGAGATGAGACATCATTTCTTTTGGACTCTCTATTCTCCCTAGCAGCATTCATTTTAATTCTTGCTTTATTGTTCGTTGCAGGAATGTTCTTTCGATCCCGCATTCATCGTTCGGTTGATTGGATTTTGCTGAATGTACCCGGAGTCAGTTCTGTTTACTCAGCGGTAAATAATGTTTTTCAAGCGATTTCCAGCTCGCAAAACAGTTCTGAAAAATTCAAACGCGTTGTTTTGGTTGCGTTCCCGCACCCGGGAATGAAAGCGCCGGCGTTTGTAACTGGGGAAAGTGTTGATATTAATACCGGGCGTACCATTTTGTGTGTTTATGTGCCAACTACGCCGGTGCCAACTTCAGGATACATGTTGATGGTGGAGCAAGAAGATGTGGTTGAATTAAATTGGGATCTAGAAGAGACATTGCAGGCGATTGTGTCCGGGGGCATTACCGTTCCCGAGACCGTAACCTACCAAGCTGAAATGAAGAAACCGGTGGTTTCCAATGGAAGTGAATCGGATGCGTAATCAGGAATATTTTTTTGACGGGTTAATTGGCCCGACGCATAATTATGCCGGACTTTCGTTGGGCAACATCGCATCTAAGTTACACTCTCAAGAAGTGGCTAATCCAAGGTCAGCCGCACTCCAAGGGCTCGCGAAAATGAAACGCGTAGCGGATTTAACAGGTCGGCAGTGCCTGTTGCCGCCACTTCGTCGCCCGCGTCTTGAATTCCTCCGGTCGCTCGGTTTTAGGGGAACGGATGCTGAGGTAATCGATCGAGCGTATCGATATCGCCCGGAATTACTTGCGATCTGCTATTCAGCTTCAAGCATGTGGACTGCCAATGCTGCGACGGTTTCGCCCTCGGTCGATTGTCTTGACGGGCGACTTCATATCACGCCGGCTAATTTGCAGAGTACACTCCATCGGTCGATAGAAGCCACCTCGACGACTCGTAATTTGCGGGCAATTTTTAAAACCGAAGAGTTGTTTTGCGTGCATCAACCTTTGCCGGCTCAAGCTTGGTTTGCAGATGAGGGAGCTGCAAATCACACTCGTTTTGTCGACTCTGGTCAGGGCGTGGGGCTTGAGTTTTTTGTGTTCGGAAGTCCATTAGATAGTACCGGTTTGGTGCCTCGTAATTTTCCTGCGAGGCAAACTCAAATGGCGAGTGAGGCCGTTGCTCGCCGGCACCAGTTGCTGCCTGATCGAATCTGTTTCGGTCAGCAAAACCCACGGGTCATCGATGCGGGAGTGTTTCACAACGATGTGATTGCGGTCGGCCACGAAGATGTTTTACTTTGCCATCGCCAGGCATTTTTAAATCAGACGGAATTACTCGATCAACTAAGCCGGCAATTTGAAAATACAACCGGGGATTCGCTTCGAATTATAGAATTTTCTGAAGCTGAGTTGCCTTTGCAGGATGCCGTTTCGAGTTATTTATTTAACAGCCAGTTAATTACTCGAAAAGATGGCGGCATAAGTTTGATTTGCCCCGTTGAATGTAAAGAGAATCAAGCGGCGAGGGAGTGCGTCGAAAAAGTCTTGGGAGGGAAGAATCGAATCGACGAAGTTATTTTTCTTGATTTGCGACAATCAATGAATAATGGAGGGGGCCCGGCTTGCCTCCGTTTGAGAGTCGTTCTTGACGCTCGCCAGCAAGACTCAATGCACGCGGGAGTGCTTTTGACTGAGTCGCTTTACAGCAAGTTAAAAGAGTGGGTGTGTTGTCATTATCGGGAAAGCCTGTCTCAAGACGATCTGAGAGATCCCAATTTGGTAGGTGAGACACAGGTGGCAATAGAAGCGTTGTCAAAAATTCTTGATTTGCCGTCGCAAGTTTTGCTTGATCAACCCTAGTGATTTGACTCTGCTCTGGTTATACGGGAAGCTATTCCAAATTAATCGTTCATGAATTTGTTTGTAATTGTTGTTTTCTTACCTATTGAAATGAAGTCATCGCTATGAATTCCCAGCCCAGCGGATCCCCTCCGGATAATGGAAGGCAAAACGTTTACTGGACGAAAAGCCTTCAGATTGTGTTGTTTATCCTCGCCATCTGGTTTGTGGTTTCTCTTGGTTGCGGTGTGCTGTTTCGAGAGAAGTTGGATGCTTTGTTGCCGCCGATAGGAGGTGCGCCGTTTGGTTTTTGGATGGCGCAGCAAGGAGCAATCATTGGTTTTTTGCTCTTGCTGTTTCTCTACATGATCTTGATGAACTCTCTTGATCGCAAATCTGGTTTTGATCAGGAGGGTGAAGGATGAATCAGGATTTATGGAATTACATTTTCATTGGTGGTTCTTTTGCACTTTATATTGGCATTGCGGTCCGCTCTCGCGCTGCCACCACCAAAGAGTATTATGTGGCCAGCGGTGGTGTCTCCCCGTTTGCCAATGGAATGGCTACAGCGGCTGACTGGATGTCGGCAGCGACTTTTATTTCGATGGCGGGAATTATCGCAGCCAGCGGATACGATGCTTCTCGATTTCTGATGGGGTGGACCGGAGGATTCGTTCTATTAACGACATTGATCGTTCCCTACCTGCGGAAATTTAACAAATTTACGGTAACCGATTTTTTAGGGGATCGGTTTTATTCGAATTTTGCAAGAGCGGTCGGTGTTATCTGCGCAGTGTTTATTTGCATGACCTATATCATGGGGCAAATGCGTGGAGTCGGGCTTGTCTTTTCAAGGCTGTTTGATATTGAAATATGGACGGGAGTGATCATCGGGGCGGGAATTGTATTCTTTTATGCCGGGCTCGGTGGAATGAAGGGAATCACTTACACGCAGGTAGCTCAGTACTGCGTTATGGTTTTCGCTTACACAATTCCTGCAGTTTTCATTTCGATGGCATTGACCGGAAACGTGATCCCGCAGTTTGGTTTGATTGGAAACTATACTGAGGCGACCGGCGAAACGGTGCCATTGTTGACTAAGCTAAACCAGCTCAATACGGATCTCGGTTTTTCTGATTATACCGTTGGGAATTTAGGAACCTTGGACATGTTCTGCATCACCGCCGCGTTGATGTGCGGAACAGCCGGATTGCCTCATGTAATTGTTAGGTTTTTTACGGTGAAGTCAGTCAAAGCCGTGCGAAAATCGGCTTGCTGGACTTTGTTATTTATTGCTGTGATTTATTTGACTGCCCCTGCGATCGGCGCGTTTGCGAGAACGAATCTGATTTTAGAGGTTCAAGGAACATCTTATGCTGAGGCTCCAGATTGGTTTAAGAGTTGGGAAGACCG
The DNA here is from genome assembly GCA_938091115.1 of uncultured Pirellulaceae bacterium. Taxonomy (GTDB): domain Bacteria; phylum Planctomycetota; class Planctomycetia; order Pirellulales; family Pirellulaceae; genus Mariniblastus. Next base: position 25,436 of record CALKNI010000208.1, on the reverse strand, counting down.
AGGTCTTATCGCTTGGGTGGATAAGAACGGGGATGGTGTAATGCAGCATGAAGCTGGCGGTGTATTTGCTGGTAATAATGAAAAGCCAGTTTATGCGACAGCTATCGAAAGAGCTGCCAATGAGCCTCGATTAACTACGAATAAGTTGAGCGAAAATTCAAATGAAGTTTATTACGACCGAGACATTCTCGTGATGGCTAATCCGGAAATGGCGAACTTGCCGATGTGGGTGATTGCGTTAGTGATGGCGGGATGTGTTGCGGCGGCACTGTCAACAGCTGCTGGGTTATTACTGGTTTTATCAACCTCGATTTCGCACGACTTAATGAAGAAGATTGTAAACCCTGGAATGAGTGATTCTCAGGAAGTGATTTGGGCACGCTCTGCGTCGTTTGGATTCTTAGCGGTCGCGGCCTATTTTGGGATTAACCCGCCGGCTGAGTTTGTCGCCAAAACAGTTGCGTTTGCTTTTGGATTGGCTGCCTCTTCGTTCTTTCCGACTATTTTAATGGGAGTCTTTTCCAAACGTATAAATCGGGAGGGAGCAATAGCGGGTATGATCGCCGGGATTGGTTTGACACTGGGTTACATCATTTACTTCCAGTTCGTCGTCGACCACCAAGACTATTGGTTCGGGATTTCACCCGAAGGAATTGGGTTCATCGGAATGCTGGTTAACTTTTTGGTAGCGACGCTGGTCTCCTGTGTCACACCACCTCCACCGGCTTCGGTTGTAGAGATGGTGGAAGAAATTCGCTTGCCAAGGGAAGCAGGTTCAGCAACCCATTAAATTTGCGTCGAGAGTTAATCGAAAACGAGCCTTAAGGCTCGGCATTGCTCTGTCGAGTTCTCTGTTATTCGTTGCTGTCGCAGATGTATTCCCGCCAGCTCTCGAGTTGTTCGTCCGTGAGGCTATTGGGCCGCTGGATTTCGTAGCGGAATGCTTTTTGGGTTGAGCCACCGACTTTAACTTTGATTTTCAGTCGACCGTTTTCTTCATAAGCGAATCGAACTTCAATCAGTGTGCCAACCTCGAGGGTATCCGGCAGATCCCAGATTGCGCAGCGGCCCAGTTGGGAGCAATCTTCGGGGGTGTTGTTTTCTCCTTCAACAATTTGCACCAGAATTGATTCTTGGTTTTTGCGATGCGTTTTAAAAATGCGGCGAGCGACAACTGGTAATGGTGTATTTCTAGGAATCAAAGGTACGACCTTGGCGATCCCGGTCTCGACTTCATTCGCGACCACTCCGAGTGTGTGTGAGTTGACGTTTTTGATTTCACTCGGGGCAAAAGCATTGGAGTGACGATTCGAAAGCATCGCCGCCCTCAGGGCAGCTCCGTGTGCGACCGCTTCATCGGGTGAAAGAGAACAGTCTGGTTCCTGTCCAGAGAGGGAGGTGAGCATGTCGCGTACCGCCGGCATTCTGGTCGATCCCCCGACAAGGATGACTTTATCAATATCGGTCCAAGTCAGTTTCGCTGCCTTGAGTGTTTGTCGAACGGTGAAATCGGTTCGGTCGAGTAGATCCAGTGTCATGTCTTCAAACATTTCACGGGATATGTCCGTTTTTATCGAAGAACTCCCAAAAACGCACTCGACGCTGGCTTTTGACCGAGAGGACAGCGTCTCTTTGGCATCTTTGCAATCTCGAAGTAGTTTGCCCAGTGCTGTTGAATCCTCCGTCGGGTCGATGCCGTAGTTGTCCTTGAAATTCTTGGCAACATGGTCAATCAACCGTTGGTCCCAATCCTGGCCACCCAGTCGCATATCACCATCAGTAGCGATGGTGCGAAATCGATTGGCTCCGACCTCCATGACGGTCACATCAAACGTGCCGCCGCCGAGGTCATAAACCAAGACATTGATTGGCTCGGCAACTTTACCCGAAAGGTCAATCCAACCCGCTTGGTAACCATAGGCGACCGCCGCAGCGGTGGGTTCGTTAATAATGTCTAGAACTTTGAGGCCTCCGATGAAGCCGGAATCCTGTGTTGATTTGCGGCGAACTTCATCGAAGTAAGCCGGGACCGTGATGACGGCTTCTTCGAAAATTCCAGCGACGCGTGCGGCATCACGTTTTAGTTTATTGAGAATCCATCCTTGAAGTGCTTCGGGGGGGTAGCGTCGATCTCCAAAAACTTTGTCGTAAACTTGATGCCCAATTTGGCGTTTGGGACAGTCGGCAATTTTTTCCAATTCGGAAGCTTTGGCTTTCGCGGCTTCACGACCCACGATCACTTCATCTTCGTCGAACAGAATTACACTTGGCGTCAATAGATCGCCTTCGGCATTAGGGATGGTTTCTGGTCGTCCAACATCATTCACATGGGCGATCACGCTAAAGGTGGTACCAAGGTCGATGCCAACGGCGGGTTTGATGGGTGTGTCGTTCATTAAGATATTTTCGCTCAATAATTTGGTCTTGAGGTATCTTCTCGTTATTTTGATCGGTCAAGCCCGACTAGCCAAGCCAGCTAAATCCGATTGAGGAAAGTTGATCGCGTAATAAAGTCCTAAAACTGTCCGTTGCGTAAGGCCTTACAGCGACGTTGGTAAGGCTTACCGATTAGCCAAACAAATTGGGGATTTCGGTTGCTATGGATTGTGGAAGATCTGTCGCACGCAGGATTTTCTTTAATTTTTATTCAACAGATATTCCGATACCATTAGGACGCATGGATGGTGTGTACGTACTCAAGGAGGGATCTTGTTTTACCCTGTTGAGGAGAGATCCATGTCACTCGAAAGTCTAAATACCGTAATGGCTCTTGGTTTTTTTACTGTCTGGCTAATGGTCGGGCAGTTTTCATTCATTAAGAGTTAGCGGGCTTGTAAGTCAACGATTCTGATCGTTGTATCATTCCACAAGTTCTGATTACCAATGTTGTCTAGTCCCAACCGTCGATTTGACTGAGGGGTTCGATCAAGGTTGTTGTATGCTGTTAATTCGATTTTGAATCGATGAACAATGCGAAGTCAGTAGCAATCGGTATATCTTTAGTTTTTTAGCTTTCCTAAAAGCTGATTGACGAGAAGTGCCCGTAGTCGCCGGTCGAGGGTTCGTGTATTCTGAGAGTATGAAAGAGAGCGGCGAAAAACAACCCGAAGACTCCGTTTGGAGTGATTCAAAAGATGAGCAGGCTGCGACTCAAGTCTCGCAGTCAAGGGAAGGTGCGCCCGGATCAGAAAGCGATCTGACCTATTTGTCGATTTCAAAGCCCGATGGACGGTATGCGGTTAAACGAAGAACAGTTTTGCCGATTTGCTTATTCATTGGGACTTGCCTTTCAACGTTTTGGGTTGGAGTATCGCTCTGGAACCCAAATTTTTTCGAGCCGTTTTATCGGGCGATTTCGAATCCGGCTGCTCAAGGAGGGAGCCTTTTAGAGATACGCCAGATGCTCTTGGCGAATTGGGATACGGGGCTAATTTATATGCTGTGTGTCATGCTGATTTTATTGATGCATGAGATGGGGCATTTCATTGCGACGTTAATTTATCGGGTGCCGGCGTCCTATCCATTTTTTCTGCCATTTCCTGCTAATCCAATTGGAACACTCGGAGCAGTGATTGGAATGCAGGGTGCGCTCGCAGATCGGAAACAGATATTTGACATTGGTATTGCGGGGCCGTTAGCAGGTTTGCTGGCTGCAGTGCCGATTGCTTACTTTGGCGTCAGTCAGCTTGATCTAACCAGTCAACCTTACGGCGGGTTTGGATTTCGATTGCCGTTACTGCTCGATTGGTTCGCAAAGTCGACCGGAGTTCCTGGCTACGAGACTGGGGATGTTGTCTGGATGAGTCAGTTAAACCCATTATTTGTCGCTGGTTGGGTAGGCATGTTGATCACCGGACTCAATATGATGCCGATCGGCCAGCTAGACGGCGGGCATATCACTTACACCTTATTTGGGAAAAAAGCACACGGGATCGCTCAGGCGACGATTGTTTTTGCCATCGCCTACATGGTTTACCACAATAATTTCATGTTGATATTGATGGTGATTTTGCTGTTATTGATGGGCCCGAATCATCCACCCACCCGCGACGACAAAGTAGCGATTGGGCCTTTCCGTTACGGCTTGGGGTTGGCTTCGCTGACCATACCGTTTCTTTGTTTTCCACCGCAGATATTTAAAATTACGTTTTAGGTAATTTTTGAGTGCGTGAACGTAAAGCGAGTGAAAACAGTGTGAGAGAAAGCAAGTACAGTGTCGCAGTTGAAGGGCAAGAGGTGCGGGTAAATTGTTTCTGGCACTAATTCTTTCAGAATTCCAGGCTGGTCTTCCCAATCCCCAAACTCCCGTTTTTCCGACAAGGAAATGGTTGCAACGACCGGTTTGTCTGGCACAATACAGGTTCGACGGATGATCGATATGCATCCTTCGTTCGTTGCGGCGTCGGTTAGGTTTCTGAATGCCTGCAACTCACAAATGAACCTATTCGACTCACCCATTTCAAAGACAATAAATTATGGCAAATTCAGCTTTTCACTCCAGCATTGAAGGTGCTCAGCACGGGCCCAAGGGACTTGATGATTTTCTTGCTTTTGCAAAAGATTCAGGTGCAGCGGGCGCTCAACCCTCTAACTATATGCTCGAGGCTTCTGAGGACGGAACTAGTTTTAAAACTGCTCAAGAGATTCGGGACGCCTTTGAAAAAAATGGTCTGAAGCTCGATGGTATTTCCGCTCATTGTCCGTTTTGGGTTCATACCAGTGCTTGGACAGGAACCAAATCAGGGCATCCATTTATTCATGGTCCCAATCAAAACTTGTCTCCTGACGAGTTGGAAGTTTGGTATGAAACTTACTGCCTTAAATTGATGGATCTTTGCGCTGAACTTGGTGTAAAGATTCTACCGATGTTTTGGGGCGTTGCTTTTGGGTGGGAACTTTCAACAGGTTACCCCTGGGGTTTTTGGGCCGGGCCGGGGTTTGATTTAGTTGAGGCTGGCAAAGAGAGATTTGTTAATAAAACTGCGAAATTACGATCCCACGCCAATAGCCTCGGGATTTATCTTGCACACGAAATTCATCCTGGCACCGCAGCTATGTGTGCGGATGAATTTAATATGTTGGTTGATATTTGCGATGGGGATCAATGCCTTGGGGTCAACGCGGATCCATCCCATTGTTGGGAAGGTGAAGATTGGGAGTCAAGATTCCTAAAAGTTGGTCCTCGGGTTTATGGTTGTCATGTTAAAAATTTCACTATACACAAAGGTGTGCCGCTGAGAAAAATGGAATCTGACTGGCATAATCGCGCGATGCAATTCACAGATCTCGCCACTGGAGATTTAAATATGACGCGTTATGCAGAGGTAATGCTTCGCATCGGCTATGCCAAGCGATACTGTGAAGTCATGGGGACTGAGACTGCCCCCTTAGTAGTAGAAGCTGAGAGTAACTACCGAGACGGTGACGCAACGAGTGCAGATGGAATTGCCTGGGTGCGAGATAATCTATGTTTTCCCGTTGCCGAAGGTTCATTCGAAGATGCAATGGGGGCCTAACGAATCTGCTCAATGAAATCATATTCGTTAAAAGGATCGAATTGGATTGTTCGATACAGATAGCGGCAGGTAGCAAAAACTACTTGCCGCTTTTTTACTGAGAAGTAGATCTTTATGAGGCAAAAGAAAGCTGTATTTCCTTCTCGCTCAAAATCTTGATAATGAAGACAGTTCCGTGTTTCTATTTAGCGTTTAATAAAGCCAACTGAATGAATGCAACTTCAGATTTAATCACCATCCGTCGTGACGGAGCGTGTGGGACGATCGTGCTCAACCGGCCAGAGCGAAAGAACGCTTTGTCAAGAGAGGTGGTTCGGCAGCTTAGCGAGGCATTCGAAGATTTCCACGGTGAGCGATCAGTGCGAGCAGTGATCTTGACTGGAAGTGGGGATTCTTTTTGTGCGGGAACCGACCTCAACCAATTGAAGGAAACTGCGGAGTCGAAGAATGCATTAGAGCTCTGGCATCAGGATTCGCGCGCCTTGCTGGAGTTAATTGAAAAGATGCTGCGCTTTCCTAAACCGATTATTGCCTCGGTCAATGGTTGGGTTATGGGCAGTGGCGTTTCCTTGATGTTGGCATCAGACATCGTTGTTGGGGGAGATCGTTCCCGATTGGGAATGCCGGAAGCTTTAAGAGGTCTTAATCCCGGGGTTACAACACCGTTAATGAGTTTTCGAATTGGAACAGCGGCCTCTTCAAAAGTGCTTTATTCAGGCCTTCCGTTGGCTGCCGAGGATTCTTTGCGTCTGGGGTTGTATCATGAAGTCGTTGAAGAGTCTTTGGTGTGGGCGAGGTGTTTTGAGATTGCCAGTGCTTGTGCCGCCGGAGCTCGAGAGTCTCATCAAATGACGAAACAATTGCTCAATGAAACGATTGGCGAAAATCTATTTACGCAATTGAGTATTGGAACCGCGAATATGGCAGCGGCTCGGACCACGCCTGCAGCGGCCGAAGGCATTGCTGCTTTCTTGGAAAAGCGGGATCCCCAGTGGGACTAGCTGAAGGTACCTGGGGCAGGCGATTTTGAAATCGAAGCTATTCGATCGATTTCAATAGTTCATATGAATAGATACCTGCACTGTGGCCGTCAGAGAATTGGATATTGTAGGCGTAGTTTCCGACGGGGTTCATTGCCACGATGTCCAGCGGCATGGTTTCCTGGAGTGACAAAACTGGCAGGATGTTGCTCAGTTTTTTCTCGCCAGCAGCCGATTCTTGAGTCGGTTCCATCCGTTTTTCGGTGCAGTGTGCGCATCGGCAATTGTCGCGAAGATTTCGAAACGAAATCGTCTGTTCCGATGAATCGCTCCATTGAATGAACAATTCGCGGTTTTCAGTTTTTTCAAGTCGAACGGGTTGCAGTTCGTCTGGAGTTTGAGATGCCATGGGAACGTCGTTGAAGTTAGGTTCGTGTGGGGATCGTTGAGCCTTATGAATATTCGACTGAGAGTTGTTTGATTACACTGATCATGCGGTCGATTTCGTGGAGGGTGTTGTAGTGGACCAGGCCGATTCGCACCATTCCTTCGGGTTCGAATCCCATTCTTTCACTGAATTCCAATGCGTAATAGTTCCCATTCCAGACATAGATTCCGTTTTGACTAAGTTGGCTTGCCAGTTCCGCTGGTGGGATATTTCGATGTCTGATGGAGAACGTAGGAAACCGTTCGCTCAGTCGGGCTAAATCGGTGATGCCGTAAATTTCAATTTCTTCAATTTCCGAGAGCCCTTCGATTAACCTCTGCGAAAGGGTCTGTTCGTATTCAACGATGGCCGAAAACGCCGCCTTCAGTGCATCGCGTCGACTTGCATTTTCAGCCGCTCCAGTTTTCTTTCCAATGTCAGCGATGTAATCCACGCAAGCCATTCCGGCAGCGATTGATTCATGGGATTGAGTTCCAGTCATCCAGCGAGTTGGCAAGCGGTTGTCTGCCGGGCGAACTTTGAAGGGCTGTAAATCCTCGAGGAGTTCCCGCCGACCCCAGAGCATCCCGAGGTGTGGCCCAAAAAATTTGTAATCAGAGCAGACAAGGAAGTCGCAGTCCCATTCAGCCACATCAATTAGACCGTGCGGTCCGAAATGCACTGCATCGAGATAAACTTTAGCATCGACTTGGTGTGCCATTTCTGCCACTCGTTTGACAGGGTTGATACCTCCGGTTGCATTGGAAGCACAGCCGACAGCGACCAACTGAGTTCTTTCATTAAGCTTGTTGCTTAAGTCGTCCATGTCGAGCGTGTAGTCGTGAGGTTGAAAGCTCACGAAGTGGACCTTCGCTCCAGCTTCCTCTGCGGCGAGAACCCAGGGGGATATATTTGCATCATGATCGAGGGAGGTGACTATGATTTCATCGCCCGGTTTCCAGGTTTTCGATAGCGCGCGCGAAAATGAGAAGGTTAGCGAAGTCATGTTTTGTCCGAAAGCGACTTCATCACCATCGGTTGCCCCTACGAACTCGGCATGAGCCTCGTGGCATTTATGGAGCAGCTCATCACTTTCGATGCTCGTCGTAAAGTGTCCGCCATGGTTTGCGTTACAATGAAGTAGATAGTGGGACATCGCATCGGCAACGCACTGGGGCACCTGCGTTCCCGCGGGGCCATCAAAGTAAATTACCGATTGGTCATTTTGCTCGCGTTGGAGTGCGGGGAATTGTGCTCGACAAGCGTCGATTAGTTGGACGTCAAATTTCATCTTTGATCTATAAACCTTTTACCTTTGGCTTCGAAACGGGGTAGCGATCCTGTTGGAACGCATTCAACTTCAACTCGCAATCCAAGTTGGGTTTGTAATTCAGCGCGAACTCGTTCGGGAGATTCGAGTTGGTCTTCAATTTCAATTTTTAATTGATCCATCGATTCATGTTTAAACGTGGTGAGTCGATATTCGACAATCTCAGGGAAGCCTCTCAAAATTTTCTCAATCGACGTAGGAAAAACATTGACGCCACGAATGATCATCATATCGTCGGTGCGTCCAAGGACCCCGCCCTGGAGCAGGACGAAGTTAACGTCCCCCGAGGTGTTCCATTGGGGGCGAACTAAGTCACCGGTGCGGTAGCGGATGACGGGGCTACCGATTCGCCCGAGGCAGGTTAACACTAACTCTGAGAGTTCACCTTCGACCGCAGGTTTGCCGGTTGCCAGCGAAATGAATTCGGCAGAAAACTCGGCTTCATTGACGTAGACTCCTGTTCCCTCGTCATTTGCATAGCCCCAGGGGCCGACTTCGCTGGCGCCACTGTGATCGATCACTTTGGCATTCCATGACGATTCAATTCGCTGACGAATGCTTGGGATAGAGCCCCCGGGCTCCCCGGCGACAATGATTTTTTCAACGGATGAGGAAGTCAAATCAACTTCATTTTGCTGAGCGACTTCGGCCATGTGGAGCGCGTAACTAGGCGTGCAAAAAATGATTGTCGCTTCGATTGAGCGAATCAGTTCAATTCTTGCGATCGTTGACAGTGAGCCCGTGGGAGCGATCATCGCGCCTCGTTCCACTGCCGCATCAAACGCGCTCCAGAAGCCAATGAAGGGACCGAAACTAAAAGCCATTACCACGCGATCGCTGGATTTCAATGCAGCTGAGTCGAGGACATATTGCCATGTTTCCATCCACCAGTCCCAGTCATTGGCCGTGTCCAAGACAATCAGTGGGCGACCGCGGGTTCCAGAAGTCCGATGGAAACGGCAGTACCGATCCAGTGGGAAAGTTAAATTAGCGGCGAAGCCAGCTTCGTTTTCCGGGTCGAGTAGTTCTTCTTTAAGCGTAAAAGGTAATTGCTCGAGCTCGTCCATCGAGGTGATGGGAAAATTACTGGCTTCCAGCTTTGATTGGTAAAAACGATTGGTTGGGAGAATCGCTTCAAACACTTGGTTCAAGCGCTTCAACTGATAGGTTTTTAGCTGATCGCGGTCCCAGGATTCTATTTCTCGTCGTTGGGAGTGCGTTGTTCGTTGGTAGTCGATATTTGACATGTAAAAATGATAAACGCGTCAGGGGGCAGCGTAAATCGGTCGATCTTAAAATGCTGATTACCGAAATTACGGTGAATGGGTCCGGTGGCTCAGTAAAAGGAAAGGGTTACACTAGGTAAAAGTTCCTCTAATTTTATGAGTTCGAGGTATCAATCCCAGTTTTTTAAACAACTGATTGCAGATATATGCCATTTTACGCGCAGCATGTTAAAGCGGCTCGGCTCCAACTTCAGAAGAATGATCCGGTCATGAAGCGAATCATCAAATTGGTTGGTCCATTTCATGCGAAAACGAAACGAGATCGATTCGGGACACTGGTCAGCTCCATTGTCTCTCAGCAAATCTCGGTGGCCGCGGCGAGGACCATCAATGCCCGTCTGCTGGAAGCGACCAGCAGTTCGGTTGAGAGCCCCAAGTTTACCCCGGAAGGAATTCTGGAATTCGAGATTGATGGCTTGCGGGAATTCGGGGTTTCGCGTCAAAAAGCATCGTATGTCTTCGACCTCGCCGAGAAAGTGCATTCCGGAGCTGTTGTGCTAGAAGGCTTGCAGCATCAGTCTGATGATGCCGTGATTGAAATACTGACCCAGGTCAAAGGAATTGGGGTCTGGACGGCTCAAATGTTTTTGATGTTTTCTTTAGGGAGAATGGACATTTTTCCTTACGACGACTTAGGAATCAAAAACGCGATCGCCACTCATTATCAGTTCGATGAACTTCCCAGTAAGTCAAAAATGCTTGAAATCTCTAAACCCTGGCGTCCCTATTCGACCGTGGCCTGTTGGTATTTGTGGCAGAGTTTGGATCTTGCAGACGTTTAATTTTTTGAGAGCCAGGGGCGCTGGGCGCGGATTTAGGGAAGCTTGGCTTTCATTTGGTGGATCTTCGAACGGGCTGAAGTGCTGAGGAATGTGGAGGAATGGGCTGTTTTAGGTCTGAAAGAGGGAAGAGCACACCGTTTTCTGGCGCGTGGCGATTATTTTTGTCACAGAAACAATTAAAACGCTAAAAACTGGCTCCGCGGTCCAAAACTGCCAATTCGGCAAGGATTCAGCGCCAATATTGAATTTTTGCGGGGAAAAGGGGCGATTTGGTCACTTGTTTACAGGATCCGATTGAAGCTAAGCTCGCCTTCAAGGCGATAAATTGGTGTGACCTAGGAAAATAACGAATTACATCCAGATTGGCCCTTGTGATAATTGCCACTAAATTCCTATACTGGTGGGCTTTAAACAAGATGAATAAGAGCGAGTAGAACTTCGATGAAAGTCCGCGCTAGCGTGAAGCGAATTTGCGAGAATTGTAAGGTTGTTCGGCGTAAGGGCCGAGTATACGTAATCTGCACCAACCCGCGCCATAAACAGCGTCAGGGTTAGATTCTTGCAGCGCAGCCAAAAGGTTGGTTGTAAGAGCGATCAGGGTTTCAATGGATGGAACTCCTACTCAAAGGATTGAAAATTTAGCCTCGAGTGCGCCCAGACGGGGCGTGAGGAGGCAACGACCGTTTGGGGAGAATGCCCGATCGAGGAAATGGGTCATCACAGATTAGTGTGGTGCTCAACTTAGTGAACAAAAGACATTAGACTTTATTAATCAGAACATTTATGTAGTCGACCTGCGTTCAGGTCCGTTGGAGAAATCGTATGCCGCGTTTGTTGGGTGTTGACATTCCGAATGACAGAAAAGCTGTTATTTCGCTTACCTATTTGTACGGTGTTGGCAATCAGACTGCTCGTGACTTATGTCATAAGGCGGGAATTGATCAGGATAAACGAGCGCGAGATTTGACTGATGAAGAAATCGGCCGGATTGCAACGATTCTCGAACGCGATTACACGGTCGAAGGTCCGTTGCGGCGTCTAGTGCAGCAAAACATTGGCCGGCTTCGTGACATCCGATGTTACCGAGGGATTCGGCATCGAGTCGGATTGCCAGTTCGCGGTCAGCGGACCAAGACGAATGCGAGAACAAGAAAAGGTCCTAAAAAGACCGTTGCAGGAAAGAAAGGCGTCAAGGACCTCAAGTAATCCTTGGTTAATTGTTGATGGAACTCGAGGCTTGGGCTTGGAGTTTTTATCACAGCCTGTAGATTCAACACAAGAAAAATTAAACACAGTAAAACGCGTTCGTTGACGCGTTACGAAAGCGGAGAAAGCAAGCAGTGGCAAAGACAAAAAAACGTCGAGTTCGCCGTAACGTTACTTACGGTATTGCTCACATTCAGGCGACATTTAACAATACGACCGTGACAATCACTGATACCAAAGGGGAAACTCTTTGTTGGGCCAGTGCCGGAACGTGTGGTTTCAAAGGCAGCCGCAAAAGTACGCCGTTTGCCGGGCAGAGTGCCGCTCAGCAGGCAGCGGACAAAGCTCTGAAGTTCGGTGTCAAGGAAGTTGATGTCCGCGTCAAGGGTCCTGGCAGCGGGCGGGAAAGTGCGATCACAGCGTTGCAAGCTGCCGGTTTGAATATCAAATCGATTGAAGACTGCACGCCAATTCCTCACAATGGTTGTCGTCCACGGAAGAAGAGACGCGTTTAATTGGCCGATCTCGCTGGTGTCTAGCCTGCGATTGTCTCGGAGTGGCTGTCCCTCTATTTGACGGACATTGGTCGGGGCGAACAAACTTTCAGCTTATTCAATTCACAGAAATTACAATCTCGAATGCGAGTGATTCAAGATTGACCTTGATTCAAGATTGACCTTTAACGGAGATCCTCAATGCACGTTCGTTGGCGCGGTTTGGAATTACCAAGCGTTGTAGATTGCGATCGTAAGACTCTTACAAACACCTACGGAAAGTTCATGGCGGAACCTTTCGAGCGGGGATTTGGGACCACGATCGGGAACAGTCTTCGCCGCGTATTGCTTTCAAGCCTCGAAGGCAGTGCGATCACGCAATTGAAGATTCGAGGTGCGAACCACGAGTTTTCGTCGATCCCTGGCGTTCTTGAGGACGTTACGGATATTGTGCTGAATGTGAAGTCTTTGATCGTTAAAAATCACACCGATCAAATGAAAGTCATTACGATCGAAAAAAGCACGGCTGGTCCAATCACAGGTGCTGACATTCAGACCGGTGGTGACGTTGAAATTATCAATTTTGATCACACTTTGGTGACGCTCACTGATGATGTTCCGTTTATGATGGAGATGGTTGTTGAGAATGGCCGTGGCTATGTTCCAGCGACTGAGCATAGTGGCCGAGATCACGAAGTCGGGATCATTCCAATCGATGCGGTTTACAGTCCGGTGACTCGTGTCCGCTACGATGTTGAAGAGACTCGTGTTGGTCAAAAGACGAACTACGACAAGTTGACTTTGGAAGTTTGGACCAACGGATCGATTCATCCTGAGATGGCTGTTGTCGAAGCCGCTAAGATCACTCGCAAGCACCTGAACCCGTTCGTTCAATATTCGGAGTTGGGTGCACAGGTCCATTCACAGCCACGCAGCAAGGGTGGCATTGATGCGGCCTTGGAAGCGAAATTGAACATGCCAATTTCCGAACTGAGATTCTCAGTGCGAGCCAGTAACTGTCTTGAGTACGCCGGGATCGGCGTGGTCCGAGATCTGGTTCAGCGAAATGAAGACCAGTTAATGGAAATACGAAATTTTGGTGAAACAACTTTGGTGGAAGTCCGCCAGTTGTTGAGTGAGTTGGGGCTTCATTTGGGAATGAAAGTTCCTCCTGCACCACAGATTTCGTAGACCACAATTAAAACGACTTGTCTTACTTTGACGAGTCACGTTGGGAGCTGGACCGCGGATAGCGCATCTGGTTGAAGACAAAAATAGAAAAAATTAGACAACAGACTTTTTGGTGTACCAATGAGACATAAGAAAAAGGGAAGACGCTTGGGGCGATCTTCCAGTCATCGCAAAGCAATGCTTCGAAACCTCGCGACTGGCTTGTTTTTGACCGAACGAGACGATTCGTACTACGAGGGTTTGACCATGGCTGATGGTAAATCCGTTGTAAATCCTCCGCGCTTTAAGGGGCGAGTCGTAACGACGATCCAAAAAGCGAAAGAGGTTAAGCCTCTCGTTGAAAAGTGCATCACGATTGCAAAGAATTCGATCCCTCACGAAGAGGCGGCTGAAGAATTTGCAACGGACGCTGAGCGAAATACAGAAGCGTGGAGGCAGTGGCGCGAAAGTGAAAGCTGGAAAAAGTGGGTCGCTGCAATGGCTCCCGCGGTTACCGCACGGCGTCGCGTGTTCGCAATGCTGCGTGACAAAGAGGCGGTTGAGATCCTGTTCGATGATGTTGCCCATCGTTTCGTTGATCGTCCGGGTGGATACACTCGGGTTCTTCGTTTGGCTGAGCCGCGATTGGGTGATGCTGGAACTCAAGCGATTCTTGAATTCGTGGGTGTGCATGATCGTGTTTCTCAGGTCAGTCAGAAACCGGCTTTTGTTGACGACGACGCCGAGCCAACAAATGAAGCGGAGGCTCCAGTCGTTGATGAAGCACCAGCAGTTGATGAAGCTGCTGGTGAAGCAGAGTCGACGACCAGCGAAGAAGAATAAGAGAACAATTGGAATTACAAAGCCCGCTGTTGAAAATACAGCGGGCTTTTTTTGTGCCTGTTGCCAGAATGCTGCTGTTGAGGTGAATCCGCTTAGTGATCAATTTCGCTTGCAAACTCTAAAATTGACTCGTAGTCGGAAGTATCGAGAGTTCGGGCAAATTGAAAACCTAGAGCCGAAAGCGAGAAATCTCGCTGGAGGTGGTGAATAACTAAGCCGTGTTCGCAGAGTTGGCGAAAGCCTTCCAGGAACTTGACGGTTTGTTCTGGATTTTCTTTTTGGAGAAAGAGCAGACGATGCTCAAGCTCGGATTCTACGCAAACCGCTAAAAAACGTTCTGCCGAGTTGAATGAATCTTTGTTAGCGCGGATGTCGATCGTGCCGCGATTGGCCGCGGCCGCAAGGATTGCTTTGGCTTCAACACCGAGTTCATCGTTTAAATCGGAGTCCTCATTCAAGGTCTTGGGCGGAGAGGCAATCCTCTGCCTACATAATTCTGCAAAACCGATAATTGTGGGCGCTCCAAAGGCGAGATCTTCCCAGGTAGTGGCGGATGGGGCGGGAGTGTTGAGGTTCCGAAAGAGCATGCAATTCTCGTTTGCTGAGGTTTTGAGTGACGATTACCTTTGTTTTTACAAAGAAATAACGGTTTTAGATGAAAAACCAACAAATATCCTAACAAAATAGAGAATCATTCGTGAAACTCAGAGTCAAAAGTTGAATTGATCGATGTGGAGTCTAGGTTTGATAACGGTCAACCGCTTTTAAGCGTATAAGTAGTTAGAGGCTGAAGGTGTGTCAAAGGGCCTTAGTAAGGTTGAAATCTGACCAATTTTAAGAATCAAATGTGGGAGTTCAGGATGCTGCGATTGTTAACGAATAACGCCTTAGTTTTGTCTGTGTTCATTGGTTTTCTGCAATTTTCAGATGGCAAGCAATTACTTGGTCAGGAAATAGGTGTTCTTGAAGAGTTTGTACTTTCTTCGAATCGCGAATCTGTCCTGAAAAAAATGGTTCCCGGCACAAGTGATTATTATTATTTTCACGCGCTCCACTATCAAAACCTTGAACAGTACGAGAAGGTTGATGAGATTCTGTCTAAATGGAGAAAGCGTCTTGGCGAGGAGAAGAATTACCGTGTAATTCGTAATCGTCAGGCTCTTTTAAGATATAATAGTAACCCCAAAGCGACACTGGATTTTCTAACCAAGGAACTGAATCTTTATTTTGCGCATCGGCAAAAATTACCGCAGACCGCGCAAAATTATCCGACTGAGTTTGATCAAAAACTGCTTGCTAATGACCGGCTAATAAAGGCGGCATTAAATTCGTCCAAATTGACTGGCGGTTTCACCGAACGAGGTTTAAGGCTGTTGTCTCCGAATCAATTGGACGCAGCTAAACGGCGAGATTTATTGAAGCGCTTACAGCATCCGGATTTTCCAAATTTAGTCGAACTCATTGCTGCGGATTTAACTGAGCCGTACAGCAAAGGTTTCGGCTCTATGGGAATTCATCGATTGATGACATTGGAGCAAATGGATGAACTTGCCAAGCGTTATCCAAAATCGAATACCATTGATAGTTATGTCGATATCTATTTGAAAAAACTCTACCCCTCCGAAGATGTGGAGTGGACGACAAATGAGATCGAGTACCGAAAGTATCTGGAACGCTTGAAGAGATTTGTTACTCCCCTCAATGCTAATTTTAACTCGCTCAAAGCTTGTGTGTTGTATCGTATGCTCGAGCTCGATCGAAGTCAGGGGACTTACAACTTGGATTTGTTTGTGGAGTATCTCAATCTTCCCAAGCGTGCCGCTTATATTAATCCAGTGCTCTTGAGAAATAAGAAGAGCCAGACTATCGCCAATTTGCAAGCCAATTACTCAGATCGGATCATGTTGCCGCCGGTGGCGAACGATCAACTTTTAGTGAAGGATTATTTGCATCATTTTCTGCGCGACGCAGATGGCGTTTCACAGTTCACTCCTTACATTCAAGAGACTTACCTTGGGCAACAATTTGCCATGGTGAAAATTCTCAATGGGATTGGCGACGCCGAGCAATGGGCGTCTAAACTCTCGCCGGATCAATACAAACAGATTCTCGAACGCGTTGATATTGAGTTTGCAGCTGACAACAAAGAACAATTCTCAGCGGATGACGATGTTTCGTTATCATTGAATTTAAAAAACGTTCCGAAGTTGATCGTTAAGATCTTTGAAATTAACACTGGAAACTACTATCGGACGAACGGGAAAGAAGTAGATACTGACATTAATCTCGATGGATTAGTTCCAAATTATGAGGAGACCTTTACTTATAAATTCCCCCCCGCAATTCGCCAAAGACATGAGTTCAAGTTTCCGCAAATGCGGAAACGTGGTGTCTACGTAGTTGATTTTATTGCTCAGGGGAAAAGTAGTCGTGCTTTAATCCGTAAGGGACGTTTGCATTTCTCGGCTTCCGTAACGCCGTTGGGTCTGCAATTCACGGTTACGAATGAGATTGGCAAGGTTGTGAAGGATGCTAATTTGTGGGTGGATGGCTCACTTTATGAACCCGATGAAGAAGGAAGGATTGCCCTCCCTTTTTCAACCCAACCCGGTACCGTGGCGGCAGTGGTGACCGAGGGAGATTTCAGTTGCCTCCAGTCCTTTAACCACATCGGAGAGAAGTATCAATTTGAAGCAGCAATTTATTTGGACAGGGAAAGTTTGACGCGAAGTAATAAAGCCAAGGTATTGATTCGACCTTCGCTGAAAATTGCCGGAGGCAATCCTGTGCCTGTCTCAATGCTCGAATCACCAAAGTTAGTCGTTACCGCAACAGATTTAGACGGGATTGCGACCAAGAAAGTGATTGACGGTTTGAAGCTAAGTGAGGCAATGGAAACGATTTGTGAATTTGTTGTTCCCCCGCGGTTAAGTTCCGTTTCACTTGAGCTTTCTGCAGATCTAAAAGTTGTTAGCGAGAATAAGACTCAGCGAATGATTGCTAGGCGGAATTATCAGTTTAATGGAATTGATAAATCAGACACGATTGAAGATATCCACTTGTTACCGACAAACGCCGGGTATTTTCTGGAGATACTTGGGAAAAATGGTGAGCGTCGTGCCGGGCAACCCGTGCGGATTAAGGTTTTAAAAAGTGAGTTTAAAAATCCGGTAGTGGCGGATCTTCAATCGGACGTTGATGGTCTTGTCGGGCTTGGGCCTCTTACCAATGTAGCGGAAATTACGGTTGAGTATCGCGATGGGGATAAGAAGAAAAATTGGCCCTTGGCGACTCAGGATCAGGCCTATGCTCAGACAATACATGTCCGCGTAGGTGGTGAGGTTGAATTGCCCGCTCCTGCCGGTGTCACAAAAGCGGATCGAAATTACATCTCGCTAATGGAATTGCGGCGCAATTCATTTGTAAAGGACTATTTTAAATTGGTGAAAGTCGAGAATGGTCTCGTTAAGATCTCTGATTTGCCGCGAGGTGATTACCAATTGAGATTGACTTACCCACGTCAACGTGCGGGTCAGAAATATCAGTCGATAAACATTCGCGTAGTTAAAGGCGTTGACGCCGGTAATACGATTGTTGGCGAAAAACGTCATCTTGAAACACGTGTCTCCCCTGCCCTTCAGATCTCGAGGATCAGTTCGAATCAGGAGAAGATTCGACTCCAGTTGGAAAATTCGAATAAGTACACACGAGTTCATGTGTTTGTTAATCGTTATCAAGCTGCCTTCAATGCTTTTGACGAATTTTCTAAAATTAGTGATATAGAGCCTTGGGCGTATCAGCCTGGAAATCGCCGGTCGGTTTATCAAGAAGGAAGAATTATTGGTGATGAATACCAATATATTTTAAATCGAAAATATGCGATGAAATTCCCCGGTAATATGCTGGATCGTCCTTCCTTAATCCTCAATCCTTGGCAGGTAAGAGGAACTGACAATGATGTTCAGACGGCGAAGGATGGAGATTCGTTTGGAGGAATGGGTGGAGATCTTGGAGGATCGGGTGCCCGCTCCGCTCGCAAGGATTCCAAATCTAAAACTGATGCCGACTTTGCGAATCTTGACTATCTCGGAAACGATTCCATCTTGTTGGCTAACCTGCGTCCAAATGAGAATGGTGTTGTCGCGATTGATCGAGATAAGCTTGGGCCAAATCAGCATCTCCGTTTTGTAGCAGTCAATGCATTTGAGACGGTCCAGAGGAATGCTGACTTTCCTGCTCGTGAATTGGCTCCACGTGATGCCAGATTGGCGAAAGCGTTAGATCCTGCTCAGCATTTCTCTCAATCGAAGCAGATGGAGAAATTGTCGGCGGGCGATACTCTCGTTATCGAAGATTTGGTATCCGCTAAATTTCAGCAGTTTGATGATTTGGGAGACGCGTTCCAGCTTATGCTTGCACTGAATCCAGCGTCTAACTTAGCAAAATTTGATTTCATTTTGACTTGGAAAGACAGGTCACCGACTGAAAAGCAACGGCTCTATTCAGAATTTGCGTGCCACGAACTTAATTTTTTCTTGATGAAGAAAGATTATGAATTTTTTGAATCCGTTATCTTGCCGTTTTTGAAAAATAAACGAGAGCGAACGTTTGTGGATCTTTGGTTATTAAAAGAGGATTTGAATCGATTTGCTCAACCCTGGGAGTATGCGCGGCTTAATGCCTTTGAGAAGATATTGCTCTCGCAGCGACTAGAGGAACGGAAAGATGAAATCACTAGGAATATTGATGAATCCTATTTTTTAAACCCAACGCCGCGATCTGAATTGGACCGTTTATTTGATAGCTCAATTCGTAGTCGCGGTATGGATGAGTCGGCAATGGCCGAGATTGCCAAGGCAACGTTGAGCAAAGGTGTTGGGAGTGGTATCGGACAGCCCAGACCTGCTGCTGGCAAAGAAAAGGTATTCGAGAATGGGCGCGGATATGGTGACCGCGGAGTTGAAGGTGGCGGAGGGATGGGTGGTGGCGGATTCAGCGCTGGCGGAGGTGGCTTTACTCCTAGATATGCAATGGAAGCAGATAAGCGTAGATTTCTCGGGAGGACAGTAACTGAGGATGCAGAGTCTGATGATATGGTGAGTGAATCAATGAATGGAGTTGAAAAGAAATTTAGCGCAAATAGTAGAGAGTCTTCTCAAGCAAAAATGCAGTCGGGCAAAAAGAAGGATTCTATAGCTAAGGGTAAACGACAGCTCCAAGAACAGCAAATGGATAAGATGTGGTTCTCGGAGGCAGAAGAACTCGCACGCGCCAGAAATAATTCAGCAAGGCTGTACACGCGAGTCGCACCGACGATGGAGTGGATGGAGAACAACTATTATCAGTTAATTCCTAAAGCACAAAATTCAGCATTGGTGTCGAGCAATCGATTTTGGCGGGACTATGCGAGTCATCGCGAGGGTGCATTTCTTTCGCCCTATTTTGCCGAGTCAAGTAGGAATTTTACAGAGATGATGTTGGCTCTGGCCGTCCTTGATTTACCTTTCGAGGAGCCTGAACAGAATTTTGAGTTTGTTGATAATTCGATGACCTATAAAGCTGCCGGTCCGACCATCGTTTTACATCAACAAGTGAAGGACGCTATTTTTGAGAGAGGAAACTCTACGGTTCTTGTAAGTGAGAATTTCTTTCAAAAGAATGATCGCTATCGATATGAAAATGGTGTGCGTTTTGATAAGTTCGTAAATGATGATTTCTTGGCGCACACGCTGTATGGTTCTCAGGTTGTTTTGACTAATCCAACCTCGACACCAATGAGTGTTGAATTGCTAATGCAGATTCCCAGCGGTTCAATGACATCAAGCGGTTCGAGGGAAACCCGGACTGTGTTAATGAGCCTTGAGGCGTTTAGCACTGCAACGTTTGAATACTCATTCTATTTCCCAGAAGCAGGCGATTTTGAACACTATCCTGCTCATGTCTCTGCCAAGGAAAGGGTCATTGCGGTTGCAGATCCGGTCACGTTCAAAGTTGTGGATCGTCCTGCGGAGGTTGATAAAACGTCTTGGGAATTCGTGTCGCAAAATGGAACCAATGATGATGTTATCGACTTTTTGAATCGTGAGAACGTCCTGCGTCTCAAGCTCTCTGCCATCGCATTCAGAATGAAGGACAAAGCCTTTTTTGCAAGAACTATCGATACGCTCCGTGCTCGGTGTGCTTATGACAATGTTTTATGGGCGTATTCTGTTAAGCACGATGACCCTGTCGCGATAAAAGAGTTTTTATCGCATGCGAATAAACTAATTAGTTTGTGCGGGGTTTCTTTTCAATCGGATTTACTCTCAATTGATCCAGTAGAGCGAAATTGGTACTCCCATAAAGAGTATTCTCCACTCGTGAATGCTCGGGCGCATCAATTGGGTGCAACCCGTAAGATTTTGAATCCGGAATTTGCGAGCCAGTACAATCGTTTACTGACGGTTCTTTCAAACCGTCGAACGTTGACAGCTGATGACCAATTGGCTCTGACGTACTATCTTTTGCTGCAGGATCGCATTGAGACTGCGATGGGACAATTTGGAAAAGTTTCAAAAACAAATCTGGATTCGAAGCTCCAGTATGATTACTGCGATGCTTATCTCGACATGTATCGTGCTGATCCAAAATCGGCCGCTGAAAAAGCGGCTGTTTGGGCGGATCATCCTGTTCCTAGATGGGCCAATCGTTTTAAGCAAATTCTCGCGCAGGTTGATGAAATTAACGGTGCTTCTGCGACAACGGTTGATCCAAAAGACAATGCTGAAGTTCAAACTGAAATGGCTGCACAGGCCCCCAGTTTTGATTTCAAAGTTGAAAACGGTGTTGCCAAAATCAATTTTCAAAACCTCGACGACTTGACTGTGAATCTTTACGAAATGGACGTTGAATTGCTATTCAGTCGAAGTCCGTTTGCTCAAGATAATCTTGATGGGTTTTCATTGATCCGCCCAAATTATTCGCAGCAAGTTAGTCTAAATAAAACGAATGATGATGCGAAAGCTCAAGTGGAAGGGGGTAAGAGAATTCATGAATTCGAATTACCCGTTGAGATGCAGAATAAGAATGTCCTTGTTGAGTTAGTGGGTGGTGATCAAACCCGCTCAATTCCCTACTTTGCTCACTCCCTTGATATACAGCTGGTTGAGAAGTTTGGGCAGCTCAAGGTGAGTGAAGCTTCCACGGGTAAACCGATTGCCAAAACCTATGTGAAGGTTTACGCCAAGTCGGCAGATGGAAAGGTCGTCTTTCATAAAGATGGATACACTGACCTACGTGGGCGGTTCGATTACGTCTCGCAGAGTAACGCCAGTTTAGACGGGATCGTTAAGTTCTCCATACTCATGATGAGCGAGAACCAGGGGGCGGTTATTCGCCAAGCTCGCCCTCCAATGGAGTAGTAGACCGGTTAATTCAAACAGATAGCAACCCTAAGCGCTCAAGGAGTGCTTAGGGTTTTTTGTTCCGGTAAATAAACGCCAAGTTGTTGCGTCTATTTAATACTGTCACCGACGCTAAGGCTTCGTCTTCTGGAATTGCTTCCTAGAACTCGGTGATCGTTTTTCGTTCGGTTAAGGGATACCAGTCTTCAATTTTTGCTGCCATGGAAGCGACTCGTTCCGGGTGGTCTGCAGCAACATTTTTTAATTCCGAGGGGTCTGCATCCAGATTGAACAGTTGCGGGCGTTTTTCGGTTCGAGGGTGAGTCGATTGGTAGCGATTGACTTCGCCATCATACGTTAGCAGCAATTTCCATTTGTCTGTGATGCACCATCTGAATAACAGAGATGCTTCTGGCTTGTTGATGTCTGCAATGTCATGAGCAAAGGACTCACCAAAAATCGTCTTTCTTTCGAAGGGTGAGGCAGTCTCCAAATTTGGAAGCAAGTTTAGGCCTGGCAACGTAGCGTTTTGTGGTAGCTGAGCGGCTGCTAGAATGGTGGGAGCCAAATCGATGGTGCTGCATAGTTCTTTTCGCATTGCAGGCTTAATTTTGGTTGGCCAAGAGAACATGATTGGAGTGCGGATGCCGCCCTCGTAGGGAGTTTGTTTGGAACGCGGTGCGTACCGCCGGGAATCTGGACTTTGAATCCAGCCGTTGTCACAGGCATAAACGATGAGCGTATTATCGCGGACGTTGGTTTTGTCGAGATGGTCGATAAGTTCCCCGCAGGTTTCGTCGAACCAGTCGCACATGGCATAATATTTGGCGATCGTGACCGGCCGGCCGTCGACTGAATATTTTTCGAGTAAGCGTTTGGGTGGATTGTGTGGTGTGTGGGGCAAGAATGGCGCGTACCATACGAAAAAAGGCTTTTTTTCTTCGATTGACATATCGATGAAGTCGGTGACGGCGGCTAGTCCTTGGCGCCCAATTTTCAACCCATCATCGCCATGTCTTCCGCCTTTTTCGGGGAATCCTCTAGTCATTCCGTGAGTGAAACCACCGCGTTTGTAACTACCTTCCCACCACTTTCCTGATTGATGGCAAAGATAGCCAGCTTCAGCAAGTTGGCGAGGAAGTGTGGGGTATTTGTCGACGTTGGCAATCAACTCAGCCCGTTGGGTCTTGTTGAGATCAGTACCGGAAGGGGCATATTTAGGAGACGGATCGTTTCCGGTAATTCCATGACGGTGAGCGTAATGGCCAGTGATCATGGTCATAAGAGAAGGTCGGCAAAGAGCGGTCGGGACATAACCTCGTCTAAAAACGACGCTTTCTTTGGCGAGTTGATCTAGGTTAGGAGTCTTGATCGACTCATGTCCCATAAAAGAGTAGTCCGTCCACGCCTGATCGTCGGAGATGATCATCACAATGTTGGGTTGTTCCTGCCCCGAAACGACATTCCCGTTGTTTAGTGTTAGCGCCGTCAAGGTAATCGCGAGGGCCGCGATGAAAGTAGATGATCTCATTATTTTAACCAAACAAAATGTTAGAAATGAAGAGGCAATCGAAAGTTGATTGCGGCTCGATGTTTACAGGATGCAATGACTGACTACTTTATTGCATCAGCATTTCTTCACCGGGAGCCGGAATAATAACCGGTCCAAGTTGCTTCTGCTCAAGCTTAGCCTTGAATTCCGTTGCGCTGTCGAGTTCACAATGAACCAGTGCAATCTTCTTCAAATTGCCATCTCGTCCCGTTTGCTCGGCCCAATCGAGAAGCTCTTGCTGGTCAGCGTGCCCGCTACTGCCCTGTAGTTTGCAAACTTGAGCATTCACTTTGTATTCCTGACCATAAATCTTGACTTTGTCGAGCGAACGGTCGAGCAGGATTCTACCAAGGGTATGGGGTGCTTGGTAACCGGCAAATAAAATTAGGGTATTACTTTTTTCAATATTATTTTTTAAATGGTGAAGAATTCTGCCAGCTTCACACATTCCTGAAGCGCTAATGATAATGCAGGGCTCGTTAGACTCGTTAAGCGCTTTTGATTCTTTGACGCTTCGAATGTAGTGTAGATTCCCAAAGTTTAATGGATCCTCGTCTTCTTCTGAAAGTATGGCGTTGATCATTTCGTCATCAAAGCACTCAACGTGTTCTCGAAAGATATCTGTCGTATTCACGGCAAGCGGGCTATCGACATGCACTTTTATGGGTGGCAGTTCCCCTGCTTCGGCGAGCAGATTGAGACGATAGACAATTTCTTGGGTTCGCCCCACCGAGAAAGCCGGAATGATGAGCTTGCCTTTCGATTTGTAAACGGAATGAGCCGCTTCCAGAAGCGTCTTTTTAGCATCGCCGCCGGCGGGATGCACACGGTCACCATAAGTGGCTTCCATGATTAGGTAGTCAACTCCGGGGACGGAGACCGGTGTTTTAAGGATCGGCATGTTGGGGCGGCCAATGTCACCGCTGAAAACAAGGCGAGTGGGTGGGGAGTCTGGATGTTCGGCGTCTAGATTGATTTCGACAATTGCCGCTCCAAGCATGTGACCAGCGACATGGAAACGAGCTTCAACCCCGGGCAACGGGAAGAATGGCTGGTCATATTCAACCGTTCTGAATTGTCGGAGCGTCTGTACCGCATCCAGCGTTTCGTAGAGAGGGTGGAACGGAGGCTGA
Source organism: uncultured Pirellulaceae bacterium (assembly GCA_938091115.1). Taxonomy (GTDB): domain Bacteria; phylum Planctomycetota; class Planctomycetia; order Pirellulales; family Pirellulaceae; genus Mariniblastus. The sequence goes on along the minus strand of CALKNI010000208.1, from coordinate 1,335 downwards.
TTCTTCTTTTTTCGCTTTTTGTTGACGTATTTGACGTCATTGGTCTGAATCTTAGCACTGTCGAGCAACATGATTGCTGCTAAATCCCGGCTAGCGGAAGTTGCATAGATGGGGCCGGTGAACCCCGACTTCACCAACGAAGGAAGGTTGCCACTGTGATCGATATGAGCATGTGAGAGAATGACGATGTCAATTTCTTTTGCATCAAAAGGTAGCTTTCGATTTTTATCGAAAGCAATTTTTCGCCGACCCTGATAGAGTCCGCAATCGAGCAGAATTTTTTTACCGTCGTGATGGATCAAATGCATTGATCCCGTTACGGTTTGAGCCGCACCCCAGAATTGAACTTTCATAGACCCATCTGCGCGAAATGAGGAGTTGGTGTTTCAGGTTTGGTGTCGAACGTCGAGCCATTGGATGAACTGCCGTCTTCACTAATGGCAGTTGTAGTGGTCAGCGTCACTTCTAGAGTACCTTAAACCGGTCGGACCGTCAGCTTAATGAGGTCAGCTTGGGAGAAATATTTCTCAGATCCAACCGAAGGGTCGCGCACTCATCCTTTTGAGGGGGAGAGTGGCGTGATCCACTTAAAATTCAGTTTTCAAGGGGCGAGTTAGCCTCAGAAAGATTCTGAATTTTGTCTAGCTCTTGACACGTTCGACATATTCGCCGGTACGCGTATCAATTTTGATGACGTCGCCTTCATTGACGAAAATTGGAGTTTGGAATTCTCCTCCCGTTTCGACTTTAACCGGTTTGCGAACATTCGTCGATGTATCGCCTTTCGCGCCAGGTTCACAATACTCGACCCGTAACTCAACGTGATTGGGCGGAGTCATGATAATTGGGTTACCACTGAAAAACGTCATCTGGCAATCCATATTGTCTTTTAAATAACGCCAGTCATCACCAATTTGCTCAGCAGACAGCTCGTATTGTTCGAAATTCACTTTGTCCATAAAGACGTACGAAGTTCCCTGCTTGTAGAGGTACTGAACATCTGTCTCAACGATGTCAGCCTCTTCGAGCGAGTCGCCTCCTTTGTAAGTCCGGTCAAGCGTTGTGCCACGAAGCAAGTTTTTGAGTTTGCAGATGTAGAGAGCACTCCCTTTCCCGGGTTTTTTGAATTCCATGCTCGTCATGATGTACGGCTCACCGTTAATCTGAACACGGAGACCTTTTCGAAAATCACTTGTTTTGTAAGCCACGGTTGGATCCTGAATTAATCGGCGAAAATCGGTTTGACATCGGTAGTGTTTAGCGCTGGCTACTGGAAGAGACAGGCGAAACAGTTATCCTTTACACATGTCAATTTTAGCGAATAAAACCGATCTT